>JAAEPW010000745.1 GCA_024232355.1 Chloroflexota bacterium | reverse complement strand
GGTACGCGTACGTTCACAACAACCAAGCAATTTCGCAGAAATTGCCGTCAACTATACCGACAGTACCGGCCACTTTATCGACACCCTGTGGGATGCCTGGGACCTGGCGAACGATTTCCAGGGCTGCTTTGGCGGCAACGATGCACTGTCGTGCTACATGCTGCCCTTTGATGCCTTATTCCTGGCTGCACCGGGTGTGCCTGGTGTCGCGGATAATGTGGCGCGGCACGCCGATGATGTGGGGGATGCTGTTGGCACGAGGTACAAATTTGGTGGACGGCATATCAACGATTGGATACCTACGGTTGATGACTATCTACCGCAACTCGGCGGTCGCATTGACCGCAATCACAATGCTCCACGCTTTTATTCAGTACGGAATCGGGGTGGAGGTAGGGTTTGGGTGTCAGAAGATAAAATCATTCCTAGCGATTTTTACAGGTTGGTGGACAAGTATCCCGGACAGGTTATAGTCTTATCTGGTATTGATGGAGGCCTTATCGGTGACTACGACCCTGCTGTTTGGTTCTTCACGGGAGATAAAAGGAGATTCGCAGATTTAGGTTTCGACCACGTAAAAGTAAAGGATGTATACAAGTTGCTGGAGCAGAATCCCGACGAGTTCAAGAGGTTGATTAACTCTCCTGATAGAGTAATTTGTGCCTGGTGCTTTAGTGAACGATCATCCGAGGTGATTGATGCTTTGATGAATCCATAACACAGTTATGAGAGGACTATGAGATGACATACTACCCGGATCTATCTCCGTACGAATATCATGTTGGGAGAAAGGTACTAGATGCTCTAAACATTGGCTGGCTAGACGCTGTCCATAACTATTCCACTGGCAATGTATCTGATGCCTTTGTTGATAGATTGTGGGATTTTTGTTGTGTATCTGTGGTTCAAACACGAGGTTCCCATCGCTGCGAACTGTGTACAACATCGTCTTCGACGCAGTTGGCTGTTCAACGTGGAACAAAGAGCCTGGTACTCGGTTCAGCGGAGATCCGCGTGTTTGGTGGGGCTGGTAGGGTCTATGCTGCCCCTAATCTAATTTACCATTACGTCGTAGAGCATCATTATCGCCCACCGGAAGAATTTATCCAGGCTGTCTTGCTAGGGCTTCAGCCTGGTACGTCAGAATATCAAGAGTTGCTCGAAAAGTATGATCTAGACATAGATCCTGTTTATGGTGTGAGTAAATCAGAGTTGCAGGAGATGGCTAACTGTATCGAAGAACGATGTCGAGCTAAGAAAGCGCAACGACAAGCAAAAAAGAAATTGGAATAAGAATTTTTGCCCCGTCACATACAACGGTTTCCTTATAGCGATGGCATGGTACAATTAGCCTGTACGACTACGAGTACCTGCGGTACTTGAGCCAGATTCTACGACCCACAGTTAGGCCAATTCACTCTACCCGATAGCCTGGTGATGGGGGCAACGAATCCCATCACCTGGAACAGGTACGCGTACGTTCACAACAATCCGGTCAACTATACCGACAGTACCGGCCACTTTATCGACACTCTGTGGGATGCCTGGGACCTGGCGAGCGACGCCGGGCGGTGTGTGTTCGGTTCCGACGCTCTGTCGTGCTATATGGTGCCTCTCGACTTTGCGGCCCTGATTGTGCCGGGTGTGCCCGGTGTTGCGGATAATGTGGCGCGGCATGCCGATGATGTGCCACTTGGACGGGTCGTGGAACTTGGCTCGGGCGGAGGCGAAAACTTGCTTCGGATCGCTGAAGCACGTCCTGGTAGACTTATCGTTGGAGTAGAATACTCTGATGAAATGACTGAACTGGCAAAGGTACGGGCGGCTCACAGTTCATACAGCAACATCGGAATCGTACAAGCGAATTACTTGGAAGCTCCTTTCTATATTGGTCAGTTTGATGAAGTGATAGCCATTGCCCCTGGATCAACAAAAGACCGTGTAGTGAACGCTGCTGAAGCGGCATCTCAGATGGTCTCGGCCCAAGGCTACATCTATATTGCAACAGACCTAGGGCAAGTTCCAGGGGCTATCAGAGCAATAGAGCAGGGGTTGGAAAGTAGAGGCTTGCACGGACAAATTACTCCAGGGTTCAGACGTGTTCGAGATATTGCGAGAGGATGGAATCCGCTAGGCATTCCCTTGGAGTCTATGTTCTTCGACGGGTATCAGGATGTATGGGAGATATCTGTGCGTCTGGAACCCTAACTCGGACTTGACAAATGTCCAATGGTACTTGATAGTAAAGAGGAAGAAATCAAAATGACAAGTTGGGATACTCTACTGAACCATCTAGAACGCCGATGGAATGCATCACATAAGGAAGTATGCGAGCAATTGATCGTCACTATTCGGTATGCAGTTTTCACCCAGTTAGACTTTGTACAAAGTGCATCAGACCTGCTGAAAAAGGGAGCAGAATCATCTCAGGTTCAAAACTGGGCAGAGAAGTGCTATGATATATGCCAAGACTGGCTAAACGACTATTGGAAACTCCAAGAACGCTGCCTGAGCAATTCAGATAACCAAGAGACAGTTTGCAAGTGCATTCTGCAGGGTATTGGTCCTTTGCTTGCCAATAGTGTGGGTCTTCTCAAGGGAGAATTAATTCTCAGTCTTGATGGAGGAAACCTGATCGGGGAAGATATGAATAGAATCGTCAAGCAACTCCTGCAGAAACTGACTGTTGTTGTCCAAATTCATAACGAAATCTCGTCACAGGATCTATCCTGGCTGCTGACGTACATTGACAACGAAGATAAACTTGGACAAAGACACTCCTAGACAAGACATACTGTGTCGGCGGCGGTGCTGATATATCGACTCTACGACCTACAGCTAGGCCAATTCACTCAACCCGACAGCCTGGTGATGGGGGCAACGAATCCCATCGCGGCGATAAACTACATCGCTTAGAACAGATACGCGTACGTTAACAACAACCAAGTAATTTCGCAGAGATTGCCGTCAACTATACCGACAGCACCGGCCACTTTATCGACACCCTGTGGGATGCCTGGGACCTGGCGAGCGACGCCGGGCGGTGTGTGTTCGGTTCCGATGCTCTGTCGTGCTACATGGTGCCCCTCGACTTTGCGGCCCTGGTTGTGCCGGGTGTGCCTGGTGTCGCGGACAATGTGGCGCGGCATGCCGATGATGTGGGGGCAGTGCCAAGATACCTGGGCTTTGACCGCTCATACGGCCACCGATGGTCCGATGGCGGTCAGATGTACGGGCGGCTGAGTCCCGATCATGTTGAGGAGCTAAAGAGAATAGCGGCGGAGCATGGGGAGGATATCCATATCGTCGGTGGATGGGCCGAGACTGAGCAAGGGGTGGCCAATCGTATCGCGGCTTATAATACCTACGGTAAAAAGAGACTCGCTCCCGAGTACGGATTTGTGGACGAGTGGCAGTATGGGCCACGCACAAAAAATCTTAAATATCGCAATACTGGAGCACCTAAATCAGGGCTGCCTGGGAAGAACGCTGACTTGGATATTTGGACCCCAAGAGATCGGGGACGTTTCACTGGACCAAGTCCGGGTGTTCGGCAGGATCTCCAGAGTCTTTTTGGTGTTGGGGGGATAGACAACTATAATCGTTACTGGGGATATACTGAGCCGCCGGGAACGCTCACTTTCCGTCCTGATGGCACCACCAATCGGATTGTAGCGCCGTGGCAACTCCCTCCACGTAGATAGGAGAAGGATAGCAATGATCAAAATTGATTGGGTAGAGATACCAAAAGGCGAGTTTCCGATGGGGCTTTCTGAACAACAGATAGCTGACATCCGTGCCAGGGTACGAGTGGATGCGGACGTAGATAAACTCGACGCTTACAAGCAGGCATTAGTTGAACGTGTGGTTGAAAAGTTCCAAATGCATCGTCAGCGCTTGTTGCGTTTGGAATACAAAGTCGGAAGTGGTTGGAATCTCCCACCTGAGGAGAATCAGATTGCCAAAGATGAAAAATTTGGACGGATTATCCAAGTTGACGCCTCATTGCAGTACGAAAAACTGCAGCGAGTTACCAGGTTGAGCACTTTTTATATTGCCCGTTTCCCGGTGACACACGCACAGTGTGATGAGTTCATCACACGTTACGCTCACCAGCGCCGTTTACGCAAAGGTCGCGTGCTGCCTGGACGTGAGCCACCCGATTATCCCGAAGAGGCCTGGTGGGACTTTGCCAACCTCTTTTGTCACTGGGTGGGGGGGCGCCTACCGACTGCAGCGGAATGGGAAAAGGCCGCTCGCGGCGACGATGCTCGTCTCTATCCCTGGGGGAATGAATGGGATCCAAGCCGAGGTAACTTTGTTCAGGATAAAGATGCGCCGGGACGTCCCCGAAAAACCAGTAATGAGACCTGGAAAACACCGGTGGACGCTTACCCTACGGGCATTAGCCCGTATGGCGTATGGGATATGGTAGGCAACGTGGCAGAGTGGACGATGACAGTGGCGCAGGTTCCAAATTCCAATAGCGAGGGGCCAATTGCAAAAGCTAATGGCGTCAAAGACAGTGGTCCCCCATACTGGTTCTATAATATGGTCACCTGGCAAGACGCCAATACTTTCCTCAGTGACCCGATATATATTGGGTTTCGTCCAGTGAAGGACGAGTGGCAACGAGAGCATTGGCAAGGCTTCTGTGTTGATCGCAAGAAAGCAAAGGTAAGAGAGAACGGGTAGATGTAAACACCATAGAGCACAGTTCCGATGCGTTCTTGATCAAAAAGTGATAGTCTGGAAGGCACGCAGATCCAACATAGTCTGCGTGCCTTTCACTTTGTCAACTTGATCTGACCACCTCGGCTTGACCACCGTCATCGCCGACGCGGACGGCAACAAGGTGGGGCACGTCATCTATGATCCCTTTGGCGAGATCGTCGAGAGCACTCTGGCCATCACTCCTACCGACCGGTTCTTTACAGGCCAGCGTTGGGATGGTACAATAGGTCTGTACGACTATGAGTACCTACGGTACTTGAGCCAGATTCTACGACCCACAATTAGGCCAGTTCACTCAACCCGACAGCCTGGTGATGGGGGCAACGAATCCCATCGCCTGGAACAGGTACGCGTACGTTCACAACAACCAAGCAATTTCGCAGAAATTGCCGTCAACTATACCGACAGTACCGGCCACTTTATCGACACCCTGTGGGATGCCTGGGACCTGGCGAACGATT
>JAAEPW010000744.1 GCA_024232355.1 Chloroflexota bacterium | reverse complement strand
GCCCCAACCGGGGATGGCGATCCGGTGTACGGCGAAGGTGGCCAGCTAGCAGTCGGTTTCAACCTGTACGAATCTGAGGAGATCATCGTACTCAACGCTGACCCACGGGCTGGTCGGGACTACCGGCGTCAGGGTGACGACGACGAGATCGCCTCTGAGTCCGGGCAGTGTCGTCGTTGCCAATGGCCAAGCTACCTGCCTGACCCTGAGGATGAAGACGATCCCGAGCATGATCGGATCATTGAGCTCCTGGCTGCCGGCCCATACTTGCGGGCCTTTCTGATCGCCGAGGAATGCGACCAGGAAGACGGCTGCAGCGAAGCCGCGAGCGACGCCGCACGCAACACCTTTGAAGCCATCACCTACTTCGAAAGCCTTGGCAACAACTACTACCAGGCCGGCGACAGCGACCAGGAGAACGAACCGCCGATCTACCCCCTGCCGACTGGAACCGCCACAGTAGCGGCCTGGGCCGATGCCATACCATCGCCGGTCCAGGTGTCTTTGGCCGAGCCGGCGCAGAACCCGTCCATGTGGTCGCCGGGCGAGGCCGGAGTGGCGATATCGCTGGTCGCCGGTGACGCCCTGCAATCTACCGTAGACTACAGCGTTCCTGGCCGCAGGCTCAGCTTCACTGTGGATCGCACGTCCGGAAAAGACTCTGTTTCCAAGTTATATGAGGGAGAGACAGATTGAGCGCGCTGTGAGAGAGGCCTATCGTTATAGCAGTAAGGTTGGGAGCCAACTAGAACGTGTCGTCTTGCGTGGGCAAAGTGATGGCATGACAATCGAGATTTGGTTAAACAAGGCGACGAAGACGATCGAAACAGCTTTTCCGATTTTTTGAGGTGGGATGATGAGTTTGTTTTCCGTAGAACTTGACGTTTCAACACTGACCAGCAATAGTGGCAAGGCATTGACTGGCCTGATTCACATGCGGGTGGCGGGCGCTGCATTCCCCGAGCCACTCTGGGATGACTTCGTAGTTGTTGTGCTGAGCTGGTGGTGCAACGCCATCTTGGAGATCACAAAGGGCGCATGTGTCAAAACGGAGCTACTCTTTATGGACGGACCCTTTTGCATTCTGCTTCACAAGCCAGATGAGCATGGTGACGCGGTGATTGAGCTGAAGGCGGGCCTGCACCGTACTACCAAGCGGGTGGCCCGTGTCTCGATGGCAGTTGTGCGACGCGAAATCTTGACTGCCGCCCAGACCGTTCTTGATTACTGTGCCGAGCACAGGTTAGACAGTGACGACGTCACGTGCCTCAAGAAGTATGCCGGAAAATTGGCTGAGTTATCGCCAGAGTTGTCTCCGTCAAGGAACCAAACTGTTCCGTAGGGGCCAACGGGCTCTTGGCATCGCGATTAGTAAGGTCCACGCAGAGCTTAAAGAGATCGTAGAGTTAGCAGTGCTGTCCGTGCTATCTACTTGCTGATTCTGCACTTATAGCGGTGCTATCTACACGCTGATTCTGCACTTATAGCGACGGGAACTCGGCAGCTCGGCGGGCTCATGCGCGCGCGAGGAAGGGTGGGCCGCTTCCGACAAAAGTGAAGGTCGCGTCAGGCATTCAGAGCAGCAGGGCCGACAGCAGGTCAAGACTGTTTCGACTGGCCGCAGGAGGGCTTCGGGCTGAGTGGCCGG
>JAAEPW010000743.1 GCA_024232355.1 Chloroflexota bacterium | reverse complement strand
GCATAACCCTGGACATCTTATCCTCCTTCTGAGTTTTTGTAATTCCTCCAAGGATGCCACATTTATCCTATGTTGCCAAGTCGACAGGGTCCTCTATGTTATGTCAATGGGAAAGTCCTGTTTGTAATACAAGACGCAACAGCCAGGAACAAACTGTGCCTTGAGAAGGTCGAGACGGCTGGCTCGAAGATAGGCGATGGTATAGACGTGTGGATTTTCCCCAGTCGCCAGGTGGACGCAATCAGGGCAGCCGTCACCGCGAACGCGAGCGTCCCATTCCTCGCGCGGAATCCACATTTTGGGCCTCGTCAGCTTGTCGGAATTTTGTTGAATGGCTTGCGTCATAAACTTGTCCAACGCTAGCCCCAATTCCGCCGCTCGACTCGCCAGCTTTTGGGCAATTTCGTCATTCAGTGAGACTTGGATTCTTGGCATTTTCCTCACAACAAAATCATGGTAGTTAGAGTATACTTGAACTCGAACAAACCACAAATACAAACCCGCCGCCAACTCACACATTCCCTACACAACAAGTTCATATTTCCTTCACAGGTTTGTGGCATACTGAACCCGGATTGAAAAAACAAAGGAGATTGACGGAATATGCAAAACCTGAAACAGAATTGGAAGAAAATCATCCTCATCGTTCTCGTGAGCTTGATCATAGACGTACTGCTTCACATGACCATTATGCCAGTCACCCAACCCACAGACGTGGCTCCAAGCATTTTTGTGGAACAAGGCATAGTACCCATAGTAGCCGGTATTTCTCTCATAGTAACCTTTGGTGCATTCGGTGTGGTTTTTGCGCTCATACAAGGAAATCTACCTGGAAAACGGATATCCAAAGGATGGTGGTACGGCATCGCTTTTGCAGTCTTTTGGCTCGTGGGGTTCATCGAAGTGAGCGTTTTGTTCGACACGACCCTCTTGGATGAGATAAACAACTGGCTGGCAGATGGCATCGTCCTACTATTCATGTCTCTTTTGATGGGGCGATTTGTGGCTCACGACACAAATCCCTTGGAAAAAGACGTCCAAAGGAACAAACTGGGAACTGCTCTCATTGTCGCCGCTCTGTATTTCGTCGGGCGCTACGTGGCGTATTCGATTGTACAAATCAACAAAGCCTATAATCCAAATCCATTGGATGTTTTTCTCTGGACTCTGGCAATGGCGGTTTGGATCGGCATCATGTACGCAATTCTGAGGACCGGCTCGCAAGGACGTTCACCCATCACACGAGCGCTCTATTTCGCCGGGATCATCCTCGGTATCGATTGGTTGCTCTTTAACCTGTTTTTCCTCGTCTTTGTGAACCTACGCGTACTTGACGTGGTCGTCCGAGTTCTGATCGACTTGCCATTCGTTGCATTAGGTGCGTTCATCAGCGAGAGATTGCTCCGCCGGTCTAACAGTTGACCAACAAATTTTGGCACTAGACAATCAGTGGGGTAAAAGAGTTACAACATACTTGCAGGGAACAAGCATGCTCCGAATCTGGTGGTTAGACAATGCAACTCACCCCGGTGTCGTAGTGAGATAAGGTGTAGCCTCGGGGGTGGGAGTCTGACAGGTACGTATTTGTTCCAGTATCATGTCATATTCAGATGCCGGAGCACCAATGTCAATAGCGTACGTCAGCATGATCTCGGCATCCACGCAGCGCCCGGCTCCCATATAAGCCCGGCCAAGCGCGTCAAAGAGCATGACGATGGGTTGGTCCGAGTGAAGCATCAGGCTGATATCACCAGTCTGCACCAGCATACGGGCAGATTCGAATGCGATCACAGCATCCTGCCAGGCGTTCTCCATTGCATAGGCTTGTCCTAGCGCGAACCACAACAGTGCTGGTGGGTCGGAGGCGGTCTCGATGCCATCGACCAAAGTGGTCAAAGCGATGTGCCCCTTGTCTGATTCGGCAAAGGCCCATCCACGATAATAATAACGCAGGGGGTCCTCGGGATGGACGTCCGTATACTCGCGGCTCAACGTCAACAAGCGAAGAGGTTGTTCGGCCTCTCGAGCGAGCAACCAACGGGAGCGAAAAGTCTCTGACTCCAAGTCTGGGTCTAGTTCGATGGCTTGCTCAAAGGCTTGCAGTGCCAGCCGGGCGAGTCCCATCCGGCGCAACACTTCGCCCCGCAAGACGTAGGCACGGACGTTGGCGGGATCAATTTCCAGTACGGTATCGGAATCGGCCAACGCTGGGTAGAGTTCCCCCTGCGCTAGGTAGGCAGTGCCACGCGCGATATATGCGGGCACAAACTTGGGCGCTCGTAGAATGGCCCAAGTAAAGGATTGGATCGCGCCCTCGGCATCGCCTGTCTTTTGGTGAGCTTTGCCCTCCCTGTAATAATCCTGTAACGCAAAGGGAAAGGGGGCAAGAGTCAAAGTTGGCGTGGGTGTGGGTGTACGGTGGATGCGGGTGGGAAGTCGCAGTGGAGAATTTGTGGGATCAGGTGTGGCGCATCCCGCCAACAGCATAAACAACAGCAGCCAGCACAACGAGAGAGAGAGATGTCTCAGCCTCAAGCGCTTGCAGCAAAATTTGCGCCGCCGTTCTGACGACGATGTCAACTCGATTTTCCTTCCACCGTCGCCAGCAGACCAGCGACTCGTTCCATGATCGTCTCTGCCACGGCAACTTTGCTCATCAATGGAAGTGATTCCGTGTTCCCGTCACGAGCAATCAACGTCACCTGATTGGTCTCGGCCGCAAATCCGGCGTCGCGGGCCGTAATATCGTTGGCGACGATCAGATCGAGGTTTTTGGCCTTTAACTTGGTAAGGGCATTCTCTGCCAAGTTTTCACTCTCGGCGGCAAATCCAACCACGACGCGAGGATAGCCGATCTCGGCCCACCGGACGGCGACAGCGGAGAGGATGTCTGGTGTGCGGGCCAGGCGCAAGATCAGCCCGCCATCCCGCTTTTTGATTTTCTGTGCAGCGATGTTTTCAGGGCAATAGTCGGCCACAGCGGCGGACATTAACAGCACGTCGGCCTGTTCCATAGCAGAGATCACGGCATCGTGCATCTCTTGGGCCGAGGCAACGTCTATGCGCTCTGCTCCGGTAGGAGTTGGGAGGTGGGTGGCTCCGGTGATGAGAACAACCTGCGCTCCCCGGTCGAGTGCCGCCTGCGCCAGGGCAAAGCCTTGTCGACCGGAAGAAGGATTACTGAAAAAGCGCACTGGGTCGAGGGATTCGCGGGTGGGGCCGGCAGTGACGACGACCCGCCGCCCGGCCAGAGCGCCCTCTCGCCCTAGCACCAGGCGGACGTGCCCCAGGATTTCGTCAGGCTCTACCATCCGGCCTTCCCCTTCGAGGCCAGACGCCATCCGCCCGCGGGCCGGGCCGGCAAAGTGAACCCCGCGCTCCCGCAGTGTGATCACGTTGGCTTGGGTAGCCGGGTGGGTCCACATCCCTACATCCATCGTGGGAACGCTCAGCACCGGGCACGAGGCAGCGAGCGCCAGGGTGGTGAGCAGATTGTCGGCCACGCCTGCGGCCAGTTTCGCCATCGTATTGGCGGTAGCCGGGGCAATGACCAGCAGGTCGGCGGCGTGGGCCAGCCCCACGTGAGAGATGTGGGTCGGCAGCGCTTCGTCCGACGTGCGCCACATATCGGTATAGGCGGGGCGTCCGGTCAGTGCCTCAAAGGTCAAAGGAGCGACAAAGCGAATCGCCGAGTCCGTCATCACTACGTCCACTTGTGCGCCAGCCTGGGTCAGACGGCTGGCCAATGTGCAGACTTTGTAAACAGCGATACCTCCGGTGATGCCCAGTAGGATTCGTTTATCGCGCAAGAGGGATATTGTTTTCATAGTTTGTCACTCGCTTGGATTCTGGTTCAGTTCGTAAATAATGCGCAACCCGTGCAGCGTCAGCCACGGGTCTACCACGTCTATGACGTCGGTCTCGCGGGCGATCAGTTCCGCCAGGCCGCCCGTGGCGATGACGTGCATTTCTGGACCCAGTTCAGCCCTGAAACGCGCCACCATCCCTTCCACCAGGCCGACGTAGCCATAGAGCAAACCCGATTGCATACTGTTGATGGTGTTGCGTCCGATGGCCGACGGCGGTCGGGTCAGTTCTACTCGGGGGAGCTGGGCGGTCCGCTCAAAGAGCGCCTGGGCAGAGATGCCGACGCCGGGCGCAATCGCCCCCCCCACATACTCCCCCTCAGCCGACACGGCGTCAAAGGTAGTGGCGGTGCCAAAGTCTACCACGCAGGCAGGCACGCTGTACATGGCTCGCACGGCGGCGGCATCTACCACCCGGTCGGCTCCGACCGCCCGGGGGTTATCGTACAGAATGCGCACACCGGTCTCTACGTCGGCATCCACCACCAGTGGGTCTTGCCCCACATAGTCCCGGCAGGCTTGCTCAAAGACCGGCGTCAACGGTGGCACGACGCTGGCAATAACGGCCCCGGTCACTTGTTCAGGTTGATAGCCCCGGTGGCGGAACATTTGATCCATCAAGAGGCCATACTCGTCGGGCATTTTTTCGTGGATCGTGCGAATGCGCCAGCGTGGGCCTAACGCATCCCCCTCGTACAGACCAAAGGTGATGTTTGTGTTACCAATGTCTATGGCAAGCAGCATTTGTCCCTCCTATATGCGTTTGTTACATGCTCCCATTCCACGTACTGCGCAGCACGCGTATCCAATTCTCGTGGGTGACCTTTTGCAAGGCTTCATCGTCATAGCCGTGGGCGCGCAGAGCGGCGACGAGCTTGGGCAGCCCGGCAGCGTCGCCAAGTTCCTGTGACATTAACGCGCCGTCAAAGTCGGAACCAAAGGCGACGTGGTCGATACCAATGCGTTCGGCGACGTAATCAATGTGATGTACGGTTTGCGTGAGCGGCGTATCCGCGTTGAAACGTCCATCCGTGCGCAGATCGCCAACGTGAAAGTTAACACCTACCACACCGCCAGATTCTCCGATGGCATCCAGTTGTTTGTCCGTCAGGTTGCGGGCTGACGGACAGATATCGTGCACGCCCGCATGCGAGGAAACCAATGGCGCATCCGAGAGCTGCGCCACGTCCCAGAAACCACGTTCGTTCAAGTGGGCCAGGTCGAGCAGAATGCCCAACTGGTTGCAAGCACGGACCAACTCGCGCCCGGCGTCGGTCAGGCCGGGGCCTGTATCAGGAGAAGATGGGAAGCGAAAGGGTACGCCGTGGGCAAAAACGTTGGGACGGCTCCACACGATTCCCAACGAACGAAGCCCGGCCTCGTAAAAGACATAGAGCGCATCCAACGCCGGGTCAATTGCCTCCGCTCCCTCAAAGTGGAGCACGGCGGCGAGGACACCTTGCTGTAAACACGTGATCAACTCGTCCGCCGTGCGCACGACCTTGAGTTGCCCATCAGACTCGGCCTCCAGTCGAAAGAGACTCGCAGATGCCGAGATTGTGAATTGCTGTGCATACGTGTGCTCGCAGGTCAGCGACATGCGAACCTCATAGCCTGCGTCGGTAACAGTCAAAGCATCCTCGAACGAATCCGGTTTTGTCGTGCTCGTCGGCACGCAGATGGCAAACATGCCGCCGCCAAACCCACCCACGCGCGCCCGTGGAAGATCTAGATGTCCCTCACCACTTTTGGAAAAGAAGGAACGCCCCCCCTCACGCTTAAAGGGAGATAATTTCAACAGCGTGTCGTTGTGACCGTCAAAAATAGGCATTTTGATTATAGTATTCATCAGTGCTCCTTTGTCAATATCAATGTGTCTCGGCAGAGAGCCGAACCCTCTCGCCATCAATTTCGATGGTTGTTTTCGAGTAGGTCAGTTTTCGGATGATTTTACCGTCCTGGAAATGGAGTACGTCCACTCCCCGTCGTCTTTCGGGCCTGCCCTCGTGGCCCGCTTCAAACGACAGCCATTCAAGCTGCCACCGATACAGAACCTTTTGTTCGGCCTCGTCAATAAAAGTCTCTTCTTCCGTGAATTGAAATCCATTGTGATTGGTAAACCAGGGTTCCCACGCCCGGCGCAAGACATCCTTTCCTCTCGCCCGCCCACCGGTCCAGTTCTCGAACAGGATGTCGTCGTGAAAAAGTTCCATGACGCCATCCATATCGTACGTATCCCAGGCCCGTTGCCAATCAAGCAGAGCCTGCTCGATTTCTTCCCTGGAAAGCGTCCTCGACATTACATTCCCAGTTGTGCTTGCCATCTTTTCACCCACGCGGCATCCATCCGGACGAGTCGTTTCTTTTTCAAGTTCTGCTTCATAATCCAGGTGATGTCTCTGTCGTCGCCAGCAAACCATTTTTCCATTGTTTCTGTGCCTTGGTCCGGTGACGCAACGACTGCGACACTCCAGCAGTAGCCCAACCCCTTTCTCAGGGCTTGGAATGCATCGCTTTTGCGATTCTCGACGTATTGGATCGAGGCTGTGATCTCGTTCAAAATCTGGAGCACGGCCTGGATGTGTTTTTCCTCACACAACAGGTTGGGTTCACAGAGTGCAGCCGCCGCCGCTCTCTTTTCCAACAAATTCCCCTGGCTCCATCTCGTCATTTCTTGCAATAGCGCGTCCATATCCACCCGGCCAAGATGTTGCAACGCCATTGCCACGGCTTCTCGGATTCGCCATCGTGGGTCAGAGCTGTGCAGACGCAAGGTCTCGAAAAATTCCATTTTTCCCTCAGAAAGGAGTCGCCCCAGCCCGACGACGCCACAAAAAGCCAGAAATTCGTATGGGGAATTTGTGGGGGCCTTTTCTGGATCGAAGGAAATATAGCGCACAAACAGTTTCTCGTCTCCCTCTTGAGCCACCGCCTGCGCCAGTTCAAGATTGGCCCTCCGGCCTGGCAATCCCGATTCCTGTAACAGGAATGTATCCCAATGATCGAGCGTTCCGAGTGTTTCTCGATATGTTTCTGTTTTACCCACATCGCCTCCCAAGCAATCCTGTCCGAATTATAACTCAACGATAGCCCCAGCACAAACATCCGTCAACAAAAAATACCCCCGCTTTCTCCGCGAGAGCACTTTTGTCGTGTAACCTTTACCAAGCCACAATAGTTCTTCTGTGACTTGGCCCGCTCACCAACCGCGCTGAATTTCACTGAACAATGTGCAACGTTTCAATATCAACTCGTCTCCCAACACTGGGAAAAGAAAACCCGCACGGCCTATGGCCGTGCGGGTAATTGTAGAACTTTGTTAATCCTAGTAGCGTTGGCTACGGCTTTGCTTATTGCCGCCACCATATCGGTTGCCCCCCCCGCGTGGCTTCTGCGGGCGAGCTTCTGCCACAGTGATCTGGCGTCCGTCCAATTCCTTGCCGTTGAGCTGATTGATAGCCTCTTGAGCAACACTATCCTCTGCCATCTCGACAAATGCGAACCCCTTGGAACGGCCCGACATGCGATCCATAATGACGTTCACCGAGGAAACCTCACCCAGTGCTCCGAAAAGCTCGGACAGATTGCCCTCAGTTGTTGAGTAACTTAGGTTGCCTACGTACAGTTTCTTTGTCATTTTCTTATCCTATTACAGCACACAGCTGCCTAAAAGGCTGCAGCAGGGGCCTTTACCACGTTGGTGGCTTGCAGTCCCTTGGCACCTTGCTCGACGTTGAACTCGACCCGCTCGCCATCTTCCAACGAGCGAAATCCTTCCTCTTTGATCTCGGAATAATGGACAAACACGTCGTCCTTTCCATCTTCACGGGAAATGAAACCATATCCTTTACCCGCGTTGAACCACTTGACGGTTCCAGTCTCTTTTTCTGTCACTTTTTGTACTCCTTAAACTAGACAATATATTAAGACGCCATGATGTTGATAGATAAAAGAAAAAAACCGCTTGGCAAGCCAGGCAGTCTTTCATCACATCCATAACTCACTTTGTCTAGTAAGCATTCTATCACACTTGTCCCACAAGTCAAGGCGGTGTGCAACGTGTTTCGAGTGGCAGCTTGACAGATTTCAGTGGTTTGCTAGACTATGGCTGATATAGTTCTGAATTCCGGTGCTTGTATTGGGAGGATAAATGTGGCATCACGAGTGAAAATGTCTCTGTTGTTGATATTGACAAGTGCAGCATCAATCGCCTGTTGTTTCTGTGTACCGTATGATCCCATTGCTTCTCAGTACGTGCGCCACGAACCCGATCCTGACGATTTGGTGGGGAGCTATGTTCTTGTCATACAATCGCTGACTGGGGAAGCTATCGAGGATTTGCAAATGGAGAACGGTGACCGGGTTCCTGTTAGTCGGCTGGTTCTACACGCCGATGGATCCTTTACGGCGGGGAATGTGCCGGTTTGGGTATCTGATTGGGAGGACGGCGTTGAATGGTCGGTCGAAAAGGTCGAGTCGACCACAGGGCAATGGAATGTTGATAGGGTTGGAAGCATTGGAGGAGGAACAGGGACATCGGTTCCGATGTGGGGACTCAAACTGACAAGCGAGAACCAAGTTAAACTGGCCGACTATATCGCGCTCACCGGACAAGAGCCACCCTACAAGATTGTGTTCAGATATGGCGATCCTGATAGCGGTGATGCTATGGTATATGGCAAGATGATCTCATCAAAGTAGCTGTTGCTATTCGCGGTTCTGACTCCCGTGACTCAACATGCTGCTGCGATTGTGCCACCGACCCACTGACGGCACTGAATTTCACTGAACAGTATAGTCCTCCTCCGTCATTGTTATTCGCCGACCACGAATTCTATACGTCCTATATATTTCTTCCCCGCAACTACATTTACAACATAGTTACCTAACTCAAATCCTTCAGTCTCCTCAATACAACTTAGAAGCGGCCCGTTGTCGAATACTTGAGGATTCCTTAAGAGTCCGCCCCCGTCTCGGCTCCATTGGATTTGCAGCATAATGCCTTTGTCGTAATTGGTCTCAAGATGCCCACAAATGCATATACGTGTCTCGTCAGATGGTACAGTATCTGGAAAAGTGATGGGGGTTCCTGTAGCACCCCACCCCTCACACAATGTCAGTTCCGACAATTCTATTGTCAGTTTGGGTACTGGGGCAGGGCGTGTGCAGGAAAGTAGTACCACCACAAGGGCCACAGTGACCATAGAATGCTTTATGAATATCATTGACCTACCTCCCAATTCTACAAATACGATAGTGGGGAAGCTACCACAGAAATTGTATTGTTGCTGAAGATGAACATTTCTTTCAACCACACTCATTGTGCTCGCCGTGGAAGTATTGTACCACACCATCCCGCCCCTTCCCAACTCGCGCTCCCAGGTCTTATCAATCCGTGGTTCTCACCCCCGTGACCCAACCTACCGCCGCGATTGGACCATCGACCCTGAAAGATCAAAACGAGTGCGTCAAGATCGCAGTTCTTCTAGAACACAGAGAGATCCAGCTTGTGTCAATATACTCTCAATAATTGAAACGGCTTTCTTTTCCATTTCTCGAGAACCTATGTGAAATAAAACATAGCACTCAGTTTCAGTCAACTTTACCAACAGATCCTCAACCCACTCTGCTCGTTCCTCGCATTCAGCAAAACGTAATAGAAGCAATCCTTCTTGCGATTGTTGATCCTCAATTTCCACGAATATAGGTACATTAGCGATTTCGTCCAGCAAATGATTAATGACTTGAAAAGAAATTCTAGAACCAAGTCTACCTTTATATTCAGTCCCCATATTACCTCCCCGTTCCATGTAGGCGATTACGTACTATTGATAGATCAGGCAGATCGAGAATTCCTACGTGCGTTTAGTCTTTGTCCCAAGAAAGTACTCCCTTTGTCTTAACCACACTCACTCGGTGCCGCCATAGAGGTATTGTACCACACCATCCCACATCATCGCTTGATGCCATTGAATTTCACTGAACGACGCACCGCGTTTCAGTGCGATCAGCAAGTTCAGTGATTCCGTGGTACTGACTCCCGTGACTCAACCCACCGCCGCAATTGGACCACCGACCCATTGACGGCACCAAATTTCACTGGATAGCGAGCCACACTTGAGCAACAAAACTTCGAAAGTCCCCACCAGGCATTTCTGAGATCAAGTTGGCTCATATGGCGCTCAACGGATGGCCAAATGGTAGATGCTGTCATCAGATGAGACAAAGTCAAAGTCGCCTTCCAGACCTCCTGTGCCAGTCCACTGACAGCCTGCAAACAGTGTGCTTTTTACTGTCCACACCCCACCTCTGGTGGAATTTTTCAGCTAACAGTTAGCAGTAGATAATGAAGATTATCCCGAGTTGGCAGAATCTTTGGCGCAACGAAAACCGCTATAGTCGCCCGAACCATTTGGCATTCCTCTGCCGCGACTGGCGCTGCGCGCACTGTCTGATACGTCGTACCACGAGCCCCCACGCAGCACCTTGCCGCCACCTCCATAATCGCTCGCCGTCCACTCCCAAACGTTCCCCGCCATATCCACACATCTATAAGGACTGTCTCCCTGAGGAGAGTACTTGCCTACGGGTGTCGTGCCGCCCTCATTCAGGCCAAAGTTGCACAACTCGGGCGTGGGTTCTTCGTCTCCCCAAGGATACTCGCGCCCATCGGTGCCCCGCGCTGCTTTTTCCCACTCGGTCTCCGTGGGAAGCCGTTTCTCCGCCCACTCGGCATAGGCAACGGCGTCGTACCAGCTGATGTGAACTACCGGGTGGTCCATCAAATCCTCAATATTGCTTTCCGCTCCCTGTGGGTGTCGCCAGTTAGCGTCCTTCACTGTTTTCCACTTACTTCCCGTCCATACTCTACTATCCCCCTGTTCTTCGGCCATGGTCTGATAGCCAGTCGCCTTTGCGAAGCAGGTAAATTCAGCATTAGTGATCGGCAGCCTGTCTATCCAGAACTCATCTACGCTCACCTGCCGCTTGTCGTCCCCCATAAAGAATGGGCCCGCCGGTATGCACACCATATCATCATCCCTTACGGTCTCTTTCCCGTCCTGTACCTGCAAATGCTGGAGCGATCGTTCGGCCCTAGCAGTCTGTCGGAGTGAAATTTGGCGTTCCATTTGTGGCCCATTTTTGAGTCCAGTTAGAGCTTTGTGCCCTAGTTTGGGTCAAATAGAGACCCAAGCAGGGCATTTTTGGAGAAAAATCACGCATTCTGACAGGTTGTTGGCCCAATAGCAGATAAAAGTGGAGCATTTTTGCAGAACAATTTTTCTCTCCGACAGCCTGCTAGAGATGCGGATATCCCCTGCAACGATCAGATTCCCTGCCTCTTGGGTTGTCTGCCTGACCTGGGCCCTTGGTCGTTGGAACCTGTTTCCAAATATATGTTCACCTACATCATCATCGTCAAGCCATTTCTCTTTCTTCATATCTCGTACTCTTTTGTACTGGGCAGAGGCATCCTCATCACTGCTTTGATAAACTCTTCTGGAGGACAGATCAGCATCCATAGCCACCATAGAAATATTGTACCATACCATCTTAGATCATCACAACTCGTGCTCATCCTTGACAAATCCTAATACTTGAGTTATATTACCATCCGCATAATCAAATACAACAAAGGCTGTGAACCGGAAAAGTAGCGCTTGAGCGCGCGCCAGAGAGGTGGACCCTTATTGATTAAGGTGCTGAAAGTCCACTAGCAAGCGACAAACGTGAATGGGTCGGGGAGCCGTCAGCCTCAACAATATCGAGTTTAGTAGGGCTGACCGGAGACGCCACCGTTATCAGGGCTGAGGGTATCGCCAAGTTCGTTTGGCCGTACCTGCAACGAGTGGGGCTGGTTTTCACGTATTGCGTGCCGTCATCGGCACGTTTTTTGTTTTCTAAAACTAGCCCAAGTGGGGTGGCACCACGGGATTGCCTAGCGGCTCTCGTCCTCTATGAGGATGAGGGCCGTTTTTGTTTTATCAAGGAGACAATTGCTCAACCAATGCTCCTAGCCCCCGTCTCGGGGGTGGCTTGTGCGGTAAATGACTGCTCAAGATAAGATACTCGCCAGAACCGCCCTCGGGATGAGGGCTGAGAGCCTAGTTGCAAAGTTTTCTTGTAGGAAGGAGAATGATATGGATTTTTTGTCACGTGAACAGTTTCACACCATCGCCGGGCAAGGCGCGTTGGTCCCGGTCTATCGTGAATTGCAGGCCGATTTTGAGACGCCGGTCTCGGTATACCTAAAGCTGCACGGGGATGGGCCAAGTTTTTTGCTGGAGAGCGTCGAAAAGGCTGACCAGATGGGACGTTATTCCTTTTTGGGATTCAACCCCCGGCGGCAGATCGTCGTCCGCGGGCGGCAAGCGACTATCGTGGACAACGGGCATACGCACACGCGCCAACTGGCCGTTGGTGAGGACCCGCTCCACGTCGTCGCTGCCGAGTTGGAGCGCTACCAGCCTATGGCCCCACTTCAGGATATGGGGCAGGACCTGCCGTACTTTCTTGGCGGCGCGGTCGGCTACTTGGGCTACGACCTGGTGCGGTTCTTCGAGCGGCTGCCCGACACGACGGCCGACGGCCTGAACCTGCCCGACCTGCACCTGCTCGTCACCGACACGCTGATCCTCTTTGACCACGTGCGCCACCGTCTGATCGTCGTCGCCAACGCGCACGTGCCCTCCGGCTGCGATCTCGACGCGGCCTACGATGACGCCGTTGCACGGCTGGATGCGATCGAGGAACAGATGCAAGCCCCATTACCGTCGCTGCCCGCCGCTCCTGGACAGTCCAACGGCGATTTCACGTCCAACATGCCGTGCGAGCAGTACGAGGCGGCGGTGAGACAGGCCAAAGAGCACATCGCGGCGGGCGACATTTTCCAGGTCGTGCTCTCGCAGCGGCTGTCCCGTCCGACCACAGCCGAACCGTTCACCATCTACCGCACCCTGCGACGGCTCAACCCATCGCCCTACATGTTCTTTTTGGACCTGGGCGGCGACCCGCCCACCCACATCATCGGTTCGTCGCCAGAGGTACTGGTGCGCTTGCAGGGACGCACAGCCGAGGTTCGGCCCATCGCCGGGACGCGTCCGCGCGGCAAAGATGAGGCCGAGGACCGGGCGCTGGAGGCCGAGCTGCTGGCCGATCCCAAGGAGCGCGCCGAGCACGTCATGCTCGTCGACCTGGGCCGCAACGACCTAGGCCGCGTGTGCGAGTTTGGCACCATCCAGGTGCCGGATCTGATCACCGTCGAGCGCTATTCGCACGTCATCCACCTGGTCAGTAGCGTCAAGGGCAAGCTGCGCGACGGGCTGGATGCCTACGATCTGCTGCGGGCCTCCTTCCCGGCGGGCACGGTCAGCGGCGCGCCCAAGGTGCGGGCGATGGAGATCATCGAAGAGTTGGAAGACGTGCGGCGCGGTCCCTATGCCGGGGCCGTGGGATATTTTGGTTTCAACGGAAATATGGACACCTGCATCACCATTCGCACCATCTTTATGCAGAACGGCGTCGCCTACCTGCAAGCCGGTGCGGGCATTGTCGCCGACAGCGACCCGACCCGCGAGTGGGAGGAAACAGGCCACAAAGCCCGCGCGCTGGGGATGGCGATCGAGATGGCGGAGCGGGGAGAGTAAAAGTAGGCAAGGAAATAGGGAGGTAAAGATGGTTTTAGTGATAGATAATTATGATTCGTTTACCTATAATTTGGTTCAATATTTGGGCGAGCTGGGGGCCGAGCCGGTCGTGCGCCGCAACAACGCTGTGACACTGAAAGAGATTCAGACGATGGCTCCCAGCCACATTGTCATCTCGCCGGGGCCGGGCACGCCCTACGACGGCGGCATCTCGCTCGACGTCATCCGCGAGTTCCACACGACGACGCCCATCCTCGGCGTCTGCCTGGGGCACCAGTGCATCGCCGAGGCCTTTGGCGGACAGGTCGATCGCGCACCTCGCCTGATGCACGGCAAGACCAGTCCCGTGCACCACAAACAGCGCGGCATCCTGCGCGACGTGCCCAGCCCCTTCAACGCGATGCGCTACCACAGCTTGGTCGCGTATGAACCGCTACCGGACTGCCTGGAGGTCGTCGCCACTACCGCCGAGGGCGAGGTGATGGCCCTCAAGCACAAGACGGCGCCAACGTTCGGTCTGCAATTCCACCCAGAGAGCATTTTGACCGAACATGGAAAAACGATTTTGAAAAATTTCATGACAAATTATCAGAGGAGGAAACGCATGATCCGCGAAACGATCAATCAGTTATTGGAAGGTCAATCGCTGCCGGTCGAACAGGCCGAGGTAGTGATGGACGAAATTATGACCGGTTCGGCCACTCCGGCCCAGATCGCCGCGTTCCTGGTGGCTTTGCGCCTCAAGGGAGAGACGGCGGACGAGATCACCGGCTGCGCCAAGGCGATGCGCCGGGCAGCCGTGTCGGTGCGCCCGGAACGGACCGATGTGATCGATACCTGCGGCACCGGTGGTGACTGTGCCGGCACGTTCAACATCTCCACGACGACCGCTTTCGTGGTCGCCGGGGCGGGGTTGGGTGTCGCCAAGCACGGCAACCGCAGCGTCAGCAGCAAATCGGGCAGCGCCGACGTGCTCGAAGCGTTGGGCGTCAACCTCAGCCTGACGCCGGAGCGGGTGGCGCGGGCCATCGACGAGATCGGTGTCGGTTTCATCTTTGCGCCGAATTTCCATCCCGCGATGCGTCACGCCGTCGGGCCGCGCCGCGAGTTGGGCATCCGCACAGTCTTTAACGTCCTGGGGCCGTTGACCAACCCGGCGGGCGCGAGAGCGCAATTGCTGGGCGTCTACGATCCGGCACTGACCGAGGTGTTGGCCTGCGTGTTACAGCAGCTAGGCTCCCGCGCCGCCTACGTGGTACATGGCGACGGCGGCCTGGACGAACTGACGACCACCGGTCCCAACCAGATAAGCTGCTTTGGCGTCGCGCCAGGCAATGGCTTTGTGGCGACCGAGACATTGGACCCGAAGGACCTCGGTTTTGAGCCTGCACGCCCGGAGGATCTGCGTGGCGGCGAGCCCAGCGAAAACGCGGTCATCACCCGCAACGTACTCTCCGGCGAGGACCGTGGCCCGCGCCGCGACGTGGTGCTGCTCAACGCGGCAGCCGCCCTGGTGGCCGGTGGCACAGCCGTCGAGTTGAAAGAAGGCGTCACTCAAGCCGCCGAGAGCATCGACAGTGGCGCGGCGCTGAACGCGCTGGAATCGTTGATCGCCTACAGCCAGAGCTTTGCCGCATGACACGTACGCGCGCCGCAGAGTGCGAGAGCATAGAGGACGTTCGTGCCGAGATCGACCGGCAGGTGATCGCCCTCATCGGGAAGAGAGCCGAATATGTGAGAGCGGCGGCCAAGTTTAAGACCAGTGAGGCAGACGTCAAGGCCACCGGGCGTTTCG
>JAAEPW010000742.1 GCA_024232355.1 Chloroflexota bacterium | reverse complement strand
CAACTTTTCAAGTATGAGCACGTTTTCACCCATAAAATCGGCCAAAATGATAACTTGGCAAGTCGCCCTGCCTTCTAGCTCTGACAAAGCGGTACGACTTTACGAGACAATAGGGCGGTACGACTTTACGAGATTCGACACCACAATGCGATTGTGCGGTCTGACGGTGGGTGAGTGGCTTGTCTATTGCCAAGCTTGATGTTATTATGGGGATGCTAGGACGCCCATCCATCTTGGTCGTAGCCTCGGGCTTGTTCAGAGCCGCGAGGCTTTATGCATGGCTAGTATACTGGTTGTCTGGGTTCTGTGCAAGTGGACGTCGCTTCGGGCGAAGCAGAAGCACCTTTGCTTAAAAACAAGGGTCGGAGGGGAGGGGGGAGGGCGACCATTCCGGGTAATGCGTCGTCCTTACTGAATGACGTGACCAACGACGGCGCGTTCAGTAGTGTCGTTTGGGATTGAGGGTAGGTTTTTTGTTTTGCTCAGTTTAGGCGTTGTTCAGAAACAACACCGCGTTTCCCAAGCATTTTTACCTGGGAAACGCGCTCGAGTACAAAGTTATTTTCGAACGATTCGTTAACGTCTGCGGCCGATCACCATGATGGCTCCGATAATGACTAGAATTACCAGGCTGGCAACGATGATGGTTGTCCAGGGTAAACCGGCTTGGCTTTCGTTTGATGCTTCCTCAGACGCTTGTTCGACAGCAGGAGTCTCTGCTACTTGTTCGGGCTCGGGGGTTGGTGTAAACAGATCCATACTGACGGAACGATTTGTTGTTGGTAGCAGCTTGACCTCGTATCGCAACCCATTCCCTCGTTTGCTGACAATGCCCTGTACAGACAGCAGGAGCGGTCCGGTTGGTGGTTCATCCAAAGTCACTACTTGGTAACCCGGTCCCGATGAGTGGGTTCCGGTCAGACCTTGAAAGTGTGCGGGGCGACCCATCCCGTCGAATGCAATTTGGTTTCCTACGTCATCTTGCAGGCTCAAGGCCAGGGATATCCCGGTTGCGTGGCTCAAAAGCAGCATCGTTGATTGTGGGTCAGAAGGAAGGGACAATGTTGTGGTGTGAATTTCACCGATTGCCAACTCGCCAGCAAGAACAGTCTGAGTATCTAGTGGAGGCATATTCTCTAGATGTTCTTGGGTACCCACACGAATGATCTGCGAAAACGGACCTGCGGTCCAGGGCCAGCTGCCGTCAACGGGGATGGCTTGTAATGTCACCAGTGCTTGGATATCCACTTGACCCGTCAAACCTGGAGGTAGAACCTGGTAATCTATATCTACACTGACCTCTGCCCTTGGTTCCACGGTGACCCACTCTTGGCTCCATCCCTTTCCTATTTGGGGGCGTTTCCCTCCAAGAGGGTTCAGAGGCAATATCTGAATGCGAGCGCGAATCTGTTGAGGAGAGTCGCTGTTATTAATGACGGTGCACTGTCCGTGTCCGAGACCTATTGGCTTGCCACTTGTCACAGTAACATCACCCAGATTCATATCTGTGACATCAAGTCCGAAGGATTCTGGTTCAGCAGCATACGCGGGGGATGCGAGCCAGAGTGAGGTAAAGACATCAAGCGCAGATTGGTCAGTCGCCTCTAGCTTGGTTTTATCCCAGATGGTATCAAATATATCACTTGTCATTAAGTCTGTATTGGAAATCTCTATGGGTAACTCGTTTAGCATTGCAATTGGTACCTGTAACAACAGATCGCGTGGGTCAGCTTGAAACGAGCGGGCAACGTCATCAAGTCCCACCAATATATCTCGTCCAACCAATCCCCATTCTAAGGGTTGCAAAAAGCCCAAAGAAGGATGCATAAAAGCCACCGAGATACTAGCGCTCATAGCATCGTAGAATATGGCATTGGCCTCAATTTCGTTTTGAGTGTGCAGGGCTTTTTGTAACTGTTGGCTCGAATGTGATTGGACGGCAATGGCACCAAGTCTCGTGTAGCGAGTACCAACTGAAAGATCACTACTCCCTTGATCGTAGAGACGGTAACTATGCTCGATATGAACTGGTTCTGTAGTAGAGCGCATTAACTCGAATCGAACGTCTCGGATATCTTGACAAATCTCCTCGGTAGGAAAACCAGACGGAAGAGGATCAGGGAGCATATCAATCAAGTTCTCAGCATGCTGGCGAATGCTCTTCTTGACGCTACTGGCTCCCTCAACTATGCCGGTAGTTGCATAGCCATCCACAGTATTGCTCATAACGGGGATTCTCAGTGGAGATGATCGTCCAGCTCCCAAGAGAACAAGTTCTAATTCACTACGCAGCAAGTTTGTGTCTTTGTCATCGTTCTCAAGAACCTCTTTGTAAAAGGCAAGATCCTCTTCCGTGAGTCCTGCTTGAAGCCACAAATTGTCATCTTGGCTTTCGATGTGATCCTTTTCAGCCGCGACAGTACCATAGGTAGACAAGGCCAAGGAACTGAGTTGGAGGATAACCGTTTCTGGAGAAATGGGTTTTTTCTTCATAATGTCTGACACGAGATCTGGCAAGTCATTTGCTAGATCGGGAATGCTTCCGAATATTTCAACGACGGTCGTTGTCAGTGAGAACAAAACTTTGCCAACATCAGCCATTTGCAGAGATTCTTCGATCTCGTAGACATCTGAAAAGGTGCGTGCTGTAGTTTCTATATCACGATCTATTTTTTCGCACGCTCGATCGGCCAAATCACGAATGGCCTGGATCAGTTGCTCGCGCTCCGCACCGGTCGTTTTGATCATCCAGTGGTAGGAGAGAATGTGGGCGCTTTCGTTCGGCGGCGCGGCCCGAATGTCATCGTCGAGGTAGACGGTGTATTCGGTGGCCTGGCGGAGTTTTGTATCAGGGTGAAAAAAGTACGTTGGCTGCTCGTCCCCTTCTAATAGTTCATAGCTCACGGTGCCGCGAACTATTTCCAGGAATTCAGAGACAAGCCATACTGTTTGGCCGTTGATGGACGTGGTGTCCATCGGAACGTCGAAACGGAAAGCAATGGCCGATTCTTCTGATTGGTCGTAGGGGACCAATACGGTGGTATCCGAGGGATCGTTAAAGATGACCCACGGCCTACGACACAGAACGTGAATGTATGACGAGACATCACTTTCTGTATCATCTTTTTCCGCTATGGCGTGAAGGTAGTTGTCCTCCCACATCAGGGGAACTTGGGAAATGACCCAGTTGCCGTCGTCGTCGGCAGTGGTCGTGTCGATTTCCTCCGGGAAGCCAATGGCGGGTAATTCTCCCTCTTGAGGTGGCTGCCCTGGAAAGTGGTTGATGTTCCAAAGGTGTATTTGCGCTCCGGGCTCAGCGGTGCCGGAGACGTCTGTCTGACATTGGAGTACTCTGGTTTGGTCAGTTGGCAAGGTGATTTGCGGCGTTTGAATGACAGGACCACAGTCTTTGGAGACCCAAGTACCTCGGTCATTGGCAGGATGGTTGGTGAGATTGATCTGATTAGAACCATCCACGTTCATAACGTACACTTCTTCGTTGCCATCACGGCGAGATGTAAACGCAATGAGTGTCCCATCTGGTGACCAACTTGGACTACCATCCCATCCTGGGGCATGCGTCAGACGGATCGCTCCAGAACCATCCGCATTCATCACATAGATTTCTCCGTCACCGTCGCGAGTGGATGAAAACGCGATGCGTGTGCCGTCCGGCGACCAGGCCGGATCCTGGTTCCTTTGTGGATCACCCCAATCTGCGTTTGTTAACTTGATCAGATTGGAGCCATCAGCACTTACCACATAGATATTGGCGATAGAGCCTCTGTCGTTTGTATACGCAACGCGTGTGTTATCTGGCGACCAAGTTGGGCAAAAGCCGCTGCCGCTCCAATCGTTTGTATCTGTCAAACGAGTTAAGCCAGATCCATCAATGTTAACTACATAGATCGAGTTCTTTCGATTGACATCGTGGTTGTGAAAAGTGATGCGTGTCCCGTCTGGAGATAACTCGGGACACTGATCATGGCCAGTGTGATCAGTCAAGTTGATCCATTTGAAGGAACCATCAGTTTCAGTGATACAAACGCTCAATGTATCAGGAATCCCATCTTCGCCCGGACTGCCACACAGAGACACTTTGTATTTACCATCTGGTGTACACTCACCAGATCGACAGCAATTAACATCCTCTATTGTCATCAGACCGGAGCCATCAGCATTCACTGTATACCAGGATCTATCATCACGTTCAGAATAGAAAAGAATACGACCATCTCCTGGGAGTGGTGGACGGTCTTGGTTAGGCGGTGTGACTTTTGTGTGCCAGTCACTGACATTGGGGTGGGAACGTTGTGTGGATGCGATTGGTAAGGCATAGAGTGGTTTCACACAAATGGAAGTAATGATAACTATCAACATTGCTAGTGAGATTGCGGAGCGTCGTGATTTCATTGCTTTTCCTCCAAATTAACGTGTCAGGCACAAACCGTTCAATGTATCCTTGCGGTCGTTGATGCTACAGGTCTTGACAGTGGGCGGCTTGTCTAATGACAAGGACTTGGGCATAGCCTCGGGTTTGTACACAATCGCCGGGGATCTGCCTGTACAGTATACTCTTGTCTTTGTTCTTTGCAAATTAGGTTGCGGGAGGAGATGGAGGGCGATGCATTCCTAGGGAATGCCCAGGCACATTCCCCAGTATGCCATGGCAATTGGAGTAGGAGACGTGGTGGGGGAGGGGTTTTGTGGAGGGATGTTTGGCGCGGAATGTGTCGCCCCTACCGGTGGTTGTGTGGCTAGAATCGAGTTGACTCTAAAAGTGGAACCAACTCTCCCCTTTGGACGTCATAAAGTCAAACCAACACAAGGAGTTTACAATGCTCAATAAAATGACCCGAATCACTTTTGTTGCACTGATCATACTCATCGCGGTCCAGGGTATAGGCCTCGCCGATGCCCCTGACCCGGCCCGCCCTCCCATCCACAACCTCGACGACGATGATGATCTCACCTACCTCGAGGCGATCCAGAACACCTCGGCGATGGTGTGGGATGAAAATGCCCGCAACTTAATCTCGGCCCACGGGCTCGATATTATGAACGTCACCTGGGAGGATACAGGCCGTTACTATGGCTCCAGTGTCGGACCCAATATCTCTGACGTCACGATTCAGGTCGAATACCTGGACCCCCACACCGAAATCTCTCAACTCACCCTGATGCCGGTCATTCGCTACCCCAACTTTGCTGATCTCACGGCCGATATCTCCCCCGACCACTTTTATCTGCTGGTCGGCAATGAGAATGGGGACGAACTGGAACGGGTCACGCTCACCGAATACTTGGGCAACATTCGCCGCTATTTGACTGATGGCGATTCCTGGGCCGGGGACGAAGGCTCTCTGCTAGCGGAGCGGGATAGCCACGTGCTCGTCAGCGCTCAGGCCGCGTTTCTGCCCGTGCCCCGCCAAGATCAGGCCCAGTTCAACCCCGTCCTCTTTAACTATCAATCCCGCGCTGGCGACCCGGCTGTGCTCACCGTCGTCGCCACCCGCGAGGGCACCAGTGCCACCATCATCGACAATGTCCGCGATGCATTTCCGTCTGGGTTCTCTTGGGGACAGCGCCTCTTTTTCAACCAGAACGGTGAGCGAGCCAGTTTCACAGGGGAACGCTTGAGCGATTTTCAGGCTGAGAACCGGGATGACGTGGGCGATTCCGGTTCCGGCGATGTTGCGCCAGAAGCGGCTGGAGAAAGTGGTCTCAACATGGTCCTGCTCATCCAGGTGCCGCTCAAGCAAAAACAGCCGATGGCATTTGAATATGCCGTTGAGGAGGGGGCAGTAGAAGCGCCTAGCGAGGCTGTCCTTGGCGATACAGAAGCCGCCGTTATCGGCCACGGCAAGGTCGAGGGCCCCTTTACCGAGATAGACGGGATAGAGATCGAACGCGACGACCAGTTCCCGATCCGGGTCACCGTGCAATTCTACAAAGCCACCAGCACTGGCGTCTTGACCGCTGCCGACGTGGAAGAGATCGCGGCCCAGATCCAGCGTGTGTACGAGGACGCCGATTATGTCGGCAGCCTCGTCGTCGATGGGCAGTCCGAACGTCCCACCGAGTATGATGGCTCCAAGATCGAGCCGGCCGACTGGTGGCAGGTCTTTTGGGAACAATTCGAGAGCGAGATCGGCATCAGCCGTGATGAGGCGCGTGAGATTCTTCGTTCTCTCAAAGTCGATGCCGGACGCAGAGAAATTCTGGTGAACAAGAACTCTGATCAATAGGTCCGAGAAACAGCCTCATCATACCAGTAGGGCAACCAAACGCCCTGGAGCAGAAAGCACCGGGGCGTCGTGTGATTTATTTCAGTATCGACGTACTCCAGGGTAACGCACTCCGGGGAATGGGGAGAGTGGAGCGACGTATTCCCCAGCATGTCAATGTCATCAAGTTAAGGAGTAGTGAGGTTGTGAAAGCCTCAAAACAACCAAAGAAAAGGCATTTTAAGCCAGTTTTGGGTCAACATACTCGACAAAATTGGCTAGTTGAAGACATTCAAATCCTTAACTTGATGACATTGCCTTGACACCCAACCAATCAACGGCTACAATACAGATGGTTGAAAATCGGTCAGAAAGGAATTGTATGAATGAGCAAACTTGCTGAGAGACGACGGGCACTCCGAGAGACGACAACACCTCCTCCCGCTCATCTTCGTCGTATCAGCGACGTCGCGGCCCTGACCGGCGTTCATGTACGCACCTTGCGCCGTTGGGCGGAGCAGGAGCTCATCGAGGCCCAAAAGGTCGGCCCCAAGCTCTGGTACATTAGCCTTGAAGACGTCCAGCAAGTCGCCGAAACCCTCAAGCCTGGCCCCAAGCCCCAGTCAAAAAACTAAAATTACTCTACTGCTGCTATCTCCATATCTTTATCTGATTTACGGCTACATCTCAAATTATCCCAAATTTTTCTGTCCGATTTTGGGATATATTTACTTGTATTTTGTCCGATTTTCGGCTATAATGATAGTGTAGAATGATGAAATAGCAAAAATAGAAAAAGCCCTCGGTAAGTGACATCACTCGCCAGAACCAAGCTCAAACCAGGCTTGGAAAGGAAACCAGTATGGACAATCACACCATATCCTTACCCATCAAAAACGATGACCACATCCAACCCGCGCCCCCATACCACTGCCCCCACTGTGGCGCACCGATCTACGAAATTCTCCAATACGACCACTGCCATACCTCAACCTCGAAACCACTCGACACCTTTGGCCACCATCTCCAATACCTCAACTGCCACGCTTGCCACCAGCGCCAACAAGTGGCCCGTCTCGGCGACGCCATTCTTCCCTTCGATTGGCCGCCCAGCGCCACTGCAAAAGAAAAAGCCCGCTATATTGCCCACCTACTCCAGCGCATCGCGCGAGAAGTAGAGCCACAGGGTAGTAACAGCGGCTCCGCCACATCTATTGTGTATCGCTTGTTGGCCGGTACACTCGCGCCAGAAAGCGCCATCCACGGAATCCGTGAACTGGTCCACGATGGGATCCTCGGCGCGCTGGATGTACAGGAACCCGAGTTCATCTTTCAAAAAGGTTACGCGCGCATACTGAACTAGGCGGAACAAACATGGTTATTACTGGCATCGACTTGGGGAGAAAACAACACTACGAGCAACTCGCGTTGCGGGAGAGAGATGAATGGGCCGCTTTGCCCAACCCTCTCAATCCATTACCGTATCACGAACACACCCTGCCGCTCGTATTCTCCATCTTTCAACAATATGCTATAATATCGCCTATGAGCGAGCAGACACCTGACACAGACAAAGAGCGCCTTATCTCCCTGGCTGAAGCTGCCGAGATGTATGGGTTCAGTTACGGCTATTTGCGTCAACTTGCTGGAAGAGGCAGGCTCAAAGCGGTCAAAATAGCCAATGGTTGGATTACCACCCCCGCTGATGTAGAAACCTTTATTCGCAACCGGCAGAAACGGGGTGTCTATCGCAATGATATTCAAGTTTGACAATGCTACATTTGTGTAGTATTATTATAAACATAACCGAATAGCAAGCGCCGCCGGAGGGTGCTCCAACACCCAACCGGCGGCTAACCCAAACAACTGACGAAGGCAGTTAATCGGGCTGGTCCGCAGTATACCATCAAGCGACCATCTCTGCCAGTGCAGGGGTGGTCGCTTTTTTTTCCGGCGGCGCGCTATTCGGCCATACGTCACACAACACAATATCGCAACTTGTCAGATAATTGAGGAAATCAATCGATGGATCACGAAAACATTCGCGAAAAACTAGCCGCCTTCTTGCACGAACGAGGTTGGCACAAAAAACTGGCCAAACAACGGCAGGGCGAAGAAACGCTCTTGGAGCATGCCCTCAAATGCTTCGACACTACCCACACGCTCGCGCAACTGCTGCCGGACATCTTTTCCTCACCACAGGAAACGACTCTGGCATCCGTCGCACACGACGTGGGCAAAGCGAGCGATTCAGCACAGCGCGCACTGCGCCACGGCACGGCCCTTGGCGATCACGTCGCTCCCCATCTAACGCGCAGCATTCTGGCCGACATGTCGCACTATCTGGGGTTAGGGAGCAACGTCTGCCTCCCGGACGCCGCGCTGGGGGTGAACCTGCACCACGACAAAGGCAACCGGACTCGCGTCCGTGAGTCATTGATTGAAACGACCTCTGCCGCGCCAGAGGTCAGTGAACTGGTCAAACTGGTCGACCGGGTCGTGTCCGCCTCGTCCGCCGTCCAGGCATCAGAACTGCTGCGCACCAACACATTCAGCCGCCACTATCTGACAGTGACGTACCATCAGGTTCGCATCCGTGGCGTATCGACGATGCTGCTGCACGAAGCGTGCCGCCGCGCTCACGTCGAACACGGCTGGACACCCCTGCTCTACTACCCTGACGCCGTCCTGTACGTGGCCCGGCGAGAGTTAGGGAGCAACATATCCCCCATAACACCCGAACAGATTCGAGAACAGTTACAGCGGGTTCTGACAGACTTTGCCGAGGCCCAATCGCAGCGCAGCGGTTTCCCCAATCTCTTTCTGAACAACATCACAACCACCTTTCTCATATTCTCCGACATGTTCGACTGCTCCCTAACTAGATCACTGCTCGAGGCTGCCAGCTACAAATTGGGCTACAAAAAGAACATCCCCACGGGCAAGAAAGCTCTCCAAGACACCGTGGACACCTGCATCCAGGAGCTCGACGCCCAAATCACACGTCACAAACTGCCCATCGAACTCGACAGTCCGCCCCTGGCAACCGCCAGGCTCGTCTGGTCCTCAGGCCGAGAGACCGCCGTGTCCAAGGCATTCAAACTACTCGTACACGGCACCAGCAAGGCCCCCGCCATCGTCGACGCAGTTGGAGCTCGCGTGGCCCAAGAGATGTACGACGGGTTGTTCGGGGCGGACACCTTTGAGCGACTGCGACGCACCGCAAACCTAAAGCGGGCTGCGGACTATATGTTGGGTATTTATCCTTTCCACCAGCAAACGGTCGCCAAACTGATCCAATTCCTGCCCGTGGTGCCCGATACACTGCGAGGGCTCGATCCTCACGTCCGGGTTTTCGCCCTGGCACCACGAAAACGGGTCAGACTGCTCATCGAAATCCTATCCACAATCGCGGAACGAGCGTTCGATGCAATGGAGTTGCCACCCACCTTTGGGACCCAAATGGCGCGGGCAGCCCAGGTGCTCCTGCGCGATCTCGTGATGCCAGATGCCGGGCACGACAATTCCTGGGCCGATATCGAATCCGTATTTACACCAGGCGGCAGCAACAGACGTATTTTTGCCTGCGCGCT
>JAAEPW010000741.1 GCA_024232355.1 Chloroflexota bacterium | reverse complement strand
TTGCCAGTCGCTTGGCGCTGGCTGCCGCTGCCTTTTGCGTGACGGTCAGTTCTTTTGCTTTTTTCGTAGCCATATTCACCTCTACGTTGGTACGGCGGTAACGAGGCCCTGCGCTCCGACTTCGGCCTCGGCCACGTCGTCCGAGAAATTGCCCATCGGAAAGTCGGCCGGTCCCATGTAATAGCCACCAGCGTTAGAAAAGTCGCCCTCGAAGGAATTGCCATAAACGATATTATCGTCGCCGCCAGTGCCGGGGAAACCGCCGCTCACAAAGACGTTGACGCTCGTGTAGGCATAGCCGACTTTTTGCACGCGGTTGTTGTAAAACACGCTGCCATTCGACGGCCAGACCATCCCGTTGTCGCTGTCCATAAACACGTTATTTATGATGTAATTGCGGTAGGGGATTGCCAACGGCATAGCGCCGTAGATCATGCAGGCCGCCGTGTTGGCAACGTTGTTCCACAACTGGAAAGTACAGTTTTGCACCCACACGTCATAGCAACCGTGGGTGAGTATCCCGGCAAGCCCGGTCGTCAGACCGTCAAAGTAGCAGTTGTCGAAGATGCTACGAATGGCGATGTCGTTTGCACCGCTGTCCGTATGTCTCAGTTCAACCGCCGCCGCGCCTGTTTTGCCGTAAAAGCGAAAGCCTTGCACGGTCCAGCCCACGGCCCGCATGTCCAGACTCGGCGTATCGGCGTCGTCGCCTGCCCACGCGGGCGAGTAGCGACTGATCGCGTTGCCGATGATTGAAACATAGTTAGGGCCAGTGGCATAGTCAGGCGTGACCACATCCTCGTCCACCTGGCCGCTCACCATGATGCGGGAGTAGGGGGTCAAGAACGTGCTGTTGACGGCGCTCTGGACCGTGGCCTTTGGGGCCACGGGGTTCGTGCCGTCGTTGTTGTCGTTGGCGGCTCCGTGGCCGCTATCAACGTAGAGCACAACGGCGTCCGGGTGCTGTCGAAAGCCCAGTCGGGTGTCAGAGCCAGGTACGCCCATTTGGCCGCCGAACCACGGCGGCGCTTTGAGCATGGGCATAGGGGCTAGTGAAAGTGCATTCATGCCGTCACCCCCTCGCGTGCTACCTGTGTCCAGATTGCGCCGTCATGTGTGCCCGGCGTCTGGAGCGGCGGGGCGCTGGTTGGTATTGATGGCTTGCCCGCCTCCAATACTTTGACCTTGTGGCGCAGGGTCATCCGCGCCACCTGTCGAGGGTCGTGATGGTGCATATAGGCCGTGATCTCATCTTCCAGCCGGTAAGCGCCTTTCTGGCCCTCGTAGACGATGTAGAGTTCCCCGTCACCCTTTTCGGCTTTGACCAGGCCCAGGTGAACCGCGTGCCTTTCCGAACCGAACTCGATGTAATCAGCCCGGTCCTTGTCTGAGGCCAGCGACGGGCGCGGGATGCCGATGCCTGCCCGCGCCAGCATCTCCTTGAGTTGCGCTAGTTCGTTCTGTACTGCTTCTAGTCTGCTAGTCATAAAATCACCTCTCTATACGGTCCCGTCGCTGTAATACGCGCCGTTCGTGTCGAATAGGTTGCCTTGCGTGCCGTCGACGTAAGTCCCGAACACATCGACGGCTTTCACGACGATGTTGCCGGTCTCAAAGTCGCCCATGATTGGGTCAACGGGCGTGCTGGGACCGAGCAACGAAGTCACCGCGCCGATGTCAGAAATGCGCCGCAGGATAAGCGGACCGGGCATCCCCGACCGCCGTGCCAGAACGATAGAAATCACGTTCTGGTTCGAATTCGGATTAGTCATCGCCCACCAGGGCAGGTTTGGCGCGACCCCAACGATGTAGGGATCCTTGATCCCGACGAAAGACCCGCGCACCACGTTCACGGCGTTGGTCGCCAATTCAGGGACCAGGGTGCTGTTCTGGATCGTCTTCACCGTGTCCTCTAGGCCGCTGTGGTAAACGATATAGGTCAAGTCAACGTTAATCGGCTCGTTGCGCGTGTCTACCCGTTGGCCGAATGCCATGCGAGCTACCGAGATGTTGGCGGTCGTCAGGCGTCCCGTGGTGCTAAAGTTTGCGCCCAGGGCCACGAGACGGGCGATACTCACGGCGTTGGTGTACATCCGGCTCACGTATTTTTCGAGCGTGCGCCGGGCTGCCTGACCCATCATTTCCGCTGTGTTGTTGAAGTAGCCGATGTCGTCGTTTACCAGGGCCTCGTGAGAAAAGTCAAACTGCTTTTCCCAGCGCCACACCTGGAGTATGCGTTTCACAGCATCGGTGACGTAGCCGGGTCGCGCCTGGCCTTTCTCGTTCACGAGTTCCAGATCATCGACGCCGGCCCGGTTCTGGTAGCGATAGACCGGCAAGTAGTTGGGCAGGTTGAACTCGTTTTTGACCAATGGCTCAAAAGCGAATGCTTGCCGTTGGTAGCCTGGTAGCGCCTGGCGCTGCACAAACTCCTGGATGGCATAGGTGAAATCGCCGCTGGTCATTACTTCCTGGACTTGCTCGACACGGGCCGTGCGACCAATGCCGCGCAGCGATTGGCTCAGAAAGTCGAACTTGTCGCCAACCTCAGCGATGCGCTTGTCGTAAAGCTGCCGTTGCCCTGGTTCTCGTTCGGCCATTGTCGCCAGTTGGTTTTTGCGGATTTCCTTCAGTGCATAGATTATTTTACTCATTGTCTCAAACTCCTTTACGCCAATTCGCGGGCGGCGTTGACCAGCACCACGCAGTAGCGTTGCTGTACCAACGAGTTCGCCAGAGAATTATCAAAAGTAGACGCCGCCCGTGCGCCACCGAAGGCGATGTCAGGCATTTCGTCCTGGGCGTACCACAGGTAGCCCGCCAGGGGATTGCGCAGGCCCGCTTGACTCAAGGGCGACATCGAGAGCGTCACGCCCTCAGCCAGGCTGGCACTATCGTCAACGTAAACGGGCTGGCCCGGAACTGGCGCTTGCTCAAAAGTGGCGGGGGCCTGGTCGGCGTAGGTTAGCACGTTCGCCACCCAGTTGTAGACATGTGTGCCGTCCGCAATGTTGACTTCCACACGCCCGGTTGCCGTCGTCAATCCTGCGACATACGACACGACGACGCCCGTCATGTTGAGCGGTCGCCCGTCCGCTGCCGTGCGGCCACCGAGGGCAATGACGGGGTGTAGCCCGATACCGATGGCGTCCTTTGTACCGCTGCCGCTGTTGTCATCGACGGGCCAGATGTCCGACTCCAGCGCGTCAATAGTAGTCAGCGGCTCGCTCGATTGCTGATACGGATGTCCTTGAAATTCTGCCGTCATCTTATTACTCCTTACAACCCCACGCTGCGCATGATCTTGTCATACCCTTCCGTGTGGCGTTTTTCTATTTCGACTTCAGACAACCGGGTAGCCTCGATTGTCTCCGATACGCCTTGAGCAAACGGTTGCCCGCTACCCGTCAGCGCCTTTACCTCTGCGACGGCCTCGGCAATAGCGCCCTGCAGCGCCTCATCGTCGGCGTACTCGGCTACCGACAACGCCGCCTTGAATGCCGTCGGCAGGTTTGACTCGGCCAACGTTGCCGTCACGGCATCGGCCTCTAGCATCGTCACTGGTTTGGGTTCGGTCTCGGCAGGGTCAGTCTCTTGCGAGTCGTCATCTTGCGACGGCGGCGCTTGCGCAGCATCTTCCTCTATCGTGACCTCTTCCAATTCGGCGTTCTCATCTTTTTCGTCCTTTTCGTTTTCCATAGCTCCCTCGCTTAATTGGAGCGCCTGTCCGCCTGCGCCCGCTTTTGATACAAGCTCTACAAAAATGCCCTTCGTGAGGGCCTCGACCACCTTGTACTCGTGGCCGTCAATCTCGCCCTTCTTTGCGCGCCCGTTGCCGAATATGGAGCACTCCAGCGTTGCCAGTTCTCCGGCGTCGTTGCGGTTGCGCACCTTTTCAGCCTGGTAGGGGTCGTAAATAATGACATCTGCGGTGGGCGCTCCGTTCTCCATAAAGCCATTTGGGCATTCCAGCACGCGCCCGACCTTTGTACGCTCGCTGCGCTCTGGCTCCTTGTGGTCCGTGGCGAAAACGTCAACGCCGCCGAATACGTGTATGTCGCGCTCTAGCACGCTGGCGGGGTAGTAATGGCCGTCCCGCTTGTTGCCGGGTCCAGGGTTGAGAATGCGAAACTTTACCACGACCGGGGCGCGGCGTCCGTTCTCGGCTGCCTGTACGCCCGCCTCGCTCAGATCGGCCTCGGTGGCGTCACGGGCGACCTCGACGGCTGCCCCGTCGGCGTGCAAGTCGGAACTCTCGCCCAGGTTGACGGCCTCTGTTACCGCTTCGTCTAACGTCTCCCGGATCAGAGCCACGAACTCAGCCGCCAGGGTCTCGACCGCCGCCACCTTGTCGTCATCGTCCCCGGTCATAATGTTGACTACGAGGGACTGAAATTGATAGGTGAGTGTGCGCACATGGTCGGCGGCCTCGCTGGCTTCCTCGGCGGCTTGCAAATCAGCAAAGGTCGTCGGTCCGCCAAAGATGACGGGGGGCATCATTCCGTCGCCAAACATCTCCGAGACTGGCGCTCCCTCGCTGGCAGTCGTCCAGGGCATGTCTTCAGCCTTGTACATCGCCTTGAGTTTCGCGGTCGCCTTTGCCTTGTCTGGCCCTGCATACCTTTGCCCACGGTAGCCGCCCGCTGATGTCAGGGCCGCTTTGGCCGCTCCCATCAAGCGCCGGTCGGGCTTTCCGTTGACCTTGACGGGCAAGTGCCAGGTGCTCGTTTTTTCGGGATCCTCGACAACCAGGAAATCGCCAGCCGATCGCGCCTTGCCGCTCACGGTCTTTGTCACTTCTGTCAGCATTTTCACCTCACTCCACCGATCCAGCTTGGCCGCAATCTTTTGCGCCCATCGGTTGCCGGTCTCGGCCAACTGCCGCACCCCACGAGCCGACAAGGCCCCCTCGCGCCCCATCTCGACGGGGGGCGTAAACAGAGCCATGCCCTCGAATAGCACACCGTTGGCCGCTCGGAACGCGACGGCCTCGCAGTCACCCGTGTTCTTTTCCTCGCACCGCCTAAAGGCCGAATTCCAGATATTGACCCATCGGGCGCGTTCGTCCGACGATAGGGCCAGAACGTTTGAGGGTAGACTTTTGTCGCCCGGTCCTGAATATGGCATTATACCGCCACCAAATTTCCGTCATCGCTCAACGGTTTCCACTCGCAGGTAAAATGTAGCACGCCGCCAAGCGGGGCGGCCTCTGTGACATTTAATCTGATGTACGTCGCAATGCCGCCGGTCTTTTGCCCAACGGAGAAACGAGCGAATATGAAACCAACCTGTTCTTCTACAAATCCAAGCGTGCTGTCCGATACGTCAATTGCCGCCGCCGCTGCCTGCCCCTTGCTTATCATAGTTCCCGCCGGTAAACTGCTGATGTTAGACCCGGCCAAACTTGTCAATTGGATGGCCGCGCCGCCTGCGGGGAATAGCTGCAAGCTGGCGGCTGTTGTATTCGCCGGTGTTGCGGTTTCGACAATGGCGTAAATAAAATCAATGCGTACTACGCCCGTGACCTGGAATAGATTATACGTTCCCGATCCATCGAGTGTCACAGATTTGTGCAAGTGGTCATCGAACGCATAGCCGGGCCACGCGCACGCATCGTCGGCGTCTACCTTCGGGCCATCCTCACTGCCGCTTGAGCAATAATAGAAAGTGATGTCCTTGACACCCGTAACTGTTGCATAGCCAGATATTGTATTTCCAACAGATTGACACGTTTCGACCAAACAACCGTCAGCGGCGGCGTTGGAAAAATAAAATCCCCGCGTTGCCGTATCTGCGCCTTGTGCCACACAGCGGTATAGATGAACTTGCGGGGTTGCAACGTCGTAGGCCGTCACCGTGTAGCCAACGGCTCGGCATCGTTGTACCCCAAGATAGCTACCGTCGATGTCGAATGCTGTGGTAGGCGTTCCTACGACACTGGTGTCCTCGATTATGGAATAGTCGCCCGTGACCGCAATGCCGACCGCCCCAACCGGCGAAACCACTAGGCCCCTGACCCGGCAGGCGTTGCCGCTCACGGTCAATGTCCCGATCATGATTGCGCCGATCTCGGCCCATAGCTCCAGGCCGTCAAGCGCCAGGTCGTTGTCTTCTGTGTACGCGCCCTGTTTGACGCTGATTGCATCGCCCGCGCTTGCCGCTGCTATTCCCTCGCCAATCGTCAGGAATGCGCTCGCGGGCGTCCAGCCGTTGCCGCTCGCTACTACTCCGGCGTCCACGTACCAGGTTCTACCGCCGAATTTTGGAATGAATAATAGACCGAATATGTCAGATTGGGCGACCTGCGTCACGCCTGGAGCAATTCCTTGCATTACTTCATTACCCCCGTGATTTGCAAAGTGCCGGGCGCGCCCAAGTTGCCGCTCTCCCTGGCCCTGACCCTGATACGCTCGATAGTGCCATCGAGTACGATGGGCATATAGGCGAATGCCTCGACCGCCGCACCCGTCGCTTGATAGGTTTGATATTCGCGTTGTACTCTGCTTTGCGTGTCGGCCCCCGCAACGAGCAAGCCCCCTGCGTACACGCTCTGGCTTTCCCATTCCTGCGCACCGGCGGGGACATTCGCAGCCACGGAGTAAGGCGACACCCATAGCTGCCAGTCAAACGCGCCAGCCGCGCCGCCTCGCGTGTAGGTAAATGCCAGCGTGAGAACTTGAGCAAAGGCGCTAGAGGATTCGACGGGGGCAGCGTCCCATGCGCCAGCGCCATTCAGCGCCGCGCTTACTCGCAGGACGACGGAGTTTATATAGCCTGGTGGGTGAGTGTTCATACAGTCTCCCGAAACGCAAAAAGCGCCAGTGTCTATTGCTAGACTACTGGCGCTTAGGCGCTGGTTGTTTTTTAGTTGTTTCTAGTTCCCTCGTGGCGCGGGCGCTTTGGCTCTCGCCTCAGTTTTACGGACCCCGCCGGGCTACCCGCTCTTGTATGCGCTCGAAGCGCCGCCCCCACAAGGGAACTAGATTTTTAACAATGCGGCTTACCGAATCGAACGGCGGGCCATACTCCCCCAAGCGATCCTCTTGGGGGAGGCGCGCCGGGGCTTTGAGGCGTCTCCACTCCCGCAGTTTTCCTTCACTGCCTTACCGCATTTATTAGAGTAAGTATATCACATTTTAGCCCTGTTTGTCAACTATACGCATTGCGCCACCCCAGGAAAAAACCGCCGTTTCTGGCGTTAGACCGTCGTTATCATCGTCGCCAGCGCCATCGTCGCTACCATCAACGAAGATAACCCTGCCGCCGGGCTTGGGGGGCAACGGGGGCGCGGCAACGTCTCGTCGCCTTCGTAACCCGGACAAGCCAACCAGCCCCACAAGACTGCTGGATAGTTTTAGAAATTTACGCCGGGTTATCATCGCCTGTTCTCCTCTCCTGTGCCCCAAAGCTCTCCACCCGTCGCCGCTCCAGCATTTGAAACTCATCGAGCGGAACGCTCAGGCGCTTGCACTTCAGGCGGCGGCGGTCCGCCGGGTGCTTGATTACAAATTCCAGGGACCGCGCCTCATAGCGAATTGGGAGACGTACGCCCTGATAGAATACAAAGCCCCTGCGGTCAACTCGGAGTCTATCAGTCATAATTCACCCCGCATTTCTACTCCACCATAATCGGCTCTGTTTTATCAACAAGCATTCTTACTGGCAAATCCAAAACGCTGTCAAAGTTGCCGACGTTCGGGCGATACTCAATATATCGCCCATCAATCCAGGTGCTTGACGCCATACTTCTGTCGGCATACAATTTGTCAATTTCTTGCTTGTGCTTTTCAACAAATCCTAGCCTTTGGTGGGGTTCTACCCCAACAAAAAACAGTCTACCAAAAATCTCTGTCATTTGATTGTCTCCTTTTGCGTCTCTCGATCTTGTCGCTCATAATTCACCCTCATGCACCGGGCAGTCTGCGCTAATCACATAGCCCCACGGCTCTACGTCCCCGCATCCGTGCTCACAAGTCGGATCTTTGACGACGCTGGCCCCCGCTTCACTATCGTCGGTCTGGCATAGAAATTGCCGATTGCAATAGCGGCAAGGGGGCGTGAAGAACTGCCTATCGTCGGGGATGGCGTAGGCACTGCCCTGGCCGCAGTGGGGACAGTAGAGCAGGAGCGCGCTCTCGCTCTCTGGCCCAATGACCACAACCCTGAGCGGCGCTATCCAACTGACCACGCGCAAGAGCAGCGCCACCAGTCGCAGGCGCACGTCGAACTCTCTAGCGCGCTTTATGCGGACTTCCATCGTGATGTGATCTTGCCCGGCTTGTACGGTGTCATGGGTTGCTTTTACTGGCATATCACCGCCACCCCTGCCACTATCAGCGTCAGCACCACGCCCCACTTGCGCAGGACATACGGTCGTTCGATTCTCCAGAGCAACGGCTCTACTTTTCTCATGGTTTCTAAGAATATATCAACGGCCCGCCCAAGTCTCTCAAGGGTCACCGTGTTCCGCTGTGCCTCTCTCGTGGCCTCTGTGAAAGCCCTTGTAAAGGATGGGCGCAGAGTACCCGTCTTGACAAGCGGCGCATAGCGTGGGATTGCCCTCATCAAATCCCCGTCGGCTGAAACTTTCAAAGACTTTAGGGCCTTTTCCATAGACGCGACTTTGTTATTATAATCTCGCAAGTCCGGACTAGCGTTAGGTTCTATTGGCATAGTATCGCCACTCCCATAATCGCCAGCGTCAACAGCACCGCCATCCAGGGCCAGCGGCGGCTATATGCTCTCTCAATTGCCCCAATGAACCGTGAGGCGTCACCGACAATCGTAGCATTCACCGTAAACGCCAATGGCGCGGGCGGTGTCGCATCGCATTCAATGAGAGCACCCCACTTGTCGTAGTACCACACAGACGCACCCCTTTCTGCCGCTGATGGTTTATGTATTGTCATTTTCTCAATTCCTCTATCCGCCCATGCACATCGTCAGAGCTAATGCTCCACGGGTCACCCGACGGCGCATACACCGACCGATTGCCCAACGAAAAATACGATTGCAATTTAAGCCGCTCCGGCGCGCTCTCTATGACATATCCGAAAAAAATAATAAAGCCGCCGCTCCAAATTGTCACGAGGTCGCCCAGATCAAAGACTTCTAGCCCGCTCATTTCTAATGAGCACGTTCCAGCGCCCGGCGCAAGGATGAAGCCCCGCGGGCCATCTATGTCAACAGAGTTCCATGTTCCCATTTTTCAACCTGTACCGCCCATCTGGCGGGTTCACCGTCACCCCCGACGGCGGTCGTCTCCCCGCCGCCAGCAGGTCTTCATACTGCGGGTTGAGCTTGACGAACAGCGCCTTGTATGCCCGACTGATACGCCGGTCCTCTCTGGTCGCCAGCGCCGCCTTTGGGTGCGGGACCATAACCCACCCCGGCCACGGACGACGGGCGGCTTGCAGGCGCTTGCCCTCGGCGGCCTCGATTTGCTGCCACAAGAGAAAGGGGGACGTGTCGGGTTGCTCGGATTGCAAGAGCAAGAACTCCCCCCGCATTTCGGTTGTGCGTTCTGGCGTCCAGCCCGGCGGCAGCGTGGGCCAGCCGTGGGGCGACCAGGGGAGTGAGTAGGGCTTTAGGAGTTGGCCGTGTTCAATTAGTAGGTTCATCGCCCACCCCTTCAATGATCCCAAATTTCTCCCCAACGATTTCGAATTCTTTTATAAGCGCCAGCAAACCGCCGCCATATCGCTCAACCAAATAGGCCATTGAAATCTCATCTAGTTCCTCTATCGTGTAGCCGCCGTAGTATGTCTGGCTGCCCCGTATCTCTATCCCAGGAACAGCGCCCTTGCCGTCAAAGATCCAATCGGCAGCCCGCCCATTTTCCACAACGCCCACCTGTAAGATTTCGGCCTTACGGATTGTATTGGCGTTCATTTGCCCCACCTCTCCGCCGCTATCAGCGCGGCCTTGCAAATCGCCAGTGGTCGCGTGTCGGCCACGGCGTCCACCCTGTCAATATCGCGGGGGCGCAGGACACAACAGCGGGCCTTGATCCCCTCATCGCGATAGCGGCCATAGTAAACGGTAATCATGTAGCCCTGCGCGGCAAGGCGGTTGAGGACGAGACCGGCGTCGTCCTCACAATCAGAAGGCCCAAAATCTAGGGCCATGTCGTCAATCTCATCAAGTGGGCGCGTCTGGTATAAAAGTCTCCCGTTGACCCAAGTATCAGGGGTCACTTGTTTCCACCCCATCAATGCGGCCACCCTTGCGTCAAGCTCGTGTCCTGCTTTCATTGCTCGCCCCACCTCTCCACTGCCTCTAGCGCCGCCAGACAGATTGCCAGGGGGCGCGTGTCGGCTTCGGTCCTCAATACCTCGCCAGGCCCTTTAACAAGTACACATGCCACCGAATCCCCCCGCCTGTCTTTGAGATCTGTGAACACGCCAGGGGCATACCCCCTGGCAGCAAGATAGTCGAGGACAAGCCCGGCATGTCCTTCATCCTCTGAGGGCGACCACCGAACACAGGTTATGTCTGTAGCTGGTCCCCAATTCTCTTGAGATGCTATGCAATCTCCGTGCTCGTCAAGCCACAGCTTGACAGGTCCGTAACCGCAATCCTCTGTGGCAGATGTCCACCCCATCAGCCCCGCTATCTTTGCGTCAAGCTCGCATCCTGCTTTCATCGTTTACCCCCTCAATGATTCGGTATAACCAAACCACTCTTTGACACCCGTGCCATTATCTGTTGATCCTCGGCTTGTTGCGCTATCGCCCGAAGCGTCATTTGCACCGTAGCTTGAACCACTGCCTGGATTTGCTGGTTGCTGAATATGGCCTGCGCGGCCATTGCGAACTCGGCGGCGAGGGCGAGCAGGTGCTCATGCTCAATGCTGGCGGTTACATAGAGCGCAGGGGCAAACCCACAAAAATGAATCTCTGCAATAGTGTCCTCGCCGTTTATGTGTCGCCGCTCTGAATACGCACTGTTTAAGTAGCGACTCGCAATCCATAACTGATGAGGCGTCACCTTCTCGGCTCCCTCTATCCTGATTTGCAGCCCGTCAAAGGTTGCGATTATTTTAGACATTTGTTGCCCCCTCTAGCTCATCTTCTCCAATCAACGCCGACTGGTGGCGCTCTGGCCCGCTCGACGCCGGCAACGAGTAGCCCCGCCCCCTGCGCATCCTGAACGCGAGCGGATGATACACCTGGCGCAACTGGCCCCCGCAGTCGTCACACTTGACGGGCTGAGGTTCGCTGAAGCGGCGCGCATACTCGATCTTGCGTTCACAGGTTAGACATTTATATTCGTTGATTGGCATTGGACCCCCTCGCGTATCTCTTGCGCCAGTCTCTTGATTTCCTCAATCGTCAAGGGCTGCGCATCCTCGCGCATTTTGTCAACGGCGGCTCTGCATTCTGCTCTATCGTGAATCCCGAACCCCTCGTAAAGCACAGGTGCGTCGTGTAGCCCCTTGCAACCCACGCAAATTGACAGGTGCTCTGTTGCGCCGTGGGCTATTTCTGCCTCGCGCAACAGGGGGTGTATTTCGTCGTGATAGCATTTCAGTACGTCGTCATCGAATAGATGAAACCAGCGCACCGCGCCGAAAATTGAGTAAAGCAGGTGGAGCTTTTGTTTTGCTTGTGTCACTTGACCCCCTCTATCTCTATCGTCAGCGTCACCGATTCCCCAATCAGGGGGTTATCGGACGGTTTCTCGTTGGGATAAGAACCACTATCGCAGAAATCGCTATCCAGATTATGACTTTGTAACATTTCTTTTACAAGATCGGATAACGGTTCATCGTCAATGAAAACGGGACAACCGGCTTCCATCTCGTTGTAATATCCAGATGTGAACTTTCCCTTATAAATTAGTTTCATCTTTGACCCCCTCTACTGCCCCGCCAGCCTCGGTGGCTTGCCGGGCGTTACGTTCGCATCTGGTCCCACGGACCGGAACGCGCAACCGCAGTTATACCCCTTGCAGGCCAATAGCGGCTGTTGCGGATAAATGTTGTACTTTGACCAGATACTTGCCCGGTAGACACGCCGGTTCAGCCCCTTGCAATCCACACACGGTACTTTCGTTGCATGGCGACCGTGTAGCACCCACATGAGCTTCTGATTTCCGCACGCCCGCACCCGCGCTTCGTTGTAGGCGCGATTCCAGGCATTGGCCCAGGAGCGTGTTCGGGGCAGAATTTGCCGCCAGAACAGCTTGTCTGGCCCGTCGCGCCGATGGACGTTCACCCACGCCAGGAACTCAGGGATGTACTGGCGCTGCTGGACTATGAGCATGTCGCGGCGTATCTGCTCGTCTAGCGTCAATTCATCGGGTGCAATCCCGCAGGCCCTCGCGCCTTGATTCCAAGCGTCGTTCAAGCCGATGCTTACGGCGTTCCACATCAGTTGCAAGGCGTCAACCGGCTTCCCCTGCCAGACGTGGCGCGCTATACCCCGGATGATCTTGGCATAGAGAGCGGCCCCGGCTGCGGCGCTGCCCTCGGATAGCTCGACGGCCCCCGTGTACTCTGTCGTCTCCTGGCACAGCGCGCCGTCATCGTCCAACCAGTAGCAAGTGATGGGCGCGGGGTCAAAGCTGGCGATGTCGCGCAGGTCGTCAAGGGCGTCGGAGAGGATGGTGAGGGCGGCTTGTTTACTCACTTGGCCCCCTCGACTGACATCAGTTCAATAAAAAGTTGGTAGTTCGCCGACTCACAAACAGAACACTTGTCATCAATACACTGCCCAAGCGCCTCAGTTTCTATTATTACCCCGCTCTTACAAACGGGGCAGCGCGCTCCTGCTCTCAATAGCCTGGTGCGCTTTGGGAGTGTGTCGCTGTCGCTGGGCACGGGCTTCGGCAGGTCATCATCGTCTATAATTCGAGACTGCCAACGGCCTGGAGAATCCTCGCCTAAAATCTCTACATCGCGCCACCAACTATTTAGAGCTTGGCAGGCGGCTTGCACCAAAAGAAAATCAGACACATAGACAGGGCCGCTCCCTGCATTCCACCATTGCTGTTTTTCAGTATCCCACGCGCCGTATGATACTTCACTCATTGCTTGCCCTCCTCACCACCGGGCAACCTATCGCCCGGCACTACTGGCACTAGCTCAACGAGTGGCCTGTAAAATGCTATGCCGTCAAGGGGGCACATGCAGTTTATACATTGCATGATTGTTACAGACATGTTTTTCATTGGGTGGTCGCAAAGGGGACAAGACACCCATCCCCCCCCTAGCTTGGCGTGTGTTGGAAGCGCGAGGCTTTTGTCGGGCAACGACGCCGGTAGTCCGTCCGGGCTTATGATTCGGGGTTGCCAGCGGGCCAGCGTCTCGACTGGCTCCTGTTGCGCGAGGTTAAGCGAGCGGCACGCCGCATGGGCAACCCCAACCCTGTCCGTGCAAACAATCAAGTCCAGGTTTTCATTTCTTCGCCATCGTTTTAGTTGAGTATCCCATACGCCATACGATACGTCGTTCATACTACCCCCTCTAATTGACCGTCACTCAATGGGCAAGCCGCCCAACTCTTTCACCGCATCCTCTAGCGCCCGCGCTGCCCGTCCTAGCGCCGCATCGCCTTGTGCCTGGACTTGCGCCATAAACTCCGTCAGTCGTTGCTCTGTAGTGTTCTGGCTCTCGCTATCGTCCTGGCCCCCGTCGCCTTGCCCCCCATCGTCCCCGAACGTCGAGAGCTTTTCGGCATTCTCCACCCCTAGCGCCTGGAGCAAAATCAGCCACGCCGCCGCCGCAATCCCCTGCGCTTTCTCGATGGGCATAACGCCGATCTCCACGAGGGGAGTCAGTGCCCCTTCAAACATTTTAGCCAAGGCCTCGACAACGGGCGGGAAGTCCACAATAGAGAGCGTGTCAATAACGACGGTCGCGCTTTTATCAGCGTAGGTCTGCCCCCCATATTTCTCGCGAAACGACAACACAATCTTGACTGTATTTTTGAACTGTTGCCCCATAAAACTCTTGTAACGCGACCATAGCATAGCCTGGTTTTTGTCCATCGTCAACGCTGTGGCCCAGCGCGATGTGTCCAGGCCCGCCGAGGTGGGCAACATGCCAGTGCCCAACAGAGCCATCCATGCAAACATATCGTTGTCCACTTTGGCGTCGGATGCCCCGGTGGTCATGGGCAGGTCGGTGGTTGTGATGGCTTTGTTGTCAAGTTCTGTGCCACCAGGAGCGGGCGCGGGGTTCGTGTCAAAGTATCCGCTGGTAGCCAGGCTGCTCTGTAATGTAGATTTGATGCTGGCGAGTCCTCGACTGCCCGCGTCAGTCACCTTGCGCCTGACAAAAAGCTGCTTGGCCGCCGACACAGCCAGGCGTCCCCGCACGAACTCTTCATGCGCCCGCTCGTATGGCAGGCCCACGGTCCCCAGAGGCCAGCCGCGCAGGTCGCTCTCGTTTTTTCGATTGAAGGCGATGTGCTGGATTACGGCAACCGTACCAGGAGACTCGTTTCCAATCACCTCGCCGTCGGGCCGGTCTGCTCGTTTTGCACCGACGGGCAGCAAGCCCTCTTGATCCAGCTTTTCGGGGTAGCCAAAAAACGCCGCCCAGTCTGGATAATAGAGGGTCTGTTGTGTACCCTTGCTGTCCTTCCACACCCGCTTGTAGAATAGGGGCAGTGAGTCATCGTTCGGGTCCGTGATGGGCGGTCCCGGAAATTGCGACGGGACGATGTTGCGCACGGTGGCCTCACCGTCTACCGTGCTGGCGAAATAAACGAGATAGCGGTCACCCATGACAAGCAGCCAATCACTAACGTCCTGAATCTTGTCTTGTCCCAGGACGCTGGCATTTCTGTCGGCGCTCCAGAATTCGTCCCAGGTCTCTTTAGCGGTATCGTCAACCGGGACGACCTTGACGCTCTCGCCCAGCCCGTTGCTTGTCCAGGCCCACACCGACCACTGATAAAGGGGGCTATGTCGCCAGGCGTGTTCACTCTGGGCAATGGCATAAGTCCGCTCTTGCCCAATGTTGGCGGCAAGCAGTTGGTTGCCCTCCCAGCCCGCGAGCGACATGATGAAATCAAGGTCAGCGGTGCTGGCATACTCGCCCAACTGGCGCATAAGTTCGACGGGGGGCAATTCATACTTACCAGCGTCGTAAGCAGTGGCGAGCGCCGCAACCGTCTGCGCCATTGCGTCTTGTCGCTCTCTCAATTCGTCGCCGCCAACGAGGGCGGTCAGTCGCGTTCTAATACCCATTATCGAATCCTCACCGGCATTCGTACCACTTCGTCTACTGTCCGCGCCTCTGGTCCAGCAAGAGCATAGCGCAGGGAGTCGAGCAAATGGTACCGATCTTTGTCAACTATCATATTTTCCATCGGCTGGCCGTCCCGGTTTACCTTGCGTCTATAGCCGCCGATCTCATCCAGCAGGCGCGGGCAAGAGTCGTGTATCACAATTTCGTTGTTATCTAACCCCTCGACAATCCTATCAATCCCCGCCCACAGGTCAGATATGCCAGGCTTGACGACGGGCAGCCCGTAGCTTTGATAGTCTGTGCGCTGCTGGCGCTCGCTTGGCCCCCCACACGTCCACCAGGCTACCAGGTCGCCCGCGCTGGCCTCGATGATATTTGCGGCGTGCTTTTTTGTCGGTATACCGAACGGCTCGTAATACTCGCGGTAGACGTGGAACTTGTGCCCCTGCGGGTCGTAGGCTATCCACACCGCCGCCACGAATGCGCCTACCGGGTCCACCCCGGCAAAGCGCCCCCAGGCCGGCGGGATTGGAAAGGCGTGGCACTTGTGCAAATCCTCGTCAAACATCCCGTAAATTGCGCCCTCTGGAGCGGCCCACTTGCCGTGTCGCAGGCGCAAGAGGCGCGACCCGGTATAGTTGTCGAGTCGCCCTATGCGCTTCTCTCCCTCTGGGGTGATCTCGCCCGTTTGCTGATTGTACAGTTCCGGGTTGTCTCTGTGGGTACTGTTAAAGAGCGTCAGCTTCCCCGCCTTCGCTCTCGTCTTTACCCAATGCGTCGGATGCCAGGGGTTTATGTCGCCCATCAAGCGGGGCCACGGGTACTGTGACCGCCCGCGTCCGGTTGCTATACGGATCATAAACTCCCACTCGGAAAGCGCAAGCTCGCCCGCCTGGACCGCCAGCACAATGGCGCGTTCTGCGCTCAAGGTCTTGCCAGGCTTGTCGAGGCCGCCCAACCAGATGCAACTTCCGTTCGGGTAAATGTACTGCTGTGGCTTGCTCTTGCCGTAGACCTTGACGTAAGGAAAGCGATCTAGCACCTCTCGCTTGAATGTCACGCAAACCGTACCCACAAGGTCCGAATACTGCTTGCGCACAATGGCTAGTTGTTCGCCGGGATACTTGGACGCGACCAGGTGCATGTACATCACGCCGCTGACCGTCTTGCCGCAATCGGCCGGCCCGCAGTTTATGACCTCGGCATCGTGACAACGTATCCAGTCGGCATGAGTACCGCAGAACTGGAAGTCGCCCTTGCCGTTGCTCCCCTGGTGGATCTCGTAGGTCAAATGTCCTTCTCCAGGTCTACGCCGCCGACGACGAATTTGATTTGTTCGCCGCCGCTGGTCAGGTCCAGATTGTCTTTATACGCCCCGCCCGCCCTGAGAATTTTATCCAGTGCTGTTTGAGAATCGGCAAACTCTACAATGAGTCTACCTTCTTTGTCCCACTTGGTCCCCTTGACCAGGTGCGCCCTACCCCCGGCTATTAGTTCCTCAAGGTTTACCGCGCCATCACTCCCCAGGTAAAGCGTCTGCTCTGCGCGGGCTTGCTCAGCCAGTCGCGCCAGGGCCTCATCAACGCCCATGCACCTTTCTTTGACAAGGGCCTCTATTCTTGCTTTAACCTTATCGGTTCTTAATAGTCTGCTTGATGTTGCTGCAAGGGAATTGTCTTTTCCTGTATATCCTGCTCGCTCTGCCGCTCTCGTTCCATTGAAATCCTTGACGTACTCTAGGCAAAAGGCAGACTGAAGGATTGTTAGCCTGTCGGCCCGGTTCGGCTTCTCGTTCATTCTCTCCCCGTCCCCCACGCCGCCAGCGCCAGCAACAGCAGCGCCAGGTCAAAAAGCCCCAGCGCCAGAAGCACCGCTTGCTCGCGCGGGGTCAGGTCGTCCCCACTCACTTATCACCCCGTCCGTGCTACATGATGGGCCACCATGATGGACTGCGACAAATCGGCAACGTCACGCGCAACTTTCTCAATGGCGAGCTTATCAACAAGTCTGGATATGACATCGTTCAAAAGCTGTATAGTGCGGTGTGTTTCTTCGTACAGTCTGCCCATGTGCTCCAGGCTATCCGCTAGCTTGTCTACGACGACAACCAGGCCGTCGCCATTGCCCAACAGCACAGCGCGCACCTCGTCCAGCACCTCTTGGACACTCGCTACCTCGGCCCGTAACTCAGCAATGTCAACGGTCGTCTTTCCGGCTTCCCGCAGATCGCCCAGCGCCTCGCCTAGCTCGGCGCGCAATTCGTCAATCTTTTGTTCCAGGTCTGCGTTGTTGGCTGTGGCGCGTCTGCCCTCGTTCGTCATTGTAGAAGCTCCTGTACACCATCTAGGCCCCTAGATATTATGTGCAGTTTCTCGATTGCGTCCTTTCGGCATTGCTCTCCATGACACCAGACGACCCCTATTGCCCCCACTATGACGGTGATCATGCACAGCGCGCCCGCTGCCCCTGCGTCGTCGTAAATTGCCCCGATGGCACAGCTTGTAATCAGGACAACGGCGGTGTAAAATGCAGTTGCCCTGATACTTTGTGCAAAAGCAGCGACCACCCCTATACCAATAATCGGAAGGGTCAACAAGAAATCAAAGTCGCTCGTCTGTTGACCAGCATGGTGACGTGTCATTATCAAAATTGGCACGTGGGCAAGCGAGCAATAAAAGAGGATCGCCGCCGGGGTGTTGTGCCGAAAAAACACCAGCGCCGCCAGCCCCAGGGCCACGAGTAGCCCTTGCTCGACCCTGTACCCGTACTCCTCAGACGGCCATGCCAGGTTAGCGCCCAGGCCAACAGCCGCCAATAGTGTCAGGGCGGCAATCGTCCGTTGCGCTGGATTTCCAGGCAGCAACCGAGCTAGTCGCGCCACGGTCGTTTGCTCTCGCCGGTCTCCTTGTCTTGCTTCATTGCCCGCTCTACCGTTTCCCGCACCAGGGCGGCAAACTCATCGCCCTTTTCCCTTACTGCGGGGGACGATAGCGCAATGATGGTCCACTTGCGCTTGTCGTCATCCATTAGGGCCGTGCGCTCATCCGAATCAACGAATGCGCCCGCACCCTCTATGCCGATCCGCTTCGACGACTCTGGACATTGCTCCAGGTAGAGGCCCGCCGCAAGGGCCACCAGGTCGGCGCTGTCCATTGGTACATCGTGTCTCGTGCTCATAATTTTACCTCACTTTCTCCTGGACGGGTGCTCTTGACACCCTGTCCCCTCGTATCTCTGCGCAATGATGCGCCGCAAGAATATGCAATACCGTCGCCGCCCACCTTATGGCGTTTCTGGTCGTGGCTCTGGCAATTTAGTCATCTGCTATGATAAAATCCTGGACATCAAAGCAGCGCCCGAACCACATGCGCCAGATACACACATGGCGCTTGCCATCTTCTACGAATCGGCTTACATACTGTAGTGGAATAAGCTGTTTTATGTACCATAGTAACCTGTTCATCTTTACCTCGCTTTCCCCCAGGGCGGACACGGGAGAACATGCCCGCCCTTTCGGGGATGTCGGGGCCGGTCAAGGCCCTGGTTGGTTAATCAAGTCAAAAAACCGCCGCCGCCATCTATCAACGCTAACCGCCGTCCAGCCAGGGCAGGCAGTTGCGGTAAAGTCTTTATGCCCCTTGATGCTCTCTGGACCCATCACGCCTGGCAACGTCTCGATTGCCCAATGACATACCCGCGCCGCCGCTGCCAATTGCGCTTGGCTCGGCTGATTGATATGCAAAGACCCTGCCAGTCCCAACGACAGATGGATATTTTTATGCCCGGTGTGATCATGCCATAGACCCTGCTCTAGCGGAACGCACAAGAGCACCTCGCCGGTTTCGGTGACCCATATCGAGTAGGGCAACGATGGGCGACCGCCGCCCTTGTGAATGTAATGGCTGGCGGTCGCGTGGGGAGAATGCGACATGGTATGATGAATGGTCACGGCGTCTATCTGGTCAAGTGTGCGTGTCCACCATCCGCCGTCGCGCCGCAGCAGAGCGTTGTCATAGGGGCCAGGGTTGGTTGTCAATTCGGTAGAAATGTCCCGGCCCCACGGGACAGCGGGCGCAGGCGACGGCTCGCCCCTCGCCATCGCCGCTTGTAACTCCGACACATGGCCCTGCGCAACGATCAAGAGTTCGGTTGCCGTGCCGAGGGTGGAATGGATGTCGGTCAGTTCGGCCTCGTAGGTCATTCGCCGCCCTTGCCCAACAACGACAACGCCCGCTCTGGAATAGGCACGCCCATGCGCGCCAGGTTCTCGGCCAGGTCGGCCAGGAGAGCGGCCTCAATCAATGCCCACAGAGGCAGCGCCAGCATGTCAAGGCCTGCATCTACCCCCACCGCCTTGACTGCGCCATATACCAACACATAGGGCAGGAGCTTGCGGCCTAGAAAGTCAAACAGTTTTGTGTATTGAAAAGTGTCGTTTTTGTCTTGGACTGAAGCGGAGATGGCGACAACGACATTGATAAGTGTGTGGGAAACGATGAACTGGACTCCGGCCAGCGACCAGAGCCACTCAAGATTTGTCTGAAAGTTTTCCATTTTTAACCTCGCTTGATTTGCGCAGGTAGCCCCGCGCCTATCTCCAGTATATCAAATTTCTTGTTGCGTGTCAATAGAATGCAACGCGAAAGACCCCGCCATTAGCTTGCAACCGCTGGCGGGGTCTCTCCCCGTCGCCGCGAACTCACAGCAACGGGTAAATCCTGAGTTTTTCAATTGTTAGGTCGTTGTGTGCCTTACACCCCCTTGATCTTCAATCTGGCCGGGACCGTCCCGGCGCTTGATAAAATACCCTGGTCAACCATCAAGCCGGGGGCTGCCCGGCTCCTGCAAGTTGACCGGGCGCGGCCAGCTCAGCTACCCTGCATGCCCCGCCACAAAGCGCAGCCCCTTGCCAAGTGCGATTTCAAAAGTTGCAATTCTGATCATCTCGTCACCCATCAGCACCCTTGTGCCGCTGCCGGTGCGCTCCAGCACCCACACCCACCAGCGACCATTGATGCGCTCGACCTTGACGGTATAGGGCCCGATGCGCTTGCGGTATGCGATAAAACAGTGTGCTATTTCACGAAACATGATTTTCTCCTTTCAGTCTGCCGCGTCAACTTCCGCGCAACGAATAGCAAAGCCGCCATAGTACCCGTTTTGTTTGTTGTGCGTCTCAACTGTAAAAACGCCCTTTGACGTGGCGACAACCAAAAATTGACACTCGTGTTCGCCGTAGTATTGGTCTTCCATGTCGGGACCGTCTCGCACCTCAGCGGTTAATAGCGTTGCGCCCACAAAGCTCTTCAAGTTGTCGTCCGTGTGCATATAGCGACTCTCGCAGCAAGACCGCCCTGCGTCAAAGAGCTTTATCGCCGTACCGTCCGTGAACAGGAATTGCAATTCGCCATCGCCGTCATTGCCATCGGGGTCTAGTTTAAGCGAGACAATTTCCTTTCCCGTCGCGGCCCTATATGCGTTGGCAGAATCTTCGTTCCCCGCCAACCATGCGATCATTGCGCCTACTCCTGGCCTGCTCATCGTTTGTTCTCCTTTTATTTGCTGAGTCTGTCAGTCAAGATACTCGCCGACCTCGCCCCCGTCCACATATTCGCTGTACTCCTCATCCAAGCTGGCGGGGTCGCTGGCGATTATTGCATCGCCGCTTGGGCCATTCCATACAGTGTCGGTGGTCTGGATTTTTCCGCTCTCAACGGCGTCGGCTAGAATCTGGCTAAAGTTTCCTTTGTAAATCTCCCAAGCTGAAATATACATCTGTTCTCCCTGCGCACTGTTTAGCCAGGCGCGCCGCTGGCGGTGTGATTAGTCGCTTTCTTCGTCTACGCACTCGGCGCAGGCATCACTAGTATCTGCTCCACCTCGCCGCCCGCCTCAAAGTACAGCCGACGAATTTCCTCTTGCTCTATGTCGCCGTTGCTAATCGGCTCAACGTGAAGTAAAACGTGGTGCGACCTCTCAGCCAAGAACTGAGCCGCTTGTTTTGGCGTTCCCTCGTGCGTCCAGTAATATCCGTCTTTCATTTGAACTTGGATTGCGTTCATTGCTTTCTCCTTTTCTCACTATCAATTAGAGCTAAACCGTTCTTGCCTGCCAGTCAAGGAATTGCACCCTGACCATCCGGCGTCTCGCCTAGCAGGCAAGAAATGTTTAGCTGTTAAAGTGTCACCGGGTATTGGCTCCCGGCTGGCCCTTTGTGCTGCGATACTAGAAGCAAATCAGAACTTCGTTGCTTGCTAAAACTGGGCGCTTGCGCTTCCACTGCTTGGCTATCAGGGTGTCGCCCTGGCCCTTGATTGTTAGCAAGAACTTGCAGCCTGTACCACCCGGTAGCGCAGATAAGTTGCGTATGACTTTGTTAAGTTCAACTTTGTGCTTGTGGTAATTTATTGTCTGCTCGTTCATTTTGCTCTCCCTGTTTGGTCTGTCTGTTTGTGTGTCGCTCTCAACTGAAGATAGTTTACCATAAAATGGCGCGGATGTCCTGACACCACACACCTACAGACCTGACGTTAGTCTGACAATCGTAACACATCTGTTCTACATAAACCGACGCAGGAATCCCATAGCCGCGTCAGTCCAGGCGCGATGATTGGCGATTCGATACGGCGAGCCACAAATCAAAAGCGCCGTGTCCTTTAGCGCCTTTTGATAAGTCTCGCTTTTTCCGTCTACGGCTATACCCCAAGCGATAGGATCAAAGCGGGCGTCAAACTTATTTAGTGCTCGTTCGTGACGAGCATCGAAAAAGGTTCTCAGTTCTTCACGCATAAACAGCCCCCGATTTATTCTTCATTTGTAGGTGCAAATCTCTGTGGCACTGACGACAAAGCGGTATCACGCCCAGCGGTTTGCTATAATCTGGATGGTGGTATTCTTGTGCCGCTTCATCGCAATGCAAACAATTAAGCTCGGTCGCCTTTGGTATTTTTCCCCGAACCACGGCACGAGCAACAGCGGTGATTGCTTTGGCCTTTTGCGGATTGCGCTTTCTGTGAGCAACGACGGCTTTATAATGATCAGCTTTTCCCTTTTCGCTCTGTTGATAACGGCGCAACTTTTCAGCCCCGCCACCATCTAGCCATCTCTGGCGCGCTGCTCTGCCTGCTGGACTTCGGGCATACTTTGCTTGACATGCTTTGCAGTGTATTTTTTTGTTGTCTTTTCGAGAGCGATCAGTCCCAAAATAATCAAGCCGCTTATCTTGTTTGCACTTGGGGCATCGCTTCGTTTCAATCGGATCTGTGCTCTCTGGCAAAAGAAAAACAAGACGCGCACCATCTCGCTTAATCTTGATAAAGCCCAGAGACAACAGGCGTAAAATGTCAGCACTGATGTCAAAAGGACATTGATCGGTTACCTTGCACAAATTGGACAAGTGCGAATCCGGGCAAGCATCAAGGTATAAAATAAGGTCTACTTCTCTGTTAGTTAGTTCCATCGGTCCCCCTGGGGCGGCGCTGTGGCCGCCCCGTTGACTTTGTTAAAATTCTCCATCAGCGTGACAGTAATCACACACCGCCATTGCCCCGCTGTTGTCCCAGAATGACAATTCATAGTTCCAGCGTCCACACTCTGGACACTTCCACTTTATCGGCAAGTATTCCTCTTCGCCGATAATGATCAGTTGCAGCCGACTTCCATCAAACCGGTCTGTAAATCGCTCCCGTCTCACCGGTTCGTCTTCATCGTTCCAGAAAGCAATCCAGTCCTCAATGTCCAAACCGCTCTTTTTTTCTAGGGTGACAATTCTGATGTTTTTCACTTCTGGCGTAAACACTTTGACCTTCTCCTTGTCTGACTTTGGTCTCTCGCTGCGACAACATCAGTATAGCACACTTCCCAACTATATCCTGACGCCACGCACCCACAAGCCTGACTTTTACCTGACTAAATTAGAACACGGCGTTCTACAATAGTCAGGTTAATGTCAGTTTTGTAGGTGCTTCAAGTCAGGACAAAGTACCGTTCTATGCTATACTGACATCAGATTAAAACAGACGCACCCGAACAGGAGCCAGAAAATGACACACTTTATCGCCCGACAGAAAGCAGAACAGTTAATTCAAGGCCACGCACTACCCACGGACGAGCGCAGCCCGCTAGAGAAAGCCAGCGACAACGCACTGGCCCGGTTTCGCACAGAGATCGTCAACCTGCTCTCGCCGCAAGAGGGCTACAAGGCCACCGACGAAATCAGCGCCGCAAGCGACAAGTGGACGGTCACAAACAAGTGGCTGGCCTATGCGAGATTGACCCAGGCAGCCGCCAAATTATCTCACACCAACGCCTCAGCGATGCGATTGCAGAAAGCTATAGAGTTCGCTAAGGTCAACGGGTGGACAGTCGAAATGACAAAGCACAACACTACGGTCAAATCGGTAGAGTGGACCGGGTAGCAATCACAAGGAGAACGAACAATGAAGGCATGGACAGACAAAGACGGAACAACAAAAACGTTGGTAGATGGAACAGAGACCATCGAGGCGCAAACGAGATTAGACGAGCGCCTCGCCAGCATTCGCCAGTCACTAAAACTCATCGGCGTCGAGTTGCAAAAGTTTGACTCACTGACCTGCCCCGACTGGGGCGACGTGGGCGACGCAGCTCACGTTGACAGGTTGCTTTTGCAGACTTGGGAATTTTTGGCAGAAGTGGAATAACACCCCTCGACCTGAGCAAGTCGTTATAACTGCTCTAGGAGAGAGAAATGGAAACAACTATAACCTGGCACAGGGCCAGCACAGCAAAGCATACACTTACCTGGATACAACCCGTCCTGGTCGTCTACAATGGCCAGGTCACAACCGCCGGATGGAACGGGTGGGCTTTTTGGTCCAGCAGTGATACAAATATCACTGCTGATGTGACCTGGTTTGCCAGGATGCCGGATGCGCCCGTTTCAAAAAGAGAATAAAAATGTGGGATGACACTCGACCCAATTCACAAGACGCGCTTTCTGTTTGTCGTGCGGGTGGAAAAGTTGCTTTTTTCGCCACCCACACCGAATTAATCACCGCTTGGGCGGCTGCCGCTCAGACAAAGCTCATCGCTGAGAACATTGACACCGACGACCTGGCGGCGGTAGAGAAATGTCTAGCGCCCTGCGTTGGCGGACGATGGGTATTCAGACTTTGGCGCGAGGTTTATACACCAGTTGAAACTCTCGCCGTCCCGGCCAACCCTGACCCCGACGGCGTGTAGCCCCGGTGGGCCTTTCCCGCTTGACCATTCACGTTTTTAGGGGCGATGAATGCGCAGGCGGGAAGGGTCGCCGGTTTTGAAAAGGAGAAATGATGAAACCAATAACTGCCATATCTTTAGGATGGGGAGTACAATCATTTGCCCTTGCCGCAATGTCGGCGCTGGACACCTTGCCGCCCGTTGACGCTGTTATTCACGCCGATACCACCCATGAGCGCAGCGAGACCTATAAGTTCGCCGCCAGGTGGACCCCGTGGCTTGAGGCGCAAGGATTGAATGTAATCACGACTAGCGACAAAAAAGCAACTCGACACCCCCTTGATCCTAATACAAAACAAACACATGTGCCACTATACACTCTCTCCCCGCAAGGCAAGCACGGCCAAACACGCCGATCTTGTACACAACGATGGAAAATTGCCCCCATGCGCAGAGTCATCAGCGCGCTTTTGCAAGAGCGAGGAATGAAAAAAGCGCCAGGGGCAGTGATTAAATGGCTAGGCATTACACTTGACGAGGTTCAGCGAGCACGCAAATCCGATGTAAAATATGTGGAATTGCAATACCCATTTTTGACCATGTTCGACAAACCCATGCGCCGCTCTGATGTCGTAGACTGGCTTATTGAACACGATCTGGAAGTGCCTGTAAAGTCCAGTTGCTATTTTTGTCCATATCACAACATGGCTACCTGGCGAGAAATTCAAGCTGGCCCCGATTGGAAAAAGGCCCTGGCAGTTGATGAGATAATAAGACACAAGCGCCCTGGCTTTCTGTCATATCTGCATAGCTCATGCAGGCCGTTGACTGACATCGACTTTCGCAGTCAGGAAGAGCATGGGCAACTGGCACTATGGGAAGACGACGAGTGTAGCGGGACTTGTTTCCTGTAAGAATTGCTCGCGGCGGGCAGGAAGGGTCGCCGGTTTTGCCCTTGACACAATCCCCCAAATATGCTAAAATCCATATATTATGGAAAATACAGAAATCCCCCAAATCCCCGCCAGTGAGTGGAGCGGTCTGTCAACTAAAAAACAGAGCGACCGCGTGCGCTCTTGCGGCGGTCTGATGATTGTCCTCTGGCATGGCGACCCGGAGTTGATAGTGCTATCTGCGGGCGGTGACTTTGAGGTTCACCCGCCTGGCACGGGGGACAAGCTGGCTCGATTGGAGCGAGGGCGTACAGACAAATGACCTTTGCAACCTACGAACAAGTAGCGGAACTGCGCGCCGATATAGCTCAACTGAAAACCGTCGCCGCTGGCAATCAACGCAGCACGTTTCTCTCTGCGCTTCTGGCCCAGTCGGGCGTTGACGGCACAATCACGCCGGGCGATATTTTCACCGGGCTGGGATTTACTGGGCTGTTCACCGGGCTTGGCGGCGGTTGTGGCGCGGCGCTTGGGATATTTGCCAGCACTGTTTTTCATCAGTCGAGTGAAGCCGCCGCTGGCCTGATACCATTGGGGGCAGCTTCAGGCTTTCTGGTTGGCGCGGTCGTCGTGGGCTGGAAGCTGTACAAAGATTACACTTTTGTGGCAGGCCCGGAAATGCCAGCGCAAGAGGTCATCAGCGCCAGCGAATGCGGCAAGCCCATCTCCTACCCTAAAAAGGCGGGGGGCTTTGGCTTTATCACTCTCTTGCCAGATGTCAAAATCTCACTGATTGATAAAATGATCCAGGAAACGGCACGCCTATATTTTTCCAATCGCAGCAAAGACGCCAAAGATAAAGCGTTTTCAAAGCGCAAGCTAGGCAGGCCGTTCGGGGAGCGCGTGGGGCAGGCGCAAAAGATTCTTGAGCAGGCGGGTCTTATTGAAGACACCGCGAACAATACGTATCTATTCACCCATCGCGGGCGCGACTGGCTGGCAGAGTATTATTAGCCCCCTGCCCCACGGGTAAAACAGGGTGGTTTTTGGTGAACGGGGTCCACCCACCACCACCGACCACCACCAAATTGAGGCAAAAAATGAAAATGGACATTCCCACTAGGGAAGCTGTCGCCAGAGTTTTAGGCGATGCAGACATTGCGAGTGAAGGAACAGTGGCGTTGGTCAACGAAGAAATCGAAAAGGCCATGCAAAACGGCCAACAACTTGACGATGATGAATTGGTTGACCATCTGCGCATTTATCGCCAGGGCTACCGGGATGCTCTCACCAAAGTGGCCCTGGCGTTTGGCGTTGTGCCACACACCTGGGGCATGTCACAAGAGGATGTTTGCTTGCCCAGCATCGTAGATTTTCGGTTGCTGAGCTGGGAACTATAGTGTTTAACACACTTGCAACCTTCGAGCTTGCCGCAACCAATGGCAAGATACGCCATGACTATTCGCGTATGCTCACGGGCGAACTGCCCCGCGTGCGCACTGAAATAAACCGCGCTGGATTGTCGCCCATCAGTATTGTTTTCTACGATTGCCAGCCGGGCCTACTCCAGGAGTCAATCAACGATTTCAAGAGACGTTCGTGGTTCAATCAACCGTTCTCTGTGGTTTCTCTAGGCCCGTCAAAATCCTGGCACGGGCGGGTAGATGCCACATTGACGCCGGCGGTGGTGAAAACGAGCAGGGCGAGCGGGTTGGAGAATTTATGCGATGAACTAAACGCCGTACTGGTCAAGCGTGGGTTGAAAATCGGCGGCGGGTGGGTGCTGAAGGCTGGCGGGTTGAGATTGGACGTTGAGGCTATCGCCTTGAACAAGTAGAACGTAAAAAGCAGCCGCATCTAATCACATAAGGAGATGAAACCAATGATAAAAATCACGAGAAACCCAGATGGCTCCCATCATATAGAAGGAGAGTTACCCACACCTCTGCGAGCAACTAAAAGACCGATAGTGATAACAGCCTATGAAATGCCGGAGAAGTTCCAGGTTGAAACCCTGGAAGGAACAATGGACGGCAAAAGGGGCGACTTTTTAATCGTTGGCGTTGAGGGAGAAATGTACCCCTGTGACAGAGCGATCTTTGAAAAAAGTTACACGGTAGAGTAGGCTGCGGGAATGCAAAAAGCGGCACAGAGTTATAGACCCTGCGCCGCTTTTTATAATAATGGCAACTGTCTGTCACCCGTTTCATTTTTATATTCCGCCTCACGCCCGCGCTGCTTTTTATCAGTCTCGCCACCCGCCCCACACCCATCACACATCGAGTCCGTTTCGGGATGATCTGATTGGAAATATACCTGCAACTTTCGTTTGCGCAGGTCACGAGCGCACAACATGCAAAGTGCGCGCTTTGTGTTGCCGACATAGTAGAGATAGCGGTCGGGGCGAGTCTCGCCGCCGGGGATGGACGGTTGCCAGTCGGGGGGGAGTGAGTGAGGGAGGTCAGCCATTGGTCACCTCTGGCGTTTCGTCCCCGCTATGCTGCTCAACAAACCGACGCCACGCTTTCAACATAAACGTCTGCGCCTCAAACATCGCCAGGGGAATAAATGCCGCATCTTCTGGTGTTTCGGCATCTTTTGCGGCTTGAGTGGCAGCAACAGTGAACAAGTCTATAATGCCCGCTTGGATATATTCGTCAGGATTCATTATCTATCTCTCCATTCTTTAACACGTTCAATTCGGCCTCGGCTATTGCCCACCCCCGGCGCGTGGCGTCGAGTTTGTACTCCAGCCGTTTTTCGTCAACGTTCATTGCTCACCTCTCCCCGTCGCCATTCTCAACATTGCATGGCGCAGTTGCAGCGCCGTTTGGTGTGCGCTATCGGCGCGGCTTTTCGCGTATGCCGTCGCCTCGACTGCCCCATTGGCGTGTACGATTTCCAGCGCATAGTAAAGATTCTCAGGTGAACCCGACTCAAGTAACGCACGGATAATTTCCCCTACGCCGTCCAAATCATAGTTGCCCCCGCCCGTGCCGATCAACCCGTCAAAAAGCTCTTGTTTGTTCATTGCTCTCCCTCACTCATTTTTAGCACCGCCGCCATCCACGCCGCCGCTTCGGTCTCGCCATAGTGTCGCTGCCCCCATTCACCGCCGGGCGGTGCAATCCGGGTCATGTACTGCACCTCTCTCGCGCAAGTCGGCGACCAGTCAATTATGTGCCGGATATGGCGTTGTCTCAATTCCTGCTTCATGAGCGCCGCCCATTCGTCGGAGTTGGGCAGGGGCATTGTCACCATTGTGCCGCTATCGCGCCACTCAAAGGCGCATGGGTCAACATCGGCGGCGACCGGCACTTGATGCCAGTCGAGAAAACTATAGGCAATTTCCTCTTGTAGAATAGCCGGTGTTTTTTCTTGCATCACTACTACTCCCATTGTCCCGACGCCCACACTGGGGCATCGCGCTCGTAATATACCGGCTTGCCGTCAACGCCTATCTTGCGGCTGCCTCGGCAGCCCGGATAGTTTTTACATCCCCAGAACACATCCCAATCCTGATGGCGTCTTGGCCTCCGCAGTACCATGTCCCCGCCGCACTCTGGACACGTTGGCCTGGGGTATGTTTGAGTTGCTATCGTCGCGTTCATTTCTCTTGTTCTCCCATCTCTTGCGCCGCCAGGACACGAATGCGCCCGTTCTGCCGCGCCGCCGCAAGCCAGCGCCGGGCAGTCGAGCCGGGCTTACCGGTCATGCGAGCGAATTGCACGCCGCTCATCCCGTCCACAATAGACGGATCATTGCTCACATCCTGCAAAAAAGCGCCCATCGTCGCCCACCTGTCCGCCCACCGGGCGCTTTTTTCAACACCGGGCGCTTGCCGGTCGACCACTGGGCGCTTGCGCCTCTCTCGCCGTTGTGTCTTTTCCCTTGCAATGGCCGCCAGTCGCTCCCGGTGGTCTATTCGAATCGCCAGCACCGAGACGCCCGCCAGGCTCAGGGCGGGGAAAAGCGCGGGCGCAAAGCGGGCCAAGCTGGACACGATGTCCAGGGCCACCGTCAGGGCAATGATAGCGACGAAATAGACGGCAACCAGGACCAGCGCCAGGCCCAGTGGAGCAGGGGGGTCCGATTTGCGCTTGGATTTGCGATAGTCCCACAGCGCCAGGGCCAGCGACGTTGACGCCAATCCCAGGCACTCGATAACGACGGCGGCCACAAAGCCAATGCCGGGGGGCCAGTCAAGGTGTTCAACCGTCCTATCGTACGCGATGTATGCCGTTGGGACCGGGGCCAGGAGCGGCCCGGTCTTGCTGGCGACCTCGACAAGCGCCGACTCCAGGCGGTTGAGTTGGGCGGTCAGGGTCATTGCGCCGCCTCGGTTAATTCCCGACACGGACACACGGCCAGCAGTTCGCTAAATGCCAGTATCGCTTGCTCTGACTCTTTTGAGTAATTGAGCATCGTTGCAATGGTAACAATCGCTTGTAGATAGTCTTTTTTGAAGTTCTCCTCGACCAGATAGCTGGTCAGCGCCTCGACGAACTCGTCGCGTTCGTCCCAAAACCGCCATATAATGGTTTGCATTCTCTCTCCCCTTCCCCCGGCGACGACCGCGGCCGCCGCCGGGGTTGCTCTGAGTTGTTGGCTATGCCGTGGGCGGCAAGTCGTGGCCGTATGCCTCATCCGGTAGGGCGCTGCCCCTTTCCTCTTGCGTCGGCAAGTCGCCCGCCTCTATCGCCGCGTGCAAGTCGGCTTCCCATCCTTCCAGGTCGGCGCGGATCTCGGTGGCATCCTCGTGTAACAGAATAAGCGCCGCCTCTAGGACATCCTCGCTGTATTGATGCGATTCTTTCTTGATGTAGAGCAGGTTGGCCCGGTTGGCCTGGCACATAAATTTCTCGCCGCCGTTGACCTGTTGCGCCAACGCCCACTTGATGCTGTCAACATCTACGACGACTTGAGGAAGTTCGCGCCCCGGCCCGGTCTCGGTATATTCCCCAGGGATAACCGCGCCCTCGCCGTCCACCGTCGCCCCCAGTTCGTCAGGGGTGTAGACAGGCGCACCGGCCATCACATCAGGACAAAACCACTTGACGCCGTTGGACACAGCGCGGGCGAAAAGCATATTTCGTGGGTACTTTTTCCAGGTATGGCTATTCTTTCCCCCCGTCAACCCCGCCGTCGTGGCGTCGTCCCAGGTAAACGAGCTAACGCCAATCTCATGCTCTCCCTGGTAGAAAACAAGCGTACATTCCTGTGCGGAATGTGACCGCACCCGATAATCATAGACCGAATGGCGCTTCACCAGGGCTGATAGGATGTTAGCCGACAGGGCGACCTTGTTGTTTATGATGTAAATGCCAGTCATGCTGGCAACCGGCCCTAGACCCAACTCTTGCCCGGCTAGGACTTTGGTGACTGCCTGGCTCATCTGCCTTGCATCACTGAAGAAACCCGACTGCGCCAGGTGCTCGGCTACCGTCAGCGTGTCGGCCATCTGGCGCGTTACGAGCGCCGTTGATTGGTTTGTCATCTATTCGCTCTCCTTTGTCCATCCTGAAAACCGCTCACGCGGCCACGGCTCAGAACCGCGCCGTCTCATCCAGTCCGTGTCTGGCAAAGACAACGCCAGACAATCGCTAACGGGCAATAAGCCCCTCATCAGCCGATGAGATGAAATCGCGCCCCGCCTCGTCTGCCAGACAATAAGGCCGCGCTCCTCTATGGCCTCCATAATCGCCAGCGTCGTCCGGGCGTCCTGGGCTACATATTCCAGCACCCTATCTTGATCCTCTCGGCTCCCCGCCCACATCTCAACGGCCTTTTGCCCGTCCATCTCGGCCATCTTTTGCTCTTGCAAGCGCAGGCCAACACCCAGGGCTTTCATTCCAATCATAAAGCCCCGCTCGGCCAACATCTGGAAAGCAGGGTCATAATGGGATAAAGCCAGGTCGCGCAGGTTGTCAAATGTGATGAGGTCTTGACTCTCCACTGCCAGCACGCGCAGGTCAAAGCCCAGGGAGTTGATCCCGGCCACCCTATAGCCATCATTGGCATGTCTGATTAAATAATTCGCTAGTTCGCAAACCTGCCTCGGCGTCAACTTGTCGGCATATCGCCCGCTTATTCTAGGCGTGTTGCCCCACAAAAGCGGCTTGTCGTCGCCGGTCCTCATCGTCGCCGCGCAGGTCACGCCCAGGGCATAATCCGTGCCATCCTCTGGGGCGGGCTGCGCCGTCTCAATGTCAAAGGCCAACCATTTGTTACTCATTCGCTCTCCTTTGTCCATCTGTCAATAGCGTCCAACCTCGCCAGGTGCATGGCAACCATCACACCACACTGCATTTCTGCCCACGAGGTATGCCCGTCCCTGTGCGCTTCCATTAGCGCCTGCGCCGTTTCCTCTGGATCGCCGCCGTCGCGCCGCGATAGCGCGTGCGCCGTCCGCTCGTAGACGGCCAGCCTCAAGAGTTCCCTGGCCTGCCCTTGCGCTTCCTGCAAAGAAGCGGTGCTCATGACCGCGCCCCATGCACTCTCGATCAAGACATCCATTTGCGCCTCGACATCTGGCACGGCAGCCAGCCCGCCAGCCGACAGGTCAAAGACCCGCGCTGCTCCCGGTTCGACCGGCCCTAGAAATGCGAGAGTGAGACACAAGGCAAAATCCACATTGTCCGTGTCGCCTTCTCGCCCTATGCGCCGGCCTATTTCGTCTAGCTGCGCCCGGCGCGCCTTTGTGTCCCTGATAAAAATAGTATCGCCCATATCGCCTCCTCATAGTTGACCATTGCTATATATTGTCAATTGTAGCACATTGTAAGTATATTGTCAATACCCAAATATCCCAAGTCGAAAGCTTGGGATAATCGCTTGGGATAAACCGGGGGGGGCTATTCACGAGGGGGGCAGATGCAATTCTCAAAAGCACGATAGCAAATCCCGCAAACGACGTCAACGTCGGGGTCGTGGACATTGCGGTAGTCATAGCCGGGGCAATCGTGTTCCGGCACTCTGCCATCGTCGGTGTCAAAGGTTGATCCGCACGCGTCACAGCTTACTACTGTTGGACCCATTGGATTCTCCTTATTTTATTGCGCGCTCTATCGTCTCCAGAGCGCGCCCGTCGTTGACCATCTGCGTCGTGAATCTGAGAACGGTCCAGCCAAGCAACGCCGCCTCATTGTACTTTTCGCAATCCTTCTCAAAGCCCGCGCCCCTGGTATGTCTGCCCCGCGCCCAGGTTCCGCCCTCGACCTCGGCGGCCAGGTTGCGTGCGGGCCATGCAAAGTCAAAGCGCCAGCGCCGAGGGGGTGCAAAGCGGTGCTCTCGTTCTGGCTCTGGCAGCCCCAGGGCCTCGATCTGAAAGGCAAGGGATTGCTCGCCGTCTGATTTACTCATTGTTGACCTTTCCCCCCTTATTTGATAGAATACACTCGGCTGGCACGGGCATAGCCGCAAGCAGGCGCGCCGCCGCTATCGCGCCGGGCCAGCCGATTGCCTCACTCTCGTTTCCGCGCTGGCAGTCCGGCGACCGCCAGCATTAGCGCCGCCGCCTCGGTCTCGCCGTAGGATCGTGGCCCCCATACCCTTTCCGGCGATACGATGCGGGCCATGTGAACGTCGTGGGGGCTATCCCACGAGACATCCGGCGACCAGTCAAGTGAGTATTGTATCCCGCGCCGCCTCAGTTCCGCCTTGAGGATCGCCGCCCATTCGTCCGAGTCGGGCGCGGGCATCGTCACGGCCACCCCGTCGCGGTTGCGCCAGCTTGGACCTACGCCAATCTCGACCTGGACTTGATGCCAGCCCAGGAAATCGAGGGCAAGCTGCTCTTGTTCCATTGCGTTCATCTCTACCCCCTAAAATGCCGGATCGGCCTGCGCGGTCTCAAGCTCTGCCAGTTTCAACGTCTCTGGCTCAAAGTACAGCGGCCACGTCGCCCGTCCATGCTCAAACCTTTGCTTGCCCATCTCAATCAGCAAAAGGCGCGGGGTGACAGGTATCGTCTCCCCGTCCGGTAACTCTATCATCTGGAGACGGTCCAGCGATGGCCGATAAAGTCCGAAAAACTTGTCACAGATTTTTTCAATCTCGCTCGTCCATCCCGCGTCTCTGGGTTGCGGTATCTTGTATGCCCTATCATCCACCTCGCGCCGGGCCTGCGCTCCGATGATGGCCGGTGCGCCTACCCGCTTGGCAAGTTCGCCTATCCTCATCGTAGCTTCGGTCACGACCTCGACGCGATTAGCGCCCCACTCGGTCGGGATCAATTGCACGTAATCAAAAAGCAACAGGGTGGGGCGCATCCCGTTGTAATCGTCGGCCATGCGCTCTATGGCCGACAAGACGACCTGGGGCGTCATACGCGGCACTCTCGCGCCCGTCCGGCTGAGACCGTGACCAAAAAGCCAGATCGGCGTACCGGCGTTCTGGATTGAATGTCTCACCATAGCGTCATGGCCCATGCGCCCCCATGCCACGTCGCTGCTTGTAAAGCCGTCGAGGGGATAGAGCAGACAAGCCAACTCGTCCACCGACTGCTCCCAAGAAATGAACAAAGCGCATTCTTTATCTTCCGTCCCCCGCGCCTTGATTCGTTGCGCCTCTAGCCTGGCAAAGTAGGCCATCAGTGACGTTTTGCAATGGCCTGGCCTTGCGCAGAAAATGATCGTATTCCCTGGCCTAAACGGGATTACTTTGCTATCTATGCCGGGTATGCCAAACTGGATGCCCCGCCCGCTCCTAGCGACCTTGTTAAACTCGATGAGGCTATTCAGCGCGTGGGTGGGCGCATAGACCAGATCGGCAACATTGCCCCGTCCATTTTTACCATTCATTGATTTTTAACACCTTTCCGCCACTGTCGGCGGTGTAGACCTCGCCCCGATGAGTTGCGGCGTCTCGATCCTTGCCCTTGACGATGCCACCCAGATAGGCGACCACTTTCGGCACGGCTGTGATACCCGCCTGAAACGTTTTCTGGATAGCACTCTCCAGTTCCCCGTTCCCATTATCCAACGCCGCCGCCGTCGCCGCGTATCGCTCCTTGACGGCCAACGTCGGGAATTTCGTCAGCCTGCGTCGGTTCCCTGCTCGACGCTGTACGTTTATCGCGTCAAATAGCAGTTGCTCTTGTGGGGTTTCAATCTGGAGAGTCGGCAACCCTGGCAGTCCTGGTTGACTGCCGTTCTCCCTTTTACTTTCGGTCCTCTTTCTTTGCTGAATCTTTCCGGCACGGGGTTGAGTAGGTGCGGCCTCTTGCTTTGCGTCGTCGCCCGCGATTGACGTTCTTACGTCAATATCTTCTGATGTAGTCTCTGGAGTAATCTCTGTAATAGTTTGACGATTTCCGTCTGTACAGTTTGCCGAAAAGTGGCAATCTTGTTTGGAGTAAAACCGGTCTATTGACTCCAGGAGCTTGTCAGTGTCTACCCGATAGTGGAGCTTGGCGGGAATGCCTGCGCGCTTTTCCTCAATGATGCCCAGACCGCGCAGCCTCTTTCTTGCGCCGTCTTGCTCGTGACGGGTGAGGGCGGTCTCTTGTTCCATCTCGGCTTGGGTCTTCCAGATAAACCCGTCCGTGCGCGCCTCTCTGCCGGTCCAGTAGAGTAGCTGGCATAAAAAAACCGCCGCCTTTACCCCCCCGACGATTCGGGCAACATCTGGGTGATAGGCGACGGGTCGGTCGGATAATAGCGCCAGTATGGCCTGTCCTTTTCTCACGTTGTCACTGCTCCTTCCCCCTCGAATAGTTCTAATTGCTCTCTCTCCGGCCCGCGCTCTGGTTCCGCGATTGACCAGAACGACGGCTGCCGCAGGCGCTCGACTGCAATGCGGCAGTATTCCCGGCTGATCTCTATGCCGACGGCGCGGCGACCTTCGTTTTGCGCTGCGACCAGGGTTGTGCCGCTGCCCATCGTGTTGTCTAGGATAAGGTCGCCAGGGTTAGTATAGGTGCGGATTAGGTAGGCCATGAGCGGTTCGGGCTTTTGGGTTGGGTGAAATTTTTCTTTATCACTTGGAAAGTTGATAATTGACTCTGGGAATCGTCCATCGTTGTGATTACTTCTCAGTGTATAATCATTTCCCCGCCTTGCCTTCCAGCTTTTCAAAGATGTGTCAGTCCCTTGTCCTTTGTTGAAACTGTCTTGAATGCCAGACATTTCTGGGTTGTATATCATTGCATTGGACGCTGGGGTGTATGTTGCGTGCATTGAGCTAAATACAAGTATATTCTCGTGTATCTTTATCGGCTGGAAATTTGCTTGCAAAAAGTTGCTTGACTTATTTTTCCTCAGAATCCACTCGTACTTGAACCATTCAGGGTTACTCATCACCAGCTTGCTCGTAAACGGTTGACTCCCAAACAACACCGCCGTGTCACTCAACCGTTTACACTCTCGCCAAAGCGGCTCCAGTGGTATGATGCTATCCCACGAGCAAGCCGTGGTTCCATACGGCCAGTCGGCTATGATTGCGGCGAATGGCGGTTCAAGCTGCGGCATGACTTTGAGACAGTCGCCGCAATAGATTGTAATGCCGTCTCGTTGATAGTAGGGTTTCACGTTCGCCTCAAACCAAAAACACTTTTGACTTGTCCCGCTGGCCGTTAATGCTTAGTCCCAGTGGTCGCCGTCATAGCCCCAGATGTCGGCGATGTCGCCACTGGCAACAGCAACGCTTTCATCCTTGTCGTGTTCGTAATCCTCTATGGTATCAGAGCCGCACTCTGGACAAACTCGCTGACCGTGTGCGTCCATCAAGTCTTGAGGATCGCCCAACCAGCCGCAAAATTGACATTCTAGTTCTGGCATTGCTCGCTCCTTGTCAAACAAAAAAACCGCCTTGAGTCTGGCTACCCGGTAACTATCCAATCGCGCAACGCCGCCCACTGAAAGTGCAACCATGCCCTGGGAACCTGACGCCAGAAACTAAACTTCTCTCTGCGCGTTCGCGTTGCATAGTTCAAGTATGACTTGCTCTCTGGAATGAAACCTTTCCACGTTGACATGATCCTCTCCTTGTATTGAAAACAAAAAAGACCGCCGACACCTGGCGTTTCCCGGCATAGAGAGAATCCGGGCGGCGTGCCCTTGTGGTAAGGAAACGCCATGTGTCGATGGTCTTTTGCTCATTATCTCTCTGTGCCTCTCTGCGCTAGGTCGCCACCCATTCGCGCATGACCAATCTTACTCTACTTTCGCCCCGGTGTCAATACCCAAAAAGTCATACCCGGCCCCGGCCAGCACGGCAAGCTCTGGGGCGACGGCTTCGCAAGCCGCGTCAACGAGGGCCTGGTCTCCCTTGATGCGCTGCCAGATGTCGGCGGCGGCGTCGAAAAAGAGACCGATTCGAAACGTTGCCGTCTCGGCGTCGTCGGTCTCCAGGCGCTCAACGTAGGCGGCGGCGGAACGGATGAGAGCGCGCCAGATGGTGGCTTGTTCTTGTGGGTCGTTCATTTTCTCACCTCGCCTTAACCGGCCTGGCCTGCTTGAGATAATACCGAAAGTCCCTGGCGCTGCCCCCCCGAATCGTCAGAAAGTCGTCGGCCTTTGTGGGGAGTTCTACCACTCGCGCCTTGCCATGAAAAAACGCCGCCAGTCGTTGGGCAGACTCGGCGGCGTCAGGATCGAGACACACGTAAACCGTGGACACGGCGCGGGCGATGCGCTTCACCCACCCCTTGAGAAACGAGCGCGCGCCCATTATGCCCACGGCTGGCATAATTCGCTCTGTGACGTGGATGGTCTTTTTTTCTCCTTCGCAAATTGCCAGCACGTCGGGGGCGGTCTCTATCGCGTCTGCGTTGAAAAGTTGGACCCCCAGGCCCTTGACGTGGGGCAGGTAGCGGGGCACTCGTTTGTTGCCGTTCCTGGCGAGTCTATGCCGGATGTTGAGCAGTCGGCCCCCGTCAAAGATTGGGACCGTGTAGGACGATAGCGACGGCCACAGGGGACAACGAGTACAGCCGCCCAGTTTGTACTTTGCAATCCAATCAATTTCCATGCCCTCAGAGAGCCAGTAATGCAGGGCGGCGTCGGGCATCTGGCGGTGGTAGCGTTCGTGGTCTTTACATTGGGCCATTTGCTCCAGGGCGAGAAGGCGGATCTCTTGCTCGGTTTGCTGGCGCGCAAGTCGGCGTTGCTCTCTCTCGATTTTGAGCAGGCGAATCTCGGCAGGGGATAGGGCGGCGGTGTCCTCAAGAGAGTCAACGAACCCTTGAGACTCACACCGTCTGCACCAGTAGCGGGGAGAGCCGTCCAGGAAAACAACGAACCGGTCAACGCCCTCGTTGCAGAACGGGCACGGACCGGCGTACTCTGTGGGCGACTTGCGCTTTAGCTCGATGTGAAAATGTTGTTCAATGATTGAGATTGGGTCGGTCACGCTCTCGCTCCTTCCCCCTCAAATGCCTCAACCGTCCAGGCTTGCATTCCCTTTTTTTCCTCAAGCCCGCGCACCACCTTGTGGTATTGGCTGCCGTGGAACTGCAAAACCTCGGCGTCACAACAAGTGCTGAGGTAACGGCGACCGTGGTCAGAGTAATAGTCATAGGGCGTAAACCTTTGATGGTAGAGCTTTTTGTAACAGGCTTTACATATTTGCATGATTGTCTCTATTCACTCTCTCGAAACCTAATATAAACAGACACCGCTATACTGTCGTGAGGGCTGCGCAAAACTACCACTTGACGGTTCTCGTTTTGCAATGCCGCAATCAGTTCGTCTAATTCGGCCCGCGTTCTGATTTCCAGCGCCACGCTAGTTTTTTGATGTATGTATGTTAGGTCCGAGTGTATAACTTTTGTTGGTTGGTCTGTCATGGTTGCTCCTATCCCCCTCTCGAAATGCCGTGCAAGAGAGGATCGCTTGATTTTTGGTATACTTCTGCTCGGCTATTTGCGACAATCAACACATGGTTTGCCGCTTGTGGATAAAGAGATACAAGATCGCTGCCGGTGTTAATGTCGAGACAGCCGCAATTCAGCGAAACCTCAACTATGCCCCCCGCTACGATGAACCTTACTACGGCGCTGTCTGGTAATGAGTGAACCGTGTCAATGTCTGGCAAAATTTTGTAACTGATATTTGTTTCCACTTGCGCACTCCTTTTCAAACCAAAAACACCTTTGACTTGTCCCGCGCTATCGTTGCCGCCCTGCCGTCATTGCCCTGGCGGGGCACGTGGTCTTGGGCAGACTCTGACGTGCTAGGCCCCCGTCACGAACAGGGTAGCAACGAAAAAACCGTCTTGAGTCTGGCTGCCCGGCGGGCTGGCTACCCACACAATCCCTGCCACGCCTTTTTAAGCGCACCCATAAACGATGCGCCTTTATAGGTAGCAAGCAGACTGTCCTTTGTTTCCCAGACATGAATCCATCTATTGTAGTTATCGGCCTCAAACTCTACGCGATAACCAGTGACAACTATTATGTCCTCTAGCATTTTCTCGAATTCTGATTGCATTGACTTGTTCCTCTCAAACAAAAAAACCGCTCTGAACTTGGCTCCCCCGCAGTGTTAGGTTTCAATCGCTCTGTGATGTCTGACCATAACCATCTTTCGCATTATGAATAGCTCGCGCTGTTTCTTTTATAGACTTAGACGCCATTACCCTATATGTCCGCTTGCAATGACAACATCGTTGCTCAAAAAAGCCCATGTGCAAAATATATCCCGGCGTTGCCCGCAGACAATGTGGGCAGTAAAACGTTTTGCGCTTTTTTCTTTTGAGCCAATTGATAAATCTCATTTTTTCTCCATCATGCAGGTCGGTTCTGCCCCGACTTATCGCTCTGGCACTCAATTGAGCCGCGATGCGCTATCTCGTTCCCGCGTGTCCATTAAGTGGCTTGTCTCCACTCCACGCCGCTGCATTGATGTATTTTAGATTAGTCGAGCAAGCTCCTTGATGGAAGCACCCTTTTTGAAGGCGCTTGCAAGGTGCATCGCTGAAGCTAAATCAAGGTCAAATAGCCGTATAGCCACTCGCTGCAACTCAAATCCACCTTTGAGTTGCGCTTTCTTTAGCTGGCGCATTTGTTTTTTGGTTATCATTTTCATTTCTCCTTTCAAACAAAAAAACCGCTCTGAACTTGGCTTTCCCCCAGTGGTTAGATTTCCGAGTTGGTCTGCCTTCTCCCTCATCAGAGATTCTCAACCTGGCCGGTGTACATCCGTTGTGACAGATCGCCACAAGGGAGAGCCGCAACGGCCAACCGGGTTGAGAACCCATGACGAGGGAGAAAACAAAAAACCACTTTTCGCAAGCTCTCCCGGTTAGGTTTCCGGATTGGTTCAAAACGCCAGCGCCTCATTCTTTTTCGCTACCCTGTCGAGTTGTGCTAAACAAGCGCCCAACTCACCGCACCCGCAAGCGCAGGGAGCAAGCGGAAAAGACACGGCATCCGCAGAAGGCGCACGCATAGACGCGGCAAAAACCCGCTCATCGGTTCTGAGTTCCCGCGTCGTCTCGCGTAGCGCATGACGAATAGTGCCAATGATAGTAAACTCGCCGGTTGCCGCCTGGATAAACTCAAGCCGCTTTTGGTCCTGCTCTGTCAATTCAATCGTGATTCTGCGCCTGCTTGCCATTATAACTCCTTATGTATTTTATACATAACGATTATATACTATTTTGAGTTGCTTGTCAATAGGCAAATTTCCGCATCGTCGTCGGGGTCGGGGGTGACGGCGTGCTCGTGACAGATCTGCAAAAGCGGCTTTCCACAATAGAGACAGAACCCCATGCCGTTCTCGGATGGTGTACCATCGTCCAGGGAGAAGGCATTGTCACACCCCGTTTGCCAGTAATCGTCAATGCTGTTGTATTTCCAGATACACTTGCTCATTTCGTCACCTCAAAAAGTTGGGGGCGCACCCGCCGAGAACGCTGGACCACAACGCCAGGACGGGAGCGCCCAAGCCGTGATGTCGAGTCACAGCGTTGCCACTACTATACGTTGCGTCTGAGCAGGCCCACAACATAACGCAACGCGGCCAGCGCCAGCGCACCCGAACCGACTATCATAATTGCACCCCGTACATATATCATTTTTATACCTCGCCATAGACGAAATCCGCCACGATGATCTCATACCGCTCAAAGTCCACCGGGTCCAGCTTGCGCGCATCGCCGGTGATGGTTTTCATTTATTTGTCTCAAGAGTGGCGGCATTTACTCCGCCGTAGTTAATAAATGGCGCACTGTCATGCGCTTTACGCAAAACTGCCAATACAATAGACAAATCATCAATAAGATATTCGGCCTGTTCAATTTGGGCAAGCTCCGCTATCACCCGTACAAGCCACTTGATAGCAATTGTCGTGTGTTGTTTACTAAATTTGATTTCTTCCATCTCATTCTCATTTGAATAATGACAATTGCCCATCATCCCGCGCCTCTCGTTCATCCTTCTCGCCCGCCAGCGCCAACCGTCGAATCTCTGCCGGGTCGGACTTACTGGTGAGACGTTGCCATTTGTGCCACCATTCGATACGAGCGGCGGCGATGGTGTGATACTCTTGCTCTCGCTCTATGCCGATGATGTGTTTCCAGCCCACCAGCATTGCGCCGATGATTTCAGAGCCGGACCCGGCGAAGGGCACGGCAAGTATCGGCTCATATTCATCGGGCGGCTTGAGTAGGGCGGCGAGCCATTTGTTTAGGGCGAGGGGCTTTACGGTTGGATGATTATTTCCCACCCACGCTTTTGGCTCATTTTCGTTGTGTTCTCGCTCGCCTATGCCGTCGCCCATCGTTGCTAGAAATTGGCGCGGCATCTCTGAGCATCCCGCCTCTCGCTCAGACCGTGAACTTTTAGCACAATATCTAAACGGCGCAGCCCCGGCTATCATTTCCTCGATGTCGAGTTGCCAGTCGTGGTTATGAAAATAGCGGGCGGCGGTTCCTGAATCACCGTGTCCAATGTGCTCGTTTGGCAACGGTCTGCCGCCAGCATACATGTGTTTGAATGATTCCTCACCTGCTGTTTTGCGTTTGTAGTTTCCTGGCGACTTGCTCTCCCCACTCTGCCGCGCCAGTTCCCACACTGGGCACTCGCCTTCAATGCAGTCCCACTTTTCCACTAGCTCGCGACCATCGGCGTCGGCGTAGGGATTAACGTTGTACCCTTCTTTGCGCGGCCTGTATCCCCATCCCCTTTCCTTTGCGGTATCATGTGCTCTATCTTGTTCCCGTCTGTATGTTCCTGGATGGTTCCCCTTAACCCTCTCACTCCCAACCCGCCGACACCCGCCCGTCACGCCTTCGCCCTTGCAAGTCGGGCAACGCACCCACTCAGGAATGCCGACTAGATCATACTCAGCTTGTATGTCGGCGGTGGACATCATACCCTCGCCGTGACAGGTTGCGCACAGCGACGGCGGGACATGCGAAAAGGTTGCGTTGGGGGGAAATCTGCCCAACTCAACCGCTTTGCGATTACCCTCTAGCTTTGCTGCATAGGTGCGCTCGGCTGCTTCCTTATCATGTCGCCACGGACGATCCCACCCCTCTTGAGGCGTGCTGTGCGAGCGAGATGTCCCCGCTACATTTCCACCACTCTTCACCCGCCCCGCATCAACATCCAACCCGCCGCTGCCAAACTCCCTCGCACACTGCGCGAACGTTCGCCCGGCGCGGGGCTTGCGAAAGCACAAAATGTACTCAACGGCCGGTTTTAGCGCAGTGCCGTAGCCTTCCCATCGAGCGGCTAGGGGGGTGGCGGGAGCGGTGATGTCAAGCGTTCTAGTTCCGCTTGCCGTAAACGCGCCCGGCGCATGGGCAATACTATCATCATCGGCCTGTTGTAAATTCCACTTTTGACCATTGGGTGGTTGATACTTGCCCGTTACTTTTCTCTCTGCTCCCGCCTCGCGATCCAGCGCCTTCCCAATCGCCAGACTTTTTGGAAATCCTGACCCAAATATCCACCCAAACGATGCCGCCCTATCAAACGGTTCCCACCCGCCCAATCGTAGCGCCATGCTCAACAAGTCCACCGTGCGTGTTCCGCCGTAGGCGAACAGATACCCGCCAGGGTGGGTGATGTCCAGGAATGCGCGCCAGATGTGCGGGCCTGGTACTACGTCCCAGTGAGTGCCCATGAAACCGACGCCGGTGTCATAATCCTTGTAATCAAGCCACGCCCTGAGCAGTTCCTCGATGGGCGGCGGATCGCCCAGCCCATAGGGCGGGTCAGTGAAAAAGCAATGGATGGGCATGACCTTACCCGCCTCAATTCGCTTTTTGTAGTCAATTGCCCAGGCCAAAACATCGGTGCAATGAACCTCGATCCCATCAAGCTCAAACAAACTCAACCTCCATTTGCTCATCCCGCTTTTCTTGCAACCGCAGCACACGCAATCGCCACGCGGCTTTTTTACCCAGCACCGTTTTAACATACAACTGCGCAACCTTAAACTGTGCTGCTAGTAAATCCATCGTCACGCAATGAACACAATGATACCAGATTATTTGTTGATGCAGGGCCGCTTTCAGTGTCGTGACTCGCTCGGCGGTGTAGCGGGTGCAAGCCGGACAAGTGTCGGCGTAAGTGGCGGCGAAGGCGTGATGGCAACGAGCGCAGGTGTAAGCGTTCATTCTACCCTCACATCCGCAAACAGCGGGCCAGCATCGCCCGCTATTCTATCCCGCGCCATTGTAGCATATTCAGCCGACAACTCGCACAATATCGCGTGTCGCCTCTCTCTATCTGCAACTAGCCCAACGGTCCCCGCGCCACCAAATGGGTCCAGCACCGTCGCCGGTTCGGCTTCCATCGGTTCCCACAACGCCAGAAGTTCGGCGCGTAGGGCGACAATAGGCGCTATGCGGGCCTCGTAATCGGCGTCATCCTCATCCTTGCCCTGACGCGGGACTTTGCGCCATTCGTCGGTTCTGGGATAGTGGGGGCAGGTGGGTCGCCAGCCGAGATATTGTTTTTTTGCTACTGTTTTAGGTGCTCTCGCCAGGCCACTGCCACGAATACCGGCTCTTGGATTGTCTGGTCTTTTACCTAAATTGTCACCCACAAATTCCCGATCCACCACTCTCACCCAAGCCCCCCCACACTCCCCACAAACTCCCCGCTCGCTACTCCCCGCTTTTACAAACGGCTTTACCAAATCCGGCGGAAACACAGCAAAATGTGAGCCACTAAATCCTTTCGTATTCACCTGCAACGCCAGCGGATCGCCCGCTTCATCCAGGAGCAAGCCGCCATTAGCTCGGATATGCTCCAGGTGCGCCAGGCACTCGCGCTGTTGGGTTATGCGGGCGTCGAGGGATTGAAACCAGGGGTCTGATGTGCGGTAGGTGCGGCCTGATGGATCAATGTTTTTGTAACCGTCGCCATGACTCCTGGGCCTGTTTAGTGACTGAGCTGTTTGTTTTGGTGTACCATCAACGAGTTTGTGCGATGCTCCAACGCCACGATTCGCACGTTCCATTGTACCAGATGCAACACTCTTTTTTATCGCCTCCCCATCCCAGTAATACATTTTACTTTTCGCCAACAAAAATATATGCTCGTGGGCTGTCGTGGGTCTGTCGGTTTGTGAGCCTGGCATCGGGTTCCGCTTGATCCAGGGTATCTCCGACCGCAACCACCAGCCGTCGGCTTGCAAGGCGAGGGCAACGCGCCAGGGAATTCCGCAGAGGTCTTTGATTTTTAATCCAACAACACCACTTCTTGATTTATCTGGCACGCTGCCCCCATCAACGGCTTGACGTTGCCCCGTGTTAATTTGACGATTTGGATTAGCATTGCTTCCCCCCTGCGTGCTGTACGAGTCCCCCAAATTTATCAGGCAACATCCCGTTTTTGTCAAAACCCGCCGCACTTGTTGAAATATCCCGACGAGGTTTGACACGTAGAGGTCGATGCTCGGTTCGTTACCCAGGGTTCCGCGCCAGGCGTTGCAGTGCTGGCAGAATGCGCCGCCGCTTGTGGTTGCCACTTTCATTTGTGCTAATGCTCCCGACTGACCAGCTTGTGATTTTTGCTGAAATCCGCTTGGTCTGTCGGGATGATTCCCCGCACCGGGCCTTGATGGCAATTCATCCCCCCACACATGCCGACAATCCCCCGCGCCGCCCCACACCGTTGGCTTGACCGAATAGCTGCGAAGTCCATAGAAAGGGGGACTAGTCACCACAAGGCTAATGCTCTCGCTTGCGATTTCCTCAAGCCGCTTTCGACAATCGCCAACCAAAATCCTAACTGTCATTCTCATCCCTCGGCCAAATCTGCACCGCCTCACTCGCCTTAATCAGCCGCACGACCGTCAACCCGCCGCACTCGGTACAACGCCAGGTCGTGCCGTCGTCAATCAACTGCTCGTCGGTCTCAGCGATAGCGCCGCAGTGGGCACAGATGTATTGGGTCATCGCTCTCCCTCTCTAAAACGCAAAAGCCGCCCCGGACCTCTGTGGAGAGGGGGACGGCTCTTGTTGCATCAACTCAGTGTCGTGGGACTGAGATAATACCAGAATAAAAAAATAGGCCCATAACCCTCTCCACTCTCCCAGTATATCATGGACGAGGGGGCTTTGTCAATAGGCAAACTACCGCCAGTCGCGCAACAACACGACGGCCCGCGCCAGCCCGACCAGCGCCGTCTTTGCGCTCGCCAGGTCGGTTACGTTCGCCTCGATCCACTGCGCCGCATCGTCACCGGTCCAGTCCGCCCAGCCGGGCAAGGCGGTAAACTCATCCCGCGCAGCCTCATCGGGCAACGCTTCGTGAGTCACAGAATCCACAACCCAGAATTGAGATTCCTCGCCGGTGTCCGGGTCGGTCCCGGTCTCTCGATGGGCCTCTATCGTAAAGCGTCGTTGAAAGGCGCGGCTTGGCCTGGCGGGGAACTCCTGTGCCAGGGCCAGGGCGGCGACTTCCTCGATGGTAGACGACAGGCGCGCCGTCATTGCGACCCTGCGCCCCTGGTAGTCAAGCGCCAGTTCTACGACGCCGGCGTCGGTATGTCGGATCCCCCTGGCGTCTACTGTAAATATGGGCATGTCAAATCCCGAACATTTTGCGCTGCTGGTGGTAAAGCGCCGTGATGATGGAGTCAGAAACCGCCGCCGCGCAGAGCCAGCACATTGAGGCCCTGCCGTTCATATACGCAATTGCCGTCCCGTCCAGCCCCCCGATTTCAAAGTCTGCCGTACCATCGAATGCCGCCGCAGGAACGCCGGCCAGGTTGGTGAATTTGTTGAGCGAACCGTCTGTATCACTGACGAATATCGCCAACTCTGCGCCGGGCATAAACCTGCCGACGATGTAGTGCCATGACCCTATCGTTGGAATGAACGACGCTTCGACCATGACCGTGGCAACACCATTTCCAGACACCAGGAACGTAGGCGCTCTTGGCACGACGGCGACTGGATGCAGGAGTGTTAGGTAGCTGCGCTGCGCGATAGCGGCGTTGTACTTGCCCATTAGCCCCTGAATCGCCGCCACGGGCAGCGAGTCGAAGTTAAACCAGCCGCCCACGGCCAGGCCCGCGTTTTTTGCCAGCACATAAGCCTCTGTGCCTGTGATGTCGGCCCAGTTCGCCGCGCCGCCATCCAACCGCCGCAGGTGCTCGTTATTGGCGCGTATAAGCTGGACGTAAGGGACCAGTTGATCATATCCGAAGGCGACAGTGTTGATGTCTTCCAGATGATAGCCGCCACCCGCCACGTCTCGCGCCCGACTGGCAACGGCATAATCTACGCTTGACATCGGCCAGAAGGCGCGCAGGGCAGGCAGCGCCATCACAGACGAAACGGCATGACGCCAGGCTACGTTTGGCTCGTTGCGCGTCCAGAAGTGGGTACGCAACAGGTCATATTGCTGGTCATTGTAAATCTGTACAACGGGCTGTTCGCTCATGCCGCCGATCCCCCTAGCCCCAGGCTCGCAAGCAACTGGTCGCCCCGGTTGACCTCGCCGCCCTGCATCGTCAGCGCCCAGGGGGCGTTAAATGTCCCCTGCTCGATGAACAGATAGCGGGGGTCCAGTCGGAGCGTCGTCGGCTGCGTGCGCCCGGTAAACAGGTCGGTGTAAAATGTCCACTGGCCCGGCTCAACGGCCCAGGGGTCGAGACTCCCCCCGCTGCCAAATAGCTCTAGCCACTGTCCGGGGTCGGCCAGCGTGCGTTGAAACTTTGGCGTTGTGGGCACTGCGTTGTAATGCACTTTGCGACCACGGTAGACGCCTAACACATAGCGATTGTCTGAAGCATCCCCTAGCGCGCTGATGGCCTGTGCAATCGACCACGCCTGGCGGTCGTCGTTCTCCCACGCGCCGACCTGCGTGGTGTTTGTAGTGATGTTGGCATAGTCCGTTGAGAAGATGGAATTGGGATCAGCGGCAAGTACGGCTTGCAACTTGGTACTGGCGTTCTGTTGCCCGGTCGTCGTGGAATTGTAGACGTAGGCTTTGAGCCAGTGGATGTACCCTGCGCACTCGACAGTGACGCTGGTCTCGGTAGGGCTGCCCAGGTTGTCGGTCTCAGTGGATTTTGGCAGCGCCAGGTCTGCTAGGCGCGTGTCTCGGATTTGCGCTGCGCTGGTCGCCGTTGCGCCAGCAAGCGAGAGGACACGCTCGATTATGCTATACTTGGCCTGCGCTGCTGTGTTGCTGGCCCAGGCAGTTGGCTCTCGCACGCCTACGGCCGGCGGGGTAACATTGGTATCCACCGTGCTATAAATTGCCTTGATCTTGTTGGGTGCGTCGAGTAATGGTCCGCGCCCTAGCGCCAGCGAGCCGATGTTGCCCGATGCTTGATTGACCGCGCCTTCCCATATCGGCAGCAGGGCAGGGGAATACAGCGTGATGTCGCGTCCCAGGCCGTTTTCTAGCCAGTCCTCGACAATATCCTGATTGCCGCGCAGTTGAAAGCTCAGCGACCAATACCCGCCGTTGGCAGTCCAGACGGCTTGAATGCCGTCTATCTTGAATGCAAGATCATCGTCTATCAATCCAGTACCTATCCATAGCGGCTCTTTAGCAATCAGGGAGAGCATTATGCCGCTCCTCGTGGTCCGAGATATTGAGCATTTCGCGTTAGCGAGATGGTGAACGCCGGGTCATAGCTCGAAATCCATACCCCGTCGTCGGTCTCGACTGCCGCCAGAAACCATAGCCGCTGTGCCTTGCCGTTGGGGTAAATGCCCGGCAAGTTGTTTTTTACAGATAGCCAGTTGATTACGAATGAATCATCCGCCGACAACTTCAGATTGGAACGTGTGTACTCTTTTGGCACAATGAGACTGGCGTCAATGTCCATATAGCGGGTGTCTACATCATAATCTATGCTCCCCTTGAACAACTGAAGCGGTCGCCTATTTGACGAAGCGATTTGATTACGATACTCCAGGGTCTCAAAGGCCCACTCATCTATGGGCATCAAGATAACGTCCATGAATGTGATAGTCTCAAGGTTGTCTGCGCTTGCGTGTATAGCAACCATAAATGCGCCGCCGGTCTCTGATGGCAAGAGCGTCTTGACGGGCGCGGGAAGTTCTATCTCGCCCAGGTCAATCAACTCAAAACGCGAGTAGGTGTCTGTAATGGTTGCGCTCAGGGCAACCTCATCAGTCTCCCAGAGAACGGGGGTATCTGTGCCAACGCCGGCGGAAACTGTAACAGCGCCCACGGCCCTTATGCTACTATCTGACGGCGTTGCATCGCTCGTTCTAGCGCGCACAAACATCCGGTACTTGCCCCTGTATTCGTCAATTAGTGCTGCCGAGAAAGAAAAGTACCATGAATATACGAGACCCGCGCCTGCCGATGTGTACTGTATCATACGCCCGCTTGGAGCTAATGCACTGGCAATGACCGCACTAGTCCCGCCAGTGGCGACAGTAATACCGGTTGGGTTTTGTTCGTCAGCGGCGTTGATGTAGGCAGAAAACAAAGACCCGCGCTCTATCTGTCGGCTTGCTACAAAAAGCCGACTGGTTTGTGCTGCATATTTATCTGAACTTGCGCCCCCATCAACGGCTACCCCCTCGCCAGTCTCCCCGCGAATGACAAGCCTTTGTAATGATTTTATATCGCCTATAGATTGATCGGCTTGCAAGTCTACGTAGGGCCACGAGATGGTATAGATGTCCCTGTTTTGCTGCTGGGGCGGCGTGACCGGGTTTACGCCGCTTGAATTCGATATGGGGTAGCGCGCCCAGAAGGCCGTTACATTTGGGGCTGCACCGCCAAAAAGCGCAAATAGGTTAGCCGTTCCCCAATCGTCAGTACCAAAAGTGCCGATTGCCGGGAACCAATGGTCTGAAATGATACCAGCGTTTTCAAGCCATCCAGTATCAAAGGAGTCCAGCGTCGTAGGGATTACGGCTATCCACCCAAACACTGAATTGTAGGATTGCGGTATGCCCGAATTCAGGTTCACTGACACCGGACTGATGTCAAAAACAAGACTCGTAAACGGGCCACTGTCGGCAACCGTTGAATCTATGCCAAAATACACATGCCCGGTCTGCGCCACCGCAAGAGCAGGCGTTATGGCAAAGGGGAGCGCCGCCGTCATCAGGTTCGCACTCCACGCGCCGGTCGTGACATTGTGCCAATAGATGTGTGTGAGATTGGCTATTTTAGCGCCGTTATACGCAAACACTTCGTTTATCGCCGTCGTCGGGTCACGGATGCCCGCGCTGTCTACGTTGCCCAGGTTGCGCCCATCGTAAGCCTCGACCACCGATAGCTCCACCGCCGTGCCTGTCCCCGGTGCGGTCTCTGACCACTGCCCCCGCTCAATGACCAGGGACATATCCGCAAGTATCGCGTCATTGTGGAATGCGCCAGGGGCGTACAAGTTAGCTATCTGCGGGATATTGGCCGTTTGGACGATGGCATAGCGGGTGTTGGTTTCGCAGTCGGCGCGGCATTCTATCCATACCGGCTCATTGCGCCACTTGTCCACCCAATAATTGCTGGCCTTTTCCATCAGCGCAAAAAGACGATGCAGGATGGCAATGGTTGTATCCTGCGTGCCCCCACTTTCTCCAATGGCCTTGATGGGGTAGCTTTCAATCGCGGCAGCAAATTGCTTATCCACGAGCCGACGCCCGTCCGAGAGTGACGACGCCTGCCACGTCCCGCCGCCCTTGTACTGATTGACGGCTTGCCGCCAGCCCTCGACGCTCACGCCCTCGGCCAGCGCCAGCAAGTTTACCTGATCGGTCCCGTCTGTGATCTTCAAAATGGGTGTCATGACACGCCCCTCATAGTATCCATTACAACGCGCTTAATCTGCGCGGCGAGTTGATCCGCCGCCGCCTGGTTAGGTACTGACGGGTTATTGACATTCACGTCGCCCATCGTGCGGCTCTGGTCGTAGCTCGTTCTTGCGCCACCCATAACGGCGGCGGGCGTGCTTACCATCGCCTGAGTTGCAATGGCCGATTGAGCAATCGGCGCTTCCATCATGTCCTTGATGCCCAATGCCGTACCCGCCATCATCTCGCCCCCGATCTTTTCAAAGACCTTCGACGGGCTGGCAATTCCAAGTTCCTCGTTGGCTTGCGCTATGATGGCCTCCATTGCCCTGGTCATTGCGTCCACGACATCCTCAACCGAGGCGTCTACCCCTAGCTCCAGACCGCCGAGGATGGCCTCGGCGTCGAGGCCCTTTTCGGCTATCAGGTCCAGGAGTTTGCTTTGCTGCTCTAAAAATCGCAGGCGCTCTTGTGCCTCTTGCAATCTGAGAATGCGTTCCTCTTGCTCAGCCAGTTCTGCGGCCAGATGCGTTCGTCTACCCTGCTCGTGGTTCAAGTGGCGCTGTATAAAGTCTTGCTCTTTGGCTATGGCAAGCAATCGCTCGTTGATGGCAATCCGTCGTTCTTCGCTGGCGCCGCCGCGCTGTTCTTCTATTATCGCGGCGCGTTCCTCTGCAAGCCCCGTCTGTCGCTCGCGCATAGTCTCTAGTGCGTCGTCGAGGTCTTCTATTTCCTGCGTGAGTGGGTCAATCGTGCCCCGTTGCAACATTCCCCCCGCCATGCCCCCAAGTCCCGCCAGGATGCCCCCCGCGCCAAACAACTCATCCATTACGTCCTCTTGCGCCGCTGACGATGCGATAGCACTCCCTAGAGCGGTCCCGATCTGGTCGCCCATCTGCGCCGCCGCTGTGGCAACGCCAGGGGTTGCTTGCGTGATACCCGCGCCGATGCTGTTCACGATGGCCGCGCCCTGTTCTGGCAGGGCGCGCAGGGGGCTGTCGGGGTTTCTTGGCCTTGACATTGGCAGGTTGTCGGTGATGCCCGACTGAAGCATGTTGGTGAATTCGTCCACCATCGCTTGCACGCGGGGAAGTAGGCCCTCGGCCAGGTTGTCGCCAATGGCCGCACCAGCGGCGGTGGCCCTGGTGGCAGTGTCGGCCATTGCGCTGTCCAGACCCTCAAGCTCGGTTGCCGCGTCATCTGTTGCGTCTGTCACAGAGGGAACTAGTCCATCTTCCAGGTTGTCCCCAATGGCAGAACCGGCGGCGCTTGCCCCGTCGGCAGTGGCAAGCATGGCCTCATCCAATTCGCCCAGGGCAAGCGCGGCGTCGTCCGCTGCGCCCGTTACGTCGGTAAGCCCGCTAACCACAGCGGGCGTTGTCCCTGCAAAGTTCTCCCCCGCCAGCGTCATCGCCTCGGCCTGTTCGGCGGCGTCAGCTATCGCCGTGCTCGTGTTCTCCATTCCCGCTATGAGAAACTGCGATTCGCCAGCCGCGCTGGTAAATTCAGCGCCGAGAGCATTAAAGTCTACCGCACCGTCCGCCGCGTCCTCGCGCAGGGCAACGAGAAAATTGTCAAGGTCTTCAATGGCAAGTTTCCCCTGGTTTGCGGCTTCCATCCCTTCCGTTAGCCCCTGCGAAAGCGCGATGCTTTCAGGGGTTGCCAGGCCAAAAGCCAACTGGATATTCTCAACGGCTGCCCGATAGTCGAGCAATCCCATTGCATCGGGGTCAAGGCCCTGTATAAAAGTCTGGGCAATCATCGCATCGCTCGCGCCCATGACGCTCTGGGCAAGTTTGGTTTCTTCCACGGCTAGGGCGATGTCCTTCTGGCGCTTGGCTTCCATTGCAGCAGCGGCGGCCAGGGCCGACCTTTCGGCCTCGGCCTCTGCTACAGTAGTTTCCTCGACGGCCCTGGCAAGTTCGGCGGACGTGGCGGCCCATTCCCGCATGGGCGGTCCGCTGTTTTGAAATTCTCCCGAAAGTTCCCCGACCGCGCGTGTGGATTCCTCAACCGCTGAGGTGTACCCCTGATTCTCCAGGCGGCTCGTAAATATCTCATCAGCCAGCAAGCTCGCCTCACTGGCCCCGTCACGCATGACTTGCGCCATGTTGAACTGCGCTTCGGTCAGGGCCAGAACTGCGCCATTGGCGTCTGTTTGTATGCTGTTGAACTCCGCAATGGCCGCCGAATAGGTCTCATAGCTCCCCGTTGCAAGCGCATTCTCCAGCGCGATGGCCTGCGTGACGGCAACGGTCTCTTGCATGATGCCTTTCTGGTCTACCAGCGCATCTTTGAAAAATGCCTGTACTGCTCCGCCTGACTCAAACGCGGCGCTGGTGTCGTTCTGCGTTCGTGCAAGCTCGGCCATCACCTCGCCAAGACTCGCCCCCTCTGCTATCATTTCGGCGGCGTAAACGGACCACGAACCCATATAGCCCTCTGCGACTTGGGTAGCGTCGGAGAGAGTCCCCATTTGGTCGGCTGTTTGTGCCGCTGCTTGAATATCCAGCAGGCCCGTCACCGTCTCCAGTGTGCCCGACAACTCGATGAGGGGATTGATAACACCAGGGATGGCCTGGGCGACACTCATGAGATTTTCAGTAAACCCGGCAATCTTGATGCTTGCGCCGCTCACAATGTCAATCATCGAGGCGGCGATGTCAAGCAAACCAGAGAATGCTTCTGTCACCATCATTGCCGCCGGGATCAATTTCTGCCCCATCTCTACGCGCAAGTTCGCCATCTTGGCTTCGTTGCGCTCAAAGGCGCTGGCGGCGTCGTCTACACGGGGACCGAGCTTGCCGAGCGAGAGCGCGCCTTGCTCCATTACAGCCTGCATAAAAGCGGCCTCGCGGGTCATGCCCTGTGTCGTGGCTTGTAGCTCTGCAATCCTGGCACGCACTTTACCGCTACTTATGCCAAAATTATCGAGACGGGGAATTGACTGATTTGCCAACATAAGTGCAAAATCAGATACTCTGTCCGTTGCACTTTGCGTCTGGTCGCCAAGCCTGCTCGCCATCTCGACGACGGTCTCCATCTCGTCAGCATCGCCCACGAGGCCCATTTGCAATAGGCGGCTGGCGCTCGCCATTGCGTCCATATCAGAGACGGTGTTGCCCGCGCCTCGCTGGAATGCCGCTAGAATTCTCTCTGCGCCGCCCGCTTCCTCGGCAAAGGCGGCGAATCGCTTTTCGACACGCTGGGCCATTGCGCCCAGTTCGGCCAGTTCGAGACCGGTGGCGACCACGCTTTGTACGGCGGAGAACGCCTGTTTTGCTATGTCGAGCTTGGCGGCCAGGTCAACGGCGGACCCGCCGCTTGCCGCCATCACATCGTCGGTCGCGGTTAAACCACTGGAGAGTTGCGCAGAGGATTGGATCGCGCCCTCGTTGGCGGATTCCATAGAGTCAATCCCGGCGTTGTAATTTTTTACGCCGGCCTGAAATGAACTATCCTCAAGTACGGCCTGCAAGCCAATTTTTTCTGTCACTTTTTCGGCCTATTCACAAAATACTCCCAGTTGCGCCGTGTTCTCTGCGCCTTGTACGTCTCTAGCATTCGCCCCTGATGTTCCGGGGGCAGGGCGTCCCACTCGACGGTTGTCACGCCCCAGGCCATCGCGGCATCGTGTTCATCTGTCACCGGGTCATAGTGCCAGGCTGGCTCATTACCGCCCGACATTCGCGCCTCAAGCTCGTCCAGGCCAGGGCCATCAGGACCGCCCCAGCGGACGTTGAAACATGGCCCGCGTGATTTCGCGGGCCTCCCTCACGAGTTCGCCGCGCCCTTCGACAAGGGCAATAAGTTGGTTGAATTCGCCTTGGCTGGCAACGGCCACCATCTCTAGCCAATAGTAAAGTCGCTCTCGCTTGTCGGTTGGGATTTCGGCGGCGTCTATGCCATCAGTCTCAAGTTCCTCAATCCAGTCGTCGCTATCCGGCAAGTTCAAGCCAAAGACGTGCCAAAGGCCAACCTTCCACCGCTGCGCCCGGACGGATTGCCCCAGTTCTGAAACGATCTTGAAATGAGCATCCCAGGTGGCTACGGCCTCGCGCAGTTCTGCAAGCCGCGCCCAGGCCGCCGACGTTGCCGGGCGGTTCTCCAATTCTGCGCACTCGTTGCGCAGTTCCTCTACGTGCTCTGCGGTATAGTCGTAGGTTTCTTCCCACGCTGGCAACGGTTGACCATCGGGAAGTTTGCCGCCGCCGAGGGTGACGGTGTAGGTAGGGGGCTTGGGTTCTACGCCCCCAAGTTCCTCTTTGATGTAGCGGTTGCGTTCGGCCTGCGACACGCGGCTCAATCGCCACGGGGAGATGTTGGTGTATTCGAGCGTGGTTCGCTCTAGTTCAATCGTCGGCATTGCGCGGCTCCCATTCGGGTATTGTTATGTCGCAGGTAAAAACGACATCGGCATACAAGACTTGATCCTCTGAGCAAGAAACGGCATTCTTGATGTACCGCTCAATGACTTTGCAGTTTTCAAATCTGAAAAGAGGAATGGTATGCTGACCGTATTGAACGAGGCCACACTGATTAAAAACAATCTCGAACGTTGCGCCGTCCTCAATCTCTAGCAAGTCGCGCCGTTCGGGCAACATGCCGCGCAGATGCAAACAACTGTCGGGCTGAAATTGTATCTGCACCACATCCAGCATGGGCAGATAAACAGGCTTGTCGCCACCCATCAAAAACAGTGCAGTTCTGCTTATTCTATAAGGAACTTTCATCTTACCCCCTCTATGACTGGCGAACGACTTGCGCCGAGGGGGTCCAGGACGCAAGCCGCCCGCCGAATCAACGTTTATTATCCGGCTACCCTGGCGATAAACGACGTGCCGCCTTGCGCCTCGCCCACGATGTAGGCCAGGTTGGCGTGTATGATGCAGATGTCGTTCAGGCCAGCATTGAGCGGCGTGGTGATGTCCTTCCAACTATCGCCGCCGTCAATGCTTTTGTAGACCGTGCCCAGGGGGACAACGGTATCTTTGGCTAGATAACCCGTCATGCCATCGCTCATGAACCGGATGCGCCCGCAGGTGTCGGTTGTCAGAGCGGCCAGGCCCTCGTCTTTCGTTTCCCAGGTCGCCGTCTGATCGAACGTCATGTAAACGCACTTTGTCGAGACTGCGTTATCGGTCCCAACAATGACACGGTTGGCATCGAAGCAGTGGACAGTGTTGAGTCCGTCGCCCGAACCCGTTGCTGTGCCCGCTGACCAGTTTGTGCCGCCGTCCAACGTGTAGATGACAGTATCGCCCGCGCCCACAGCATAGCCGATGTTGGCGTTACAAAAGTGAATCGCATTTAGGGCACTCGCGCCACTGGCCGCCAACGCTGTGGTCTGGTCGGTCCAGCTTTCGGCATAGTCTGACGAATAGAATACGCGCCCATCGTCTGTACACAGCCAGAGATTTTCGTCACCGAATTTACATAGCGATTGAGCGCCTACGGCTGCCTCGTTGTTGGTTGCGCCCACGACAACTAGCGTTTCCGTCGCCGCATCGTCATCGCTATACTGGACTTCCAGCGGAGCGGCGGCGTCCCCATCACGCACCGACACGGTGCGGGTCGTGGTCGAGTTTGGCTTGATTACAAGGGTTGCCATGACTGACTCGCCAGCCGCAAAGCCCGTGGCGGGACTGGTGAACGTCGCGGCGCTATCATCACTCCAGATCAGGTCAGGAACGGCGGCGGCCACGGTGTCAGCCGACATCCAAAGGTCTTTGTCGTCGGCTCTGTATGGCCCGCAGTCCCCGGCGCACTGCCCATCCTCGGCGGTGATGGAATTGATGGCCGCCGTCTCTGTCGTTGCGATACGAGAGATGGTGAGCAACCAATGGTCCAGACGCCCCAGGTCGGTTGTGATGCTAAACGCCTGGTCTATCGGGCCATCTGCATCGCGTTGCATCGGATTCGCTATGGCGTGGTCGGTGATGATGGCGTTGCGGTAAACCCAGGAGCGCCGCCTGTTGTCAAAGACGGCAGGCGAACCACACGGCGCACTGACGAAAAACAGGTTGACGGGGCAATTCGCCACCTTGATCCTTTCTAGCCAATTCACCGCACCCTGTACCCACGGCGTCATCGTGAATTGGGGTAGGCCGCTAGGGGCCGTTGCCGTGCTGCCTACCTGGACATAGACGCCATCAATCAAACACCACGTCGGGTCTTTGCCCTGCTGCGGGTCGGGTAGGTTGTCTACGCCCAGGCAAGGCCCCAGGGGGACGACCTCAGTACCAGGGCCAGCCGCCTGCCCGAAGGCGTGGATTTCTCTTGAGAATCGTACATCTTGTGGGACTGCTGTGGACGGCATATTACAACTCCTTTACCAACTCATCAACGAGTGGGTTAATAAAAAATTTCATCATTATGGCGTTGACCGTTGCCCTGCCGCGCCTGAAGTCGTCGCCGGTCCAGATGTTCTGTCGTCGTAGTTCATTGGCGATGATTTCAGCGCCGGGCAGGTGGGCGAACTTTGCCGCCCAGTCTACGCCATAGGCGGGGCACTTTTCCAGGGCGGCAGCGTCAATGTCGTTTCCCTTCAGCTTGGACGCTGGTACATAAGCGCGCTTGTACTGGTCGCCGTCCATCCAGGCAACCAGAACGCTCTTGCCCTGGCGTGTAATAATCTCGACAGTTACAGGGCGTGACCGCTTGCTTTTGCGACCTGGTTCATCCTTGCTTGCATTCTGGTCTTGAACTTCGGTTGCCATTTCTTGGCTATCTCCTTGCTAAAACCCCGCGCCTTTGTGCCGGGGTGTATTACACCTTTGCTAAAAACGGTAGCGCCGAACGGCCCACCCGCCGATGATCCAATGACGCCCGGCGTTGTTTTGGCCTTGTATCCAGACTGAAAGCGCAAGGCTTTTGCTTTTTTGGGTAAAATGACATGCGCCTCAGTTCCCCGGTCCACATAGTCGTAAATCTTGTCATCCGTAGCGACCAGCACCGTAGCAGGCGGTCCGCTTTCTACCAAAACTTCAAACGGCGGCTTACGCTTCCACGACTTTGTGGTTTTCTCAAAGTCGCGCCTGATTGCCTCACCTATAACTCCAAGCTCTTTTAGCATGGCGTCTTCCATTGCCTTTGCGTTAAGCGGCTTGGGTGTTATGGGTACAAAAGTCAGCGCGCTCATTCGTCTACCTCAAAAAACACCTGTTCGTCATCTTCTCGCCAGAGCAGCAGCATCGGTACGTCAAAGGCGTCTACGTACAGTTGCTTGCCTGGCTCGAAATTGTAAATCAGACCCGTTGTTCGACTGGTCAACGGAAATGGTGTCTTGCCGCGAAACTCTATTGTCGTCCATCCCTCTGCGCCAGGCAGATTGGCCGCTATCGCCGCCGCCACTGCCCGCCGCTGCCTTGAGCATGGCGGGGTCACTAGCCGCCCTCTCGCGCCCAGCGGTTGGCAATGATGCGCGCCCGGTTGAACTCTGTGACCGATTGCTCGGCCCAGCCCGTCACCGGGAACGTACTGCCGGTTTCGCCGTCGCAGACCTCAACCTCGTTGTTGCGGATAAAGCCAAGTTGCAAGTTGACCTGTTCAAGCAAAAGGCGCTTGTCGTCCGTGGTCAGATGTTGACCCGGCATTCCGCAGACGGTGAAATGATACGCGCCCGTCTCGATAACATTGATTTTCTCAAGGTGCTGTAGGCCCCAGGCCGAAAACGTGCAATCGCAGGCCCCCACACTTGCCAGTGTCGCGTTGATGTTCCCGGCGGTTATCGCCAAGTACATTTCAATCGTAGCGATTTGGCTGCCGTTGATTGCCACTGTACGGAAAGTGTCGCCGTCGTCCCAGGTGACACCCGTCGCCGTCAACGTCGTCACCGTTACCGCCGTGATGGGGCCATTGGTGCTCTGCGTGAGATTGTAGAGCACCATGCCCTCATTGGGACGCAAGCCAGCGTCAATGAAATCTGATTGGCTGTTCGTCAAGAACGCATTACCAGCGCCGCCTGAGTCATCTACCCCGGATTGAATCGGGGCGACGGCGAAGAAGCTGGCGTATTGCCAAGCCTCGGCGTAGCGTTCTTGACAGGTCACGGCCTAGACCCCAATCAAGGCGTCCGTCTTGCGCGCCACCAGCGGCGAAAGCAGCGCCAGGTCTTCGGTTCCTACCAGGTGCTTTACAGCCGCCTGCAGATCCGCTACGCTGGTCGCGGCCTCAATCGCCGTCCGCTCTTTTTTCAACTTTGCCAGTCGCTTGGCGCTGGCTGCCGCTGCCTTTTGCGTGACGGTCAGTTCTTTTGCTTTTTTCGTAGCCATATTCACCTCTACGTTGGTACGGCGGTAACGAGGCCCTGCGCTCCGACTTCGGCCTCGGCCACGTCGTC
>JAAEPW010000740.1 GCA_024232355.1 Chloroflexota bacterium | reverse complement strand
CTACGTCGGAGAACCGGTCGAGGCGTACCAGGTTTTCCACCGCATAGACTATGCGCCACCCAGTTATCTGGAAATTGTACAGCCGCGCAACCTCATCGGGCCTGGCATCAATGAGGTCAGGGGTGTGGTCCACGACGAGAGCTTTGTGCCGACCATCACCTTACAAGTACAGACGCCATCTGGCCCTACGGACACCATCGTATGTCCAGATACAACCCCTGACGACGAGTTCTGGTCGTGCAATTGGGACGTGGGAACAGCCGCCGCCAATGACAATGTCTTCAAACTCCGTCACAAAGCCACAGACCGCCTGGGGCACGTCAGCCAATGGACAGATTGGCTCACCTTGACGGTAGACACACAACCAGCGACCGTCACCCTGTATTTGCAGGCAGAGGCCGCGCTCGGCGACGGGCTGCTGTCAGCGGACGAAGCCACCCTTTCCGGGCAATTGGCTGATAATCGCCTCATCAGTGGGATAGAAGTGTGTGCGTCTGACGGGCAAGCGTGTGAATCGGGCCAGGTCACGCTCGACCCAGACACAATCCTGCCAACCACTTTTACCTACGACGATCTGCCAGACAGCCCGATCCCGGTGGGCAGTGCCACCAGTTGTTTGGGGGGAAATCTGATCACGCGCACCTTTATCGTCAGTGACAGCTTTATCGTGGCCGACGTCGACCTGGGATTTAATACGGAATTGATCTATCGCAACACCATCGTGCCGACGCTCCAATCGCCGGACGGTACGCAGGTCATTTTGCACTATCCGTTAGGCTATCCGACGCAGAATCTGGATGTGATGTGGGATGATGCGGCTATGGCCGTTATTTTTGATGAAGAAGCTGATCACGATACCGCCAGCCCGTACTATGAACACGCGCGGCAGCCAGATGAACGCCTGAACGCGTTTAACGGTGAGCAAGCACAAGGAACGTGGTCACTGGTCATCTGCGATCACTTTTCACTGACGGATGAGAATGGCTTTTACAACCGCAGCCGACTGGTACTGTCGACCAATGCGCTGCCGTCCGATACGCGGGCCGGTTGGCGCTACGACGTGCCCATCACGTCTGATTATGAGGGCCTGACACAATCATTGCACATCTATGGTCTGGACAGTGTGGGCAATCGTACCACCGATCCATTGAGCCTCACCTTCCGGGTAGACACTGCCGCGCCAGCCATCACCGTCACTACCTGGCCTTCTGTTCCCCTCGTTTTGAGTGCTCCCCTCCACGTGGACGGTATCGTTAGCGATGGCAATGGTATTCAGGTTATGCGACTGCTTGGCTATGCACCCAATCGGCAGACACTGGCCGGTACCGCACACGTTGAGGCTCCCTCGAATGTTGTGATGACAGGCTCCCTAGTTTTGCCTCCTTTGATGTCGGATTGGACGTACACCGATACTAGCCCATTCGTGATCAGTGGCAACTATGAGCTGTGGGTCGAGGCGGTAGACTTGGCCGGTAACCAGAGCACGGCTGGGCCATTCCAAGTCACCATGACTAAACCGCCTGAACCACAACTCGTATACCTGCCCTTGGTCACCCGTAATTATGAGCTGTCCGAATCAGTTGTCGAGCCTGATGCCCCCGATTTGGCGCTCGGCTGGGATACGGTGATCGCCTCAACGGATGCCGTCACACCTACCACCATTACAATCTATAACGTCGGCAGTCTCAGTGTTACCACCGGCTTCCGGGTTGACTTGTACTTTGATCCGACGACTGTGCCGACCACGGGGCAGTCGTGGGACAGTCTTTCTACCTATGGCGGCTATTGGCTGGTGACAGATACCGTCTTAGCGATAGAACCCTATCAAACCATCAGTTTGACTCTAACTGATACGTTCTATCAAGCCGCTGGAAGCAACTATCCCGATCCGGCTGTCTTTGCAGGATTGACCACCGCTTATATCCAACTGGACACTTTTGACCAAGTGACCGAGACACACGAACTCGGTGATAGGTATGACAATAATATTGTGAGGTACATTATACAGGATTGGACCGACTTGAGATAAAATAACTGTTGGTGCATATTCCTCTCACCTTCCATATACCAAGCGCGCGCTATGATTTTCGCCATCGCTCGGCCTGGATTGTCAAATCCAGGCATTGGCGACGGTTCAGCGCAAATTTCGGGCTCAAAGCCGCCGGATTTGGCAATCCGGCTGGAGCGAAATGGAAAATTCAGTGTGTGGTTAGTATAGCAACGCTCTCGCTGGAGCCTTGGCCAGGATTGCTTTTCAATGGTGTGGAAGAAGAACTCTCGTCGCTGACTCATTGTCACTGTAGCTCACGGGATGACAACACGGCTCAGGTTCTCATCTGGACCGCGCTTCTATGGGACGGTTATCCCAACCCTGCCCCATTGCTCACTGCCGCCGAAACAGGGGGCCAATCCCTCGGCTCACCTTGCTTTCCCACTCGTAAGAAGCTCTGGTGAGGTGTTGATTCAGTTGGGCGGGATTTTCCCAATGCTGGGCAAAATCTAGCTCTTGCCTCTTTGAACAGGCCGTTCTAGTTGATTGAGATGCTCTTTTGAGGATATTTTGGTGTCGCTCGAGTACCTTTCATCAAAATCCCATTCAACTGAACCAGTGCCCCCACACCGCATCTTTGGTATTCTTCCACATCTTTTGCGTTGATTGATAACCAGTCGCACACTTGTGGGACCTACCTACCGTAGGCACGCGCCCTCTCCCATCCACGCAATAGGCAAAAGGCAAGATGAGACATGAGCATAACTAAAATCTGATCCAAGTGTTTTCATATTGTAGACGAAAAACCAGCGCAATCTTGACAGAAAAAGGCCAAGATCATGAATCAACAAACGGTATCTCGTGCCAAGTCAATTCTCTTGCTGGTGCCGATGACCATGGTTGTGCTGACGCTCGCTTGCGGAGGGAGTGCAACTGTCCGTATCAAGTTGAGCGAGGAGGATGTCAACCGCATTATTCAGAACTCGACGGTTACCATTGGTCCCGATGAATTGCTGGTCGAGATCAGCAGTGTGGATATGCAGGATGGCTTTATCCGCATAAACGGCACACACGAGCGTGGGGATGGCACAATTGTGCCCGGCAGTTGTGACTTGACCTTTACGGTTCAAGATAGTATGCTCAGGGCCGAAATCACCGCCGTGGATATTGCGGGGATCGACATTAACGAGCAGCGCATCACGCGCATCAACGATGAATTGGCTAAAAGTTTCACCAAATCCGCGTCCAATACCGACGAGGTCGAGTTTACGTCCGTCACGATTACTAAAGATGCGCTAACATTCGTCATTAAAATCACACCCTCTCAGTAGATAGACATTGAGAGAAAACCACAAGGAGAAACATATTGCAAACTCTACTATTCTGGCTAAGTCGCCCCATTATCTTTTTGTATGCTCGGGTGATGCTCAGTATGGATATTTTCTGGCATGCGCCGCTTCCTTCAGGCCCACAGCTCATCGTTGCCAATCATCCCAGTTTTACCGATCCGTTTTTTGTAGCACTGGTCTCTTCCCAGCCGGTCAAAATTCTGATCATTGTGTCGGCTTTCTTGGTACCATTGTTTGGACGTTATCTACGGTTATCTGGACATGTGCCTGTGGACCCCAACAAGGGGCGAGAGGCTTTTGAGAAAGCAAAACAATTACTTGAGGAGGGACGCTCTGTCGTCATTTTTCCAGAAGGGGACGCCAGTCCGCGCTATGGGGGGTTTCGCAAGCCGCGTACAGGTGTAGCCAGGTTGGCATTGCTCACCGGCGCACCCGTTGTGCCCGTTGGCATACACCTGCCGCGAGAGCGATTGCTTACCATCCATGGGACAGTCGCTGGCAAGCGCTCGGCTGGCTATTGGTATTTGCGCGGACCGTACAATATGACAGTGGGGCAAGCGTTGCGTTTTGAGGGTGATGTCCAAGACCGTGCTTGTGTATCCTCGGTTTCGGAAAAGATCATGCAACGAATCATCACTTTGGCTGATGAAAGCGAGCAGCGGATGGAAGGCCGTGGATCGTTGCCGAGCACAAAAAAAATCCGCTGGCGGCCCAAATTCCGTTTGCACATACCCGGCAAACGGCGAATACAAAGATAGATGTATACTCTCTTTTGAGGGTAGTGAGAACAATCAACACTCGTACCATCACATACAAAGAGTGACGCCCTATTGACCGCCACTGAAGGATTCGAACCCTCAGCTTCCGGCTGCCTGCCCAGCGGTCAACAGGGCGCCTTGGATACTAGAACCATTGGCAGACTCCTGTTTGTTTTATTTGATACGAGTGTATCACAGTTTATGGAATGAATAGGTTATGGTTGAATTACGATTGGGTTAAGGTCAGATCTATGCACTGGTAGAGTAAAGAAGAAAATACTCCCTTTTCCTACCTCGCTCTCCACACCAACTTGCCCACCAAGTTTCTCCGCGATGCGCCGCACGATGGACAATCCCAATCCGTGTCCTTTGGCCCGTACTTGGTCGAGCCGCGTAAATGGCGTAAACAGTCGCGCTTGCTCCTCCAGAGTGAGACCGGGGCCGTTATCGCGTACCCAGAAGCGAATCGTACCATCCGTCTGTTCTGTCGCCCCTAGCTCTATGTAAGGAGGCTGCCCTCCATACTTTATCGCGTTGCTGAGATAGTTGGCCCATATCTCTTCTACCCACGGATCATAACCTGGTGCGATTGGCCATGTGTCGGGCAAAACGATCTCGGCCTGGCTTCCCTCAATGACGTCAGTCAATCGGTTCTGCGCCTCGGCCACGATGCCTGCCATATCTAATGGTATCATTTCCACTTCTTCCAATTTGCGCACCACAGCCAGTAACAGCAGTTCGTCGATAATTCTATTGATCTTGCGCCCATTTCGTGCCACAGTACGTAGATAACGCGGCAACTCTTCGTCCGTCAATGAGGCATGATCCTCTTCTAGGACTCCGGCCAAGCCGGTGATAATGCCCAACGGATTCTTGAGGTCATGGGCCACTGTGTGGGCAAAGGCGTCCAATTCCTCGTTGCGTGATTCCAGCTCTGTGTTACGTCCGCGCAAAGTCTCGACCAGTTCGGTATGGTCAATGGCGATAGCGGCCGAGGCAGCAAGTGTCTCGATCAAGGTGAGATCATCCTCATCAAAATCTCCCTGTTGCTTGTTCACTACCTCTAGTACACCGATCACCTCATCACGAACTTGCAATGGGACAGCAAGCAGTGACATTGTCTGAAAGTCGATCTGTTCATCAATGCCCGAGAAAAAGCGAGGGTCATCTGGAGCGCTGGTGATGATGCCTTGCCCCTTTTGTGCTACCCAACCGGCGATGCCTTGTCCGGTTCCTACGCGCAGATCGACTGGTGGGCGGCTCTGGCCCTGATGGAAAGCCGCCCGACAGACCAACCATTCATTCTGTTCGCCATCCCACAACCAGACTGAAGCGCCTTCTGCACCAATGGTTTCGGTGACCGCTTGCAGCAATCGCTCGGTAACTTGCTCCAAGTCGAGCGTGGCGACGAGTTCTCGACCTACCTGGTTGAGCAGAGCCAGTTCGAGATTGCGTCGCCGCAGTATATCCTCTGCTCGTTTACGCTTTGTGATGTCTTGCACCCCGCCCAAAAGGCGCACGACTCTTTGTTCCTCTGCATCCCACACCGGCCTGATATAGTCGCGCAGCCACCGAATCTCGCCATTTTTGGTAAATATTCGAAATTCTACAGATTGTGATTGATCCTCCAATAATTGAGACTGTATCAGGTGCACTTTTGCCAGATCATCTTTGTGCACGATGGAAAAAAAGCCATTGGCAAGGGTTTGTGTCTCCTCAAAAGTGTAGCCAGAGATCGATTCTAACGCCCCTATAATCCACTCGGTCTCCACTTGTCCATCAGGATGTATTAGCGCCGAATAGACGTAATCCGACATGTTTTGCGTAATCCAACGATACCTTTCCTCGCTCTCTTGTAAAGCTCGATCAGTTTTTTTGCGATCAGTGATGTCGAGCCCATACACGTTTACATATCCAGCATCCATGATGGGCGCAAATGTCAAAAAGAACGTGCGACCTTTGTACTCGATCTCTGTATCTTTTCCAGAGCCGGAACTGAGCGTATCCGAGATCAAGTTGTGCCAGTCATCAGATAGGCACTGGTCCATTTTGCATCCCCAGAAATTCAATATGGGCAGGCTGGCATCATTGGCGTAAAGGATGCTACCATCTTGTGCGATTCTCATCACGGGCGTGGGGTTTTCGCTGGGGAATTTGGCCAACCCTCTTATCTTTTCCTCGGCCCGTTTGCGCTCAGTGATATCCACGACCATCGAACGGCTCTCGATAACTTGTCCACCGGCATCCCGAATGGGATTCACCGTCAGGCTGATCCACACCAGAGTGCCGTCTGCCTTTTGCATTTGTAATTCTTCGTCTCTAATGATCTTGCCAGCCCGAAACTGCTGAAATATCTCGGAGGCTTTTTTCTTCCCTTGTAGCGTGTCTGCATATAATTCGGACACTGACCGCCCTACCAACTCTTTTGTTCCATATCCGAGTAATTCTTCGGCACGCCTGTTGCATCTATGGATGAGGCCATCTATTCCAACCGAAAAGTATGCATTTGGGGCATTCCTGTACAGATCTTGGAACTGAGCCTGTGACTCTTGTAGTGCTTTCTCTGTTTGTTTCTGTTCGGTAATATCCTCAATGTACACAATTACCATCGGGGTGTCCGAGACACTGAGCGGGGTTGTCGAAACGAGGAATATTTTGTCCTCACGTTGTCCTTCGCGCACTAGTGTAAGCTTGGTCTCTACTCGTTGATGACTCTGACCCGTCTCGAAAGCGTCCGACACAACGGAACGTAGCAGACACGGTTCACAAGCTGGACTAAACCCACAGCCTCGTGGATCATCCATAGAATTGAGACAGCGAAATATCTCTCCACTCCGAACCCCCACCATTTCCTCGGCCGGTCGATGGGTGAATGAGACCATCGCGTGATTAGCTTTTCGCACCTTTCTATCTTGGTCTATCAAAACCATCATTACGGGTGCGTTGTAAAAGATAGCGGAGAATTCTGCCTGGTTCTCTTGCAGTGTTTCTGACACTCGAATACACTCGGTCTCTATTATTTCCAACTCTGCAGTGCGTTGGCGCATTGTTGCCAACTCGCTCACAAGTTGCGCCTTTTGTTTTTCTCTATCTTTCACGCTGTCCTCCAAGAGTCACGCATCAACCTGAATGCTCTGCCACTACCAAGAAACAGCTTTTTTGAAAAAGGCCCAAAACCCCGCCCCTGCTGTTTCTCGCAAAATGAAGAACGCTAAAGGGATTTTGGGCGCTATCAATCATCAAAGACAACGGCTGCGGTTGCTTTCAGTGTACCACCACCGCGCTTGCTAGTCAACCACAGCTTTGCCATAAAAAAAGCCCTCAGTCATCTCGACTGAGGGCTTGGGACTAGTTTACAGGATCATCTATTCTTCCGAAATCACAAACAGCCGTCCATCTCCCCGTCCGAACACCTCTGGAAAATAGAACTCGTTAGCCGTGGTGGGAATCACCTGATACTCGCCCGGCTGTGTGGCGCGAAAGGTGTAGGTGTACTCGTAGGTGCCCGCAGGCAGATAGTCGGCAAAGAGCACCACTTTATCATCCCGCATCTCGCTGCGACTGTACCAACGCCACCACCAGTAGTAGAATCCATACCATCCGTCGTCATCCGTCTCACGGTATAAACCTGGTTCTTGCTCTAACCGACTCGTCGTCGCCAGACTGGTGTCGATTGCTTCGGCCCCGGCCGGTAGTGGATCTTCAACGACGACATAGTAGAGATCGTGTGGCGCGATGACCGTCAGCTTGACCTGCACCACGTCACCGGCGGCGGTCTCGTCTATCTCTGGGCATTTGGCTCCCTCGGTGCAGTCGGGGTCGGTGTACCGGCGCGAGACGATGATGCCTCGGTCCAACGGCTCGATCTCTTCCACCGGCAGGTAGACCTTGAGGTGCGCCGTGTAGTAGAGCCGCCCTTCGCCCTGCCCGCGTCCGATGGTCAGCCGGTTGCCGACGTCGGCTAACAACTCGGCCACGTCCACTTGCTGTTGGATCGACTCACCGACGGTGTCCGGCGTCACCGAGCCTTCAGCCAGGGTGTCTTCGTTCAGCCAGACACTATACTCGTACGCGCCTTGGAGCTCGCCGGTGACGGCCATCCAGTCGGTAAAGGCAATGATGGCCCAGGCGGTCTCTTGGGTTGTCTCCCAGATGCCGTCCTGCCGGGCGACCATCAGCCAGCGCACCACATTGGGGATGAGGGCGTTGTCGGGGTCGAGCCGGGCCAGCGCGTCCAGGATGATGGCCGTGGAGCGGGTGTCGGTGTTCATCGCCCACCAGTCATAGTCCGACTCTTCCCAGTGCGCGCCGGTGGCGCTGAGGATGGCCGCGTTCTGCAAATCGGAGAGCAGTGTGGCAACTTGATCGTCGCCGCCACTCCGACTGCCGCCGATCATATCTAGGGTCAGTGCCAGGTAGGCTCGCCCATAGTGGCTGAGCTTGTCGCGGCGGTCGAATAGATCACCCACGAACATTCTGATGTCCGCGTATTCGCTGGCGCGGCGGGCCTGACCGGCCTCGGCCATCACGTAGAGCGCGAACGCTTGCCGGTTTGCCTCGCGATAGGATTGTAGATCGCGGGCTGTCACCAGGGTGCTCTGCACGTAATCCAACCCCAGTTCGATCACGCCGTCTTGCACCTCAAAGCCCGCATCCTGCGCCTTGACCAGCGCAAAGACGACGTAAGCGGTTAGGTACGGGTTACTGTCACCCTCGTACCACCAGCCCCAGCCGCCGTCCCCGTGCTGCTGCAAGTAGAGCTTGTTCAGCCCGTGCTCGACCAGACCCGGCAGCTTGGCCTCCAGTTCGGGATCGGAAAGGCCCAGGTCGCGCAGCGCGCGGTAGGTGAGCACGTTGGGCAAAAAGCGGCTGACGGTCTGTTCGGTGCACTCGTAGGGGAAATGCTCCAAATAGTCGAGACCATCCACCATCCCGGCTGCCAGCGACGGGTCGAGCCGGACGGACAATTCACCCCGGCGATCGTCGTACTTGGGCGGCAGAGCGACTACCTCGGTGCGGACGTCCTCGTCCACCAGTTGTCCGCCGGTGCCGACGATCTCTGGCGCGGTGTAGCGATGCACCAGCAGCGTGCCTTCGGGACCGGTGGTTAAGCGCGGACGGGCGGCGTCTGTGTATTCGCCCGCGACGGCGCTAAAGGCCACGTCGACACTGGGCACATCTTCCACTTTCACCCACCACGTCACCTTTGCTTCACCATTGGCGGGAATACTAATCTGCTGATCCGCCGATTCATCGACCAAAAGCCCCTCGGCGTGCAACGTGACCTCGACCTCTTGCGTTTCCTCCGTGTTGTTGCTGACCAGTGCAGCTAGTTGCGCCCGGTCACCGACGACGAAAAAGCGGGGCGTCACGGGCCGCACCAGGAGCGGCTTGGTGACCAAGAAATCAACTGTGGCTTCACCCACCTCTGTGCCGGCGGTGACGCCGACGCCGCGAAAGACCCAGGTGGTGAGATTGTCCGGCATCTCGATCTCGACCGTTGCTCGGCCCGTGCGGTCGGTGACGATGGTGGCGTCCCAAAAGGCGGCGTCCTCGAATTCCTCCCGCAGTTCGACGCCGGGGGGGAGTTCGCCTGCCGCTTTGCTCATACGCCCTTCCCCATCATTCAACGCGGCTGGTGCGGGTGCTTCGGCAGCCATCTCCGCAACCATTTCTACCTCCTCACCTCCGCCGCCTAAACCGTAAGCGCGTGAGGCATCCTCATCGGTTTGTAACTCTTCCAACTGATCCAGTAGCAGCCGGTTGATGGAGAGGACCAATCCGCTAGAGGTCGAGACGCCCAGCCCGCGCCGTCCGTAGAAGGCTTCGAGAATGGCATTCGGCGTGCGAGGCTTGAGACTCAACACGGCCTTGTCCACCAGGTCGAGAGAAAAGGCGGCCTTTACCGGTTCGCCGCTGGCGTTGGTAGTACGCACGTCAAAAGAGACGGTGTCGCCCGGCTCGGCGCGCTCGACGCTGGGGGTCAATTCGATGGTCAACTCTTGTTCCACCGGCTCGACCGTCAGCATCACGTATCCTACTTTGTGGGTCGCCACCGGCTCTGTCGCGTCCGGCCCCTTGACGATGACGGCAGAGACAAAGATGTTGGGTGCGTGGTCGGCAGTGATGGGCAGCCGGTAGACGGTGCTGTTGTTTTCCAGCCGTAGTATCTCTTGCTGGAGTATCCCCCCTCGCTCGACGCTGACCCACGCCCACTGCTCGCCCGAAAAGGGGCTGGGGATAAGGATCTCAGCGGTCTCGCCGGGTACATAGATTGACTTGTCACTGACGAGGGTGAGGCGGTCATTGTTCTCCCGCCGCCAGGAGACGTACTCGGCTCCACTGACCCAAACCCAAGTCGAACTGCGCACGAGCCGCTCGCGGCGGTCGCGCCCACTGACGACGACGCGGTAGGAGCCGCCTTCTTCCGGCGTGAATATCATCACGCCCTCGGCGTTGCTGTTGGTGGTCAGCTTGTCGGTGTGGACCAGTGTATCCACTGTGTCCCACTCCCAGGTGCCGCCGCCGAACGCGTTTTCGATAAAACTATTGACCCACTCGCGGCGATAGACCTCGACGTCGAGGCTTTGGTCTGGCAGCCGCTCGCCTTCCCAGTCCACGGTCACGACGTCTACCGCTGATTCCTCGCCCACCTCGCCCACGTACTGCTGCGGGGCCAGTCCTACGTAAAACTCGCCCTTGTGCACGACGACGCTGTCGCGCCCCGAGATGACCTGTCCATCCCGACCATAGACGGTCGCCTCGATGGTCAAGCGCCGCCCGCCAGTCATTATCTCGATCGGCAGGTTGATGACCAGACGGCCCTCGGCGTCAGTGGTGCCAGAGCCGCTGAGGACGCCGTCCGGCGGCGCGGGTTCCTGCCACCAACACCAACGGCAGATCCACGGGCTATCCTCGTCGTTAAAGTCGTAACGGCCAAATTGGGATGGCTCGAACCGATAGGGATCGGCGAGAACGTTCCACTCGAGGTTCACGTCGGTGACGGGGCCACCAAAGAAATAGCGTACTTCGACCTCGGCGTCGGTGGATTGCCCGGCGGCCAGTTCCGCTTCCTCGGGCGTGACGATCACCTCAAACTCGGGTGGGCGATAAGCGGCAACCTGGAAATTGGTGTGAAACCCTTTGTTTCTAAAAGAGACCCGGATACCATAGTCACCCAACGACGCGCCTTCGGTCAACGCCAGCTCGCCGTTAAAGGCGCCAAACTCGTCCAGTGTGAGCGTTTCCCGGTAGACCTCCTCGCCGGTGACGTCATAGACGCTCACTTCCACTTTATCGCGCCTAGGCAAGCTGTAGCGCACATCGTCCTCGGCGCGGATGATGCCCCGAAAATAGACGGTCTGGTCAGGGCGGTAGATGGGGCGGTCGGTGTAGATGTGGGCGCGGTGCGCGCTTCCCCCGTATTCTTGCTCCAGGCCAAAGTCCCACGGACCGATGCCCGCGCTCCAGTCCCAGTCACTCCCGCCAAACGCGAACGGTTCATCCGACACAAAGGCGATATCGTTTCGGTCGGTATCGCGCAGGGCAAAGCGAACTAGACCATTTGCGTCGGTCGTCTCGGTCTCTTGGGTTTTGCTGCCGTTGTTCCATACGGTCAGTGATAGGTCACTGACCGGCTTTCCGGTCGCCAGGTCGGTCGTCCAGACCCACATCTCGTCGGAACTAGTTTTTATTGTCAGATTGTACTCGGAAACGATCAACAACTTGCGGTGGCCCCAGTGGTCATACTCGGCGCCGGGAGCGTTCATATCCAACAGGTAAACGCCTGGCACGAGCTTGCCCCTGTCATCTACCAGGTCCACGGCGGCGTGTCCGGTCTCGTTGAGCGGAGCCGAGACGTCCACCGACCACTGGCGGACGGGACGGTTGGTAGGGACATAATCCCACCAATCCCACCGAGCGCGGAAGAATTCGGGCACGTCGAGTCGGTGGAGGGTCAGGTTCAGTTGATCAACGTTGACGTGTCCGACCACGATGCGGGCCGGTTGGTAGGCATCGAATGTGCCGATCTGGCCCGGAATGGGCAACCATACCCTGGGGTCCAGAGGTGCCGTGCGAAAACGCACCGTCATCGCCTGCCCGGTCGTGTTGCCGTAGGGGTCGGCGATGTCTGGGCCGATGCGTACCTCATAGTCGGTGGAAGGCTGCGCACCGAAACCGAGTACAAAGGTATTGTCCCAATGGCGAAAATAAGTGTAAACTAGCGTTGGCGACAGTGGTGGCGTCATTTCCAAGTTGGGCATCACCGTGCGCTCGTCGATGGGTGCGTTGAAAATGATCTCGAAACTGGTATAGGCGTGTGCGTCCTGCTCGCCATCGTAGGGCTTGGTGCTGAGAATGCGCGGCAAGGGGACGGTGGTGAAACGCCAATCGTAGGCGTCCCGCATACCCTGTCCGCCCCCGGCGCTCTGCACACCTGCGTCTACTTTCACTTTGTAGGTGGTATCAAAATCTAGCCGATCGGTGGGTGTAAAGGTCAGTGTTTCTGCCTCGCACTCAAAGTCTCCGTCCACCGAGCGCAGGCCGGTGCGCAGGCTGAATGCCTCAGTCGCCGAGTCGCAGTCCACGGGCATATTGAAAGTGATCTGGATAGCGGTATCTACGTCTACCAGTTCAGAATCCTCGTAGGGTGAAACCCACACCACGTGGGGCGGCTGGGTGGAAAAGGACCATTCATACTCCTCGGCCAGGACACCGCCGGTGGTGTCGGACAGGCCGGCCTCGATGCGGGCGGTGTAGGTGTTGCCACCGGCTAATGCTTCGGCGGGGGTGAAAACGTAAATGGAAGTGTTGAGCCATTCGCCGCTGCCCTCAATGGGCGGGTCGAAAACGACCGGCTGGGGCAGGTCGGCGTAGGCCGGGTCACTGACCGCCACCAATGGCACGACGGGCCGGTTAAAGATGACGGTGACGGTGCTGGCAGCCTCCACGTCCTCCGTATCTGGGGCGGGGATGACCTGGGATACCTCCAGGTAACCGACGGTGCGAAAGCGAAAGCGAAAAGCCCCATCCAAGGGGTTGCCGTCGCTCGCCTTGGCTTCCGGGCCGACTGTGATGTAATACTCGGCGTCCCGCGTAAGGTCGTCGGCAGGCTTAAAGTGTACCGTGCGTTCGTCCACCCATTCCAGCTTGCCTGATACCTCCGGGTTGACCTTGAATGCCGCCTCGACGGAATCTTGGTCCATCGCTCGGTCAAAGATCAGCGTGATGGGTGCATTGGGCCGCAGTTCCTCCCCCCGCTCCGGCGAGCGCTGGATGACGACGGGGGAGACGGTACCATGAGGGGGTGGAGTGTAGGGCGGCATCGTCGGAGTGGGAAAGGGGGTGAGAGTGGGCGTAGGATCGGGCGTGGGAGTGGGCCAAAGCCCACATGTACAGGCCATCACAAACAGGCTAACCAATGCAATAATCATCGGGATTTTGTATCGTTGCAACTTGTTCATTAGATTCTCCTTATCACGTTTTCACGTTTCACGTCTCAGTTGAGTATATCACAGGAAGCGCCGTCGTGGTAGCGACGGGCAGTTCACTATTCAAGACGTTCGAATGTGAGGAAAGGTTCCCGGCGAGACGACAGCGTATTGAGTGGACTTTGAAAAAATATTGACCACTGGCGTTACTTTGTGGTAAAATAACTTTGTTTGAGTAGCCATCGATTTTGTTCCTCACAGGAGAAAAATATGAGTTTTAGTATTCGACCGGCAGCTCGGGAGGATTATGACGAGTTGTGTGTGATCTTTGCAAAAGTAGATGCCTTGCACTGTAGGGCGTTACCCCAAGTCTTTCAAGAATCTGATGGACCTGCTCGAAGCAGTGAATACATAAATCATAGATTCCAAAAGTAATTCCGACCTTTAACAGCCAAATAGTGTAGCGGCGAAAGCAAAACTCGCCCTTTTGAAGTATCATGTGTCAAAACCCAACATTACAACAGAAAGGATGAGCAAGACTATGATACCACAAATTGGGTCGAATAGCACAAGGGAGCGAGAAAGCTTTTTCTCCGATGTGATGGAGGGGGATTTCCATCCAGCAGAACTCTACTTTGCCATTTTGGTCACTCTGACCAGGAATAAAAACTACAGTCGTTTTCAACCTTGGCTGATTGATAGCTTGGTTGGGTTGATCAAGGCGATGCGTTGTCATTTACATCGTGATGCCTGGATGGAGGAACTTGGCACTCGCTACAAACAAGAACCTGATCCACCACTGGTTGTCCGAATGTTGATTTCCTTCTGGGCACGTGTCTTTGGCATCACAGTTCAGGAATTGTGCCGGGTACTGAATGAAGAACAGGACAATTCCTT
>JAAEPW010000739.1 GCA_024232355.1 Chloroflexota bacterium | reverse complement strand
GCTCGTGCCGCCGCGGCTTGTTCCTGCACGTTGGGCGGTATCGCTTCCACCACCGGTTCGTCACCGTCCTGCCAGACCAACGCCCGCTGGCCGAGCAGATCCACGACGCCGGTGAACGTGCTCCCGTTATCGATGGGCAATTGCAGCGGCACAGCCTTGGGCGTGAGCCGCTCGCGCACGTCGGCCAGCACGCGGTCGAAATCGGCGGCGGGCCGGTCAAGCTTGTTGACAAAGATCACGCGCGGCAGATTCTCCCGGTCGGCGTGCATCCAGACCGTCTCCGTCTGCGTCTCGACGCCGCCCACGCCGCACAGCACGATCACCGCCCCGTCGATGACGCGGATCGAGCGCACCACCTCGGCGCTAAAGTCGATGTGTCCGGGCGTGTCGATCAGGTTGATGCGGTGGTCGCGCCAGTAGCAAGTGGTCGCGGCGGCGGTGATAGTGATGCCGCGCGCCCGCTCCTGCTCCATCCAATCGAGTTGGGCCGTGCCGTCGTCAATGCTGCCCACGCGATGGATGCGCCCCGTATAGTAGAGGATCGCCTCCGACGTGGTCGTCTTGCCTGCGTCGATGTGGGCAAAGACGCCGATGACGCGGGTTTTCTTGATGCTGGGTTCTGGTTTCTTGTTCATCACTTTTCCCTTATCGCTGTTCGCTACAAACTAGGTGATAACGAAAACCTAGCAAGCTTTAGCAAGTTGGCATCTCATCAGAAATGTAGGCATTGCAACAAACTATCTGGATATGTGATTTTGGAAGCTGTGCGTAAAAAAGCCAAGGGATATCATCTAATGTTGGTATGCCAACACGCTCCAAGAGATCTCGGCATTCATCGGGCGTTCCTAGTATGAACGGGGCCTCCCGCCAGTGAGTGAGCATCTGCATATATTTAACTGTCTCAAAGGTGATAAACTTTCTTGCATCGCGCGGCTTTTGCATTGGGGTAACGACCACGGTCAGTCGTTGCAGTCCAGCTAGGTAGCGTTTGACAGAGTATAGGTAACGTTCGAGTTGTCCTAGTTCCTTGGCGGTCTCTTGAATGGATAACATTTATCTGCCTCCTACCACAATTCCAATTTACATTTTCCGTTTATCTCTATCGTCGTGCTCGCCACCGAACCAATGCCTCATCGATAAAAATCCCTTTGCTCTCACTGTACTTGGCCCGGTCGTGCTTGTATTTTTGAGCCAGAGTGTGTTTCAATTCCTGGTATTGCTGCCGCAGTTCCGGCATGGCGCGCAACGCGTCGCGAAAATCCAGGTGATCGGCCAGGGATTGGCTGCCCGTGGCGACGATGTGCAGGTGATGCGTGCGCGGCACCCCCTTGCGGAAGAAACGCCGGTCGACGTTCTCTGGATAGTCGACGAACGTGTATCCCAGCCCTTCCAGCGGCGCGATACAGTGCACCGCGTCATCCAGATGGCGCACGACGACCACCGTGTCGATGATGGGCTTGGCGTCCAATCCGGGAACGGCCGTACTCCCCAAGTGATGAACCTCCACAGCCAGGTCGCCCAGCGCCGAGGCGATCTGGGCGCGCTCGGTCTCGTACAAGTCGGCCCAGGCGGGGTCATACGGCAACAGTTCCACAGCCTCGCGCAGGTTCTGCCAGATGGTGTCGGCGACATGCGCCGCCGTGAGGTTGGTCGTGTCGATGACAAAGCCCATATCGCCTTGCTTGGCCGCCTGTTCCTGGATGGTGACCAATTCCTCGTATCGCTTGAGGTGCCAGCGCAGATCGGCGTCCGACTCTTGCTCCCGCGCACGAATGCGAGCCTCGATAGCCTCGTCCGAGGCCACCAGACGAAAGGCGTAAATCTCGGGGTCCAACTCAGCCAGCAGATGCCGCAGCGCCGCCAGCGATTCGGGGGTTTCAAAGACATAGTTGACGACGAAATCGGTATAGCCGCCGCGCTCGATGTGGTACGCGACGAGATGCCTGATGGTTTGGTAGAGATATGCGATGCGCGCATCGTCATAGATTTCAAAGGGGTACACCGCGCCGATATAGTCGCCGTCCAGCATCACGGCACGCTCGAAACGACCGGTCAGTTCCCACGCGACCGAGGTCTTTCCGATACCGCAGGGGCCGTTGATAATGACGATCATATCTCTCCTTTATGCATATCCAGACTTTGGAAGTCTTCTGAGACTTCCAAAGTCTTACTCCGTTTTGATTGCCCGCGTGGCGACAAAAAGAGACATATATTTGGACAGCAAATCGTTCGCTTCTTCCTTGTAACGGTCCTCGTAAAATCCAGAAATCAAAAAGCCCACATCCGTCTGCCCACCGATCTGTTCTTCCAACGTATGGCTGAATTCGAGCGCATTGCCCGATTCGAGATATTCTTGCTTTTTCTCTTCAGACAGCACATCAGCGTCGGAATAGGGCAGCGGGTATTTGATTTCCAGAATCCCACGATCACAAGCATCATAGTCGAATAGATAGGCCTCCGGCTTGGTGAATCCCACGAGCAGCACGCCGCCAGGGCACAACACGCGGAATGCCTCGGCCCATACCGGTCGGACGTTGGGCACAAAGCAGTTTGAGACCGGGTGCACGATGAGGTCAAAACTCTGGTCTGGGAATACGGATAAGTCTCTCATATCGCCTTCAACTGTGGCGATCTCTAGCCCATCCCTCTCGGCCACAAAGCGGTCTTGGGCCAACTGGTTTGGCGAGTTGTCGAAAACCGTCACATTTGCGCCTGCCGCGGCCAGGATCGGTCCCTGCTGCCCGCCGCCCGAAGCCAAGCACAGGACATCGCAACCCTTGAGGTCGGGGAACCACGTTTCTGGAATCGGCTTGGCGGGCGTCAAATAGATCTCCCATCGCCCCTGCTGCGCGGCTGCGATAGCTTCTGAACTGACTGGGATCGTCCATTGATTTTCTCCCCCCTGGACGCGTTTATCCCACACCATACGATTGTGTTCTTGAATATTCATTTTGCCTCCGCAGACTTTGGAAGTCTAGATAACCTCGAAACCTAGTTTGAAAAACTCGTTCGGATTGTTGAATAGCCAATCGGCTGCGATCTGGAGCGCCTCTTGTTCCTCCAGCCACCCGCGCTCGATCAGGCGAGTTAGCACACCGGCAATGTTCTCCCGCGCGATTTGCAGATGCCCCACGACGAATTCGGGCACGTCGCCGTAATCTCCACCAAAGCCGTGTACCTTGGTATGAGGCAGGACCATCACCGACCGCTCCATCAACTCGGCCGCATAGTCGGGGTCGATGATGTGCAGCCAGCAGCAGTCGAGGGCGACGTTGGGATAGTTCTTGCCCAAAAAGAGCAAATCGCCCAGGTACGGCCAGTTGCCGTGGAACAGGTCAAAACGCACATCGCGGTGCAGCTCGAGCACCGAGGCCAAATGAGCGGCGTTGGTCTTTTCCACACGATTGTAGATGCCCGCCATATGCCCCGTGTGAAGCTGCACCGGCAGGTCGAGATCGCGGGCGAAACGCATAAATTGGTGAAAGAGATAGTCGTTCAGCCGCTTGCCCTCCGGCCAGCCCAGGCTATTGCGCGGATCAATCAACATCCGATTGAACTGTGCCTCCGCCTCGGCCTTGGGCACCAGGTCGTAGGAGAGCGTGCGCTCATAGGCGGATTGGTCCTTGATGCCGATACATCCGCGCTCCATACACCGTTGGAGCACGACGAACACGGCCTCCGTGTACTCGTCCAACGAGGTGATGTGCCGGTCGGCCAGGGAGCCAATTTGATTGATCGTCTCCCAATTCAGGGTAGTCGGGTGCATAGCGGGCAGCGAGATAATGGGCCGCCATTTCTCCGGAAAGGTCTTGGTGCCGTCCAGGAAACTGCCCAACTCCTTGGGCAGCCATCCCAACACGTCCACCAGCATCACCCGGATACCGGCCTCGTCGATGGTACGAAAGTAAACGTCCTCCGTCTGGTCAGCCAGCTTTTCGGCGACGCGGTCCAGCGCCTCGCGGGTCAGTTCGCTCTCGCCGTAGACGTTCTTGAGCACCAGCTTGGTCACCCGCGCGTAGGCGGTGTGCTCGGTGGCGCGCCACAGTCGCTCAAAGAGCGGCCACTTTTCGTCGGTAGAGACGTCGTGATCTTCCAGGCGGGCGATGTCGCTGTCACTGACGCCAAACGCCGCCGAGTGCAAGTCGCTCAACATATAGCCGCAGATCAACGAAGCGATCGGTTCTTTGTACGGTGGTCGTTCCTCCGGGCCAATCAGGTGCTCGTGGCAGTCGATGACGGGCATGGCGCTGATTTGTTCGTACAAACGATTGAACAAGGGCGATTTAAGAAATAACATGGTTCACCTCGATGTACCGGCGGCATAATCCGCCGCCAACAGCGCACTGCCCAACTGCACCCGGACCAGCTTTTGGATCGGGATGACGGCATAGTCTAGTTCTTGTGCGAGTTCGTTCGAGTATTGATCAAAGGTCGCCTGAATGGTCTGGCGCGCTGCGGCGAGCGCCGGGGATTCACCCGTCGCCGCAACTTGATGATCCACCATGCGGATGAACATCCCCAAGTTGAGCAAGTTGTGAAATTTGGCGATCACCAGGTTGTCCATCTTTTCGGCCACGGTTGCCATCTCGGCGGTCTTGGGGTCGGTCTTGGCCCAACTTTCATCGGCGTCCAGATAGCCGCCCCAGGTCTCGACAATTTCGTCGATGGCGTCGCGGAACGGTGAGGGCTCGGTCAGCTCGGCGCGTATGGCCTCGGACTGTTGGCCAAAGAGGTCGATGTCGTGCCTTTCCAGCGCGATACGCTGCAAGATGGCGTCCCGCCGCACAATGTCGGCAGGCGACGTGTCATGGATGGCGGGAGTATAGAAATAGGGCATTTCGCACACCAGGCAGAACGAATCGCATAATTGGCGCACGTAATTGTCGCTGGACGTCCCGCCCGTGATGATCTTGGCCGGATCTTCGCCGGTCTCCTTTTCGAGATGATCGTACAATTCTGTGATCGACGACAAGCTAAAGATCGCCTTGGCGTATTCGGTGGCAAACGGTATCTCTGGTTCGCCCAGATGCAGGGGCAGGTCCTGGCTCTCGACCAGTTCGTGGAACGGATCGTGTAGCGGGTTGGCCGCCTCAGAAATGTAAAAGTATGCACCGCCGAATCCTGAATTGTGCAGCGAGTAGAGAAAATCGGGCCGGATCTGTTCCATCAACGTCATCAGGGCCTGGGTTTCGGGAAGCGGGGTGTCAAAGCGCAGCGTCTTGTAATCTACCGGAAAGGTCCAGTCGACCTGTTGTTGCATCGGCGGACGGTAGTAGTGACGCGCATAGTTCTCCAACGAAAACGGCCCTTTGAACCAGCCTTCGTTGAGGCGCGTGCTGTCCGGGTCGATGCACTTGATGAGATACCACGTATACCCCAAGGACTCGCGCAAGGCGCGATCTTGCGCCAGCCGCGTGGACAAGTACTCGAGCATCATGCTGCCGATCGGCTCATTGGGGTGCGGCATGGCAAAGAGCAGCGCGTTCCTGGGTCCATCGCCGATCTTGATCGCCTCGATGGGATCACCCTGCCGCGAATGCCCGACGGGTAAAATTGTCACGACATCCGGATACGCGCTCGCCAGATCTCGCGTGCTGGCCTTTAACTCATCCACCGTGAGAAATGATTGATAATCGGGGACGTCGTTGATAACGTCCATCATGTCATTGAGATTCGTTTTCACAATGATCTTTTTTCCTTTTGTTATTCGCACTCTTTATTCAATCCATTGATTCACATACACCGACTCGAACTCTTCCGCCAGCATGTCCATCAAGATTAGGTCGTATTTCTTACCTCCAATGATGCGCGCCTGCCTTCGTCGACCGATTTCCCGAAAGCCCACCTTTTCATAACAGTGAATCGCTCGCTCGTTGTAGGCAAAAACTCAGATCATGATATTGTTGAGGTTGAGCAGATTAAAGCCGTAATCCAGCAATAAGCGGATTGCCTCCTGTCCATACCCCTGCCCCCAGCAATCCTTTTCACCGATGACGATCCCCATCATTGCCCCTCTGTTGACCAGGTCTATGTCGAACAGCATGCACCGGCCAATCAGGGTGTCTGTTTCCAACTTGAGGATGTCAAATATATGATCTTGGCTCTGGATAACGTCACTCAGAATATCCTGCATCTTACTGAGGCCATAGGGCGTGTACGCCTCGTCTCCAAGCGGTATGGTCACTTGTAGGTCATTATCCCAGGTGGTCCATTTCTCGGCATCATCCAGGCTGCATGGCGAAAGATAACACTTTTTGCCGACCAGTTTTCTATAGTAGGCCATTGTCTATTGCTCCTTTGTGTCAAATTGGAATAAACCCAAGTGTTCTAGGATCGTTTCAGCAAGCTTGCGGGCTTGCCATCCGTAGATATCGTTTCCCTCGATATTCAGGGCAAAGATGTGGGCCGTATCGCTCCGTTCGATATAGCCCACAAACCACCCCCACTCGCGCCCATCCTCCGCCATACACGAGCCTGTTTTGCCACGGTAAACGTCATCCTCCGTCGCTTCCAGAGTAATGATCTCTTTGACAATGTCCAGCGAACGCTGCGAGAACGGCAGGTCGTCCGCGTGAAAACGGCGCAAGAACTCGATCTGCTCGTCTGCCGAGATCTCCAGAGAGCTGGCTAACCAGAACGTTGGGCCACCGGAGACGTCCTCATTCCCGTAAGGAATGGCACTGACGTGCTGCTGCATCCGTTCAGTCCCCACCTGTGCCGCCAGTTCCCGATAGTACCACACCACCGAGTCTCGTATCGCGGTTTCCAACGTGTGGTCCTGGTTCCACGCCTCGACCGGGTACGTGATTTCATCCCACGCGATCACGTGGTACTGGTCGGGAATCACGCCCGTCTCCAACCCGATCAACGAATTGGGGATTTTGAACGTGGAGCAAGGTGCCATCCGCTTGGCGCACTGCTCTGGATTGTGGTACGAATACTGGTTGTTGGTCACATCCAGCGTCACGAAACAACTCTTGTCGTAATCATCAAAGAACTCGTCCAGATTCAATTCACTGGGGGTTTCCGGTGTGACCGCTCCAGACGTACAGGCACACAGACTCGCAAGCGCGAGTAAAATCCAAAGCGCCGTTCTTAACTGCCGATTGCTTGCCACTTCCAACCCTCCTCCCGCCGGGAGATGCACCCCAAGGCCGGGAACGGAAAATGAGACGCAAAGACCAGCGAATTTCGATCCGCCGCCCAAGCCAGCAACCGCTGTTTGTCTTCCCGCGCCTCGTCGGGCGTCGAGTGACCGGGCCAGGACCAATCGACGTGATCGATCAGGACCGAATGGACGATGGCGTCAGCCAGGTGCAACAACCGCTCGCCCGCCGAGGAAACCGTCAGAACTGTATGATGCGAACGGTGACCGGTCGATTGAACGAGTTGAAATCCGAGCAAAAACTCGGTCTCGGTCTCTGCCCAAACACCCCGCTCCCGGAGCAACTGTGTCACTCGCTGTCCCCACACGACCATTTCTTCTGGATACGCGGACCAATCGGTCGCCTGCCAGATCTGCCACGCCGTTTTCCACATCACGTACTGGGCATTCGGAAAGACGGGGGTACCATCAGCATCAAGCACTCCCCCAGTGTGATCGATATCGCCGTGGGTAAAGATGATCCACTCGATGTCTGCGGGAGCGATTCCTTCCGCTTGCAGGTGTTCCAGCAAGCGACCCTGTTTCTCAAAAAGGCCACAGCCCCAACCGGTGTCTACCAACACACAGGTTTCGCCGGTGTCGATCAACAGATTGTTAAAGTCCAGGGCCGCTCCCTCGAACGGGAACCCGCGCTCGCGCAGCGCCTGGGCCACTTGCTCTTCTGGCGCATCCGTCGTCAGTTCCGCTAGGGGGTACGTCTCGGCATAATCCCGGATGGCTAGGCACTCGAACTCGCCCAGCTTGAAACGATACCGTTCATCTTTCATTTTTCTCTCCTTGAAACGTCCTGTCTACTTGTGAGCAGTTCCTTGCATTCTTCAAGAAAATAGTATATACTATAAATATATACCTCAGGAGGTTTGTTATGTTGAAAACTGCCAAACTATTTCAAAACGGCAAGAGTCAGGCGGTCAGACTCCCTAAAGAATTCAGGTTCGATGGTACCCAGGTCTTTATCAAGAAAATGGGTAATACGGTCATGTTGATTCCCTATCAAGAACCCTGGCAATCATTATTCGACAGCCTGGCTCTATTCTCTGATGACTTTATGGAAGACCGCGAACAGCCCGAACCACAGATTCGGGAGAACCCTTTCGAATGAAGTATCTACTGGACACGAATATCTGCATCTATTTGATCAAAAGAAAGCCGCCTCAAGTCTTGCAGAAATTCCAGGCCCACCCTGCTGGCGAAATAGGCATTTCAGCTATCACCGTGGCAGAATTACAATTTGGTGTTCAAAAGAGTCAATATGTTGAGCAGAACCAACGCGCATTACAACAGTTTTTACTCCCTTTGGTTTGTGCACCCTTTGACGTCCGGGCTGCAGACGCTTACGGGGAAATCCGAGCAACTCTGGAATCGCAAGGCACTCCGATCGGCTCGCTAGATACGCTCATAGCTGCCCACGCACTGAGTTTGGATGCAACGTTAGTGACGAACAATTTACGAGAATTTTCTCTAGTTCCAGATCTCCAAGTTGTTAATTGGGTAAATGACTGATTACTGCTCACATCCTCTTATCTTCTAACTGGAGTTTTCCGGAAGATTTTTGATCTCCAATCCATGTGATTAGGCAGTTGACTCCTCCTTGACCCGATCCAACCACTCATTAGCTAATGCGTTGAACAACCCCGCCTGCTCTATCTGCAACCCGTGCCCGGCGCCATCTAACACCGCAAAGCTGCTCCGCGGATAGTTTTCCACCAACTTCCACGCATCCTGATACCCCACGAGACAATCCTGTCGACCAGCAACAATCAACGACGGCTTTTCAAAGGGAGCCGCCAGATCATCCACGTCAAAGGTGAACGCATACGACTCTATATCCCCTCGAATCCTTGCTTTGAATGCTTCATCCCCGCCCTTAAAGCCAGCCAACATCTCGTCCCTGAACCGTTCCCACTTTTCTTCACTCTGATTCACCAAGAACAGGTCTAGAAATTGTTTTTCCTCAGGCTCTAGCTTTTCGTCCAGTGCACTATCTCTCTCTAGTACCGTACACGGCGGGACGTCTCTTTGCTCATCGTCTGCCACGATCAAAGGACAGATGAGCAGCATTCCTTCCACATCCTCCGGTCTCTCGCGAACCACTGCGCGGACCAGGTATCCCCCATACGACTCGCCGACGATCAGGAAAGGTTCACCCGGTATGATCTCATCAACAACTGCCAACACAAACCTAAACATATCGTCCGAGTTTGTGATCCAATCTACTCCCTTGGTGTTCCCCATTCCCGGCAAGTCAAAGTAGATGCGTTTCCACTCATCATCTCTGGACTGGAAAACCGACTCAATACATCCGGTCATAGTTCTGTGGTCCACCCCCATACCGTGCACCATCACAATGGGCATTCCGCTTCCGACAACTCGACAATGGACTTTTAGGTCTTTTATTTTGCAGTGCAACTTTTGCCTCCAAAAACTATGGCTGTATCATGCTAATTTCTGTACAATCAAAAGCTCTCGATGCTCGTTCGTCTCGATTCCGTCTGGCGTGCGGTACTCGGCGATGATCTGATCTATTTGCTGCCAATGCTTTTCGATGTCAAAATCCTCCGGGATGGAGATCGCCTGGTGCCAAAAGAGCAGCGACTCGACGTCGAGGAACCAGTAGCGCACGTCGTACTCGGCGGTGCACACCACGCGACAGCCGAGCTGCTCAAAGGCTCCGGCCAAGACAGATGCCTCTTGGAACAGTTCCGGCTCGTATGCACCACCTGGCCCACAGCCGAACAGTGCGCAGATGTTCTGCGTGTTCCGCAAACCCACTTGCTGCGTAATGAAATACCCGCCTGGTCTTAATACCCGAAACGTCTCGCAGACGTTCACCGTGCAATGCCGGTTCAACACGACGTCGAATTCACCATCGGGAAACCGCAGTGCTTTGGCACGCATCACCTCGAAAGAAACATTCTTGACCTGCGATGCCGCCTTGTTCTTTAGTGCTGTCTCGACCATCTTTGCGCTGCAGTCGACGCCCACCGCCGAGTCAACTTGAGGAGCCAACGAGAGCAATTTCTCCCCACCGCCGGTGCCCATGTCGAGGACGCAGTCAGACTGTTTCAGGTAATCAGGAACCACGCACATATAGTTCCAAGGCACAGGCTCGCGTGCGTCTCTCATCCGCGAAAAATCCCATCCCTCCCGCTCACCAACCGACGTGGCGATGCGTTTCAGATATTCAAACGTCTTTTCGAATTCCAAACAAACTCTCATGGTCAAGATACATAATCGAGCACAATCTCCGCGGCTGCCTTCTCTGAGCTTGTCTCCCACCCCTCAACACCATCGAGATCCGACACAACAAGCAACATGCGGATCGCTGCCCGGATAAAAAGCTGATCAAATTGTGGCACATCCTCAAAATGACGCAGCACCGAGGGATCTCCCCGCCGTGGCCCGATCCAGTTGGCAAACATTGCCAGGGCAAAGTCAACCGACGCCCAGAACGGCGTCAGATCAATAAACCCTGGCGGCAAACCAGGTGCTATGAGGATGTTCTCGTGGTTCAGGTCGCCGTGGATGATCTGGCAAGCCATCGGCTGCAGCGGTCGGCGCTTGGCATATAGTGCATCAATCCAATCTTTCAATACAGGATGCACCCAGTCAGGACAGCTGCCCAAGCAATGATCGTGGGCAAATCCCCAAGCACTGTTATTCTGATCAAGCAGCGGATGCTTTGGAATAGATCGGAGCGCCCGATGCAAGGCGCGGACAGCGTCGATGATCGCTGGGACATCCTTGTCGGAAGCCTGTCGGCCCTCTATAAACGTCCATGCCATCCACCCATCACCCGTCATCCACGCCCCATCACATGAGGCCACCGGGCGCGCGATCCGAAAACCATCCTCAGTAATATCAACTATCTGCTCCACCAGCCACGCTGCCAACTGAAACGAATGGGGATTCTCTAACGACGTACTGACCAACCGCTTTACGACCACATCGCCCGCTCGATACGCATCTTGCGAACCGCCAGTGAGCCGATGGGCCGAACCTGTCAAGCGATATGCCTGTCGTACGTGTTCAGGGATCATGCTATTTCTACCCCAACCACTGGCGTGCCCATTTGCCATAATCGCTCCACGCCTTCCAGACTGGGCTCTCCCAACTTTCAACGCCGCCGGACATGACCGCGCCACGGCGACCGTAGCGACCAACATCATAGTCGGTACATCTTTGTTTCGAGTAGCAAACAACGTGGGCTGAACATTTCGTGCATATTTCTCCGCAATAAAAAATCATCTCCTCTCTCATCATTATCCTCCTTTTAACTACTCCTTGGTATCAAATTCCCCGGCGACCACCATTTCGTGGATCTTCCACACTGGCCCCCACGCCCCACCGATCATGTTGGACAGGATAACCACGTTAATATCACGATCGGGGAAATGGCGAATCATGCCGCTGACGCCAGCATTGATACCTTCCTTTTGACAACAAATCACTTGGCCGGATTTGTCTACATAGAACCACACCCCATAGCCATACCACCTAGTCCAATCATCGATCTCACGATCTTGCACTTGGGGTGTAAAGAAGGCTTCCGTCAGTTCTGGCGAGAGCAGTTTGCCCGCTTTCACCGCCCGCAAGAAACGATCCAGATCAGCAACGGTGACGTGCGCACCAGCGTCAGGCGATCCGACGGGCGGGAAAGAGTAAATGTTCTTCTTCCACCCTATGACGTTATCATCTCCATCGCAGATCGGATCGGTTCCCTCGGCGACGTTCTCGTGTGCCTCGTCCATACGGAAAAAACCCGAGTACGTCATCCCGGCTTTGGCGAGGACGTTCTCCCGCGCATAGTCGCGATACGCCATTCCGGTAACCTTTTCGATCATCAAGCCCAGCAGCACCCAACTGCAATTGCAGTACCGGGTTCCTTGCCCCGGTGGGAAATTGGCGGGTTTGTGGATGAACTGTGGCAAAAAATCCGCCGTCTCTGTGACCGAATAGTTGGGCTTGGTTTTCCACAAGTCCTCGTACTCCTCTCCATCCTCTTCCTCACAATCGTCGCCAATGCCGGACGAGTGGGTCAAGAGATGAAAAACGTTCACGTCCTCGGAAATCGCCGTGTCCTCCAATCCCAAAAAGTCGATCACACCGGTGTCAAAAGCGAACGCTTCCTGGTCGATCAATTGCAACACAGCAACGGACGTAAACAGCTTTGTGATCGACGCCGTGTCGAACCGCATATCGAGCGTATTCTTGATCTTCCAGGGACGGCTGGCATACCCATACGCACCAGCGTACAACTGCGACTCGCCCCGAGTGACGAGCACCACACCAGAGAACTTGTTTTGTTGCTCAAGCTCTTGAAAATACTGATTCAACGACTCTACTTGTATCATTATGACTCCTACACAATCAAGGTTTGTCTGTTATCCGACAACCAATATAGTAAACTTTCAGTATTCTTTGCTGCATCCTCATCACTGCGGATATCTAGCCAAAAGGCAGTGAACAAGAGTGTAATCGCCACCAACACGCCATACACAGCCAGGCGCTCCGAGGATGACAAGGGGTAAAATATCTCGTATCCACTCACTATGGAGCGAAATAAAGTATGCCATTTGCGCGCTTTTTCCTGGTCCTGAAAACCATCGACCAGGATGGCACTGGCGCAATAACAGATATCGAACACACGTCGTCCTCTCACAGCCAGTTCGAAATCGAGAAACCCCGTCAGCCTTCCGTTATCAAAGAGCATGTTTGCCGGGTGAGCGTCCCGATGGATCAACTGTTTTGGGAGATCGTCGTAGAGCGGAACAAACTCCTCCTCGGCATCCCGCCATATCTTTTCGATGGCCTCGGCATCGACCATGGCTTTACCCGTGCGGATGCACGGGATGGCCCACTCTTGAATTTGCCCGATCAAATTCATGTCTCGAAAACCGCTCAAATCACCACACGCCTGAAGGTGTCCGTGCAAAAATCCGATGGCTTTACCCAAGGCCTCAGCCTGTTGTTCAGCGTCACCCGTATAATGCTCGGCAACCACCTCCCCGGCAAGCTTTGGATACAGCCAGAATGCCTGTCCTTTATTATTCACTACGTACCAATCTCCATCCACCGCAGTGATCGGAAGCGGAACCGAGACTCCGGCTTGTGACAGCTTGCGCAAGAGCGCATACTCTCGCTGAGACCGCACCCGATCGTGCGTTTCTTTCAGAACAAAGTACTCGTTATCGACCGTCGTGACGAACGACGTACGATCCCCGCCAGGTGTCGGTTCGATCGTAGCAACCGGACCGATGGGCCATTTTTCAAGAATCTTCATATAACCCTGCCTTTTCTCTCTCAACCCCGTGCAACCCGAATGGATCAGTGCGAAGCCACTCCCCATAGATGCCGACGACGATGCGGGCCTTGAACAGCACACACTCGGATTGACCGATGCGGTGCCGCCAGACCTGCCCACGGCGCTCGGCCTCGTCTTGGACCTTTTGCCAAGCGTCGTCGGGTGTGCCGCCGTAAGATATATAATAGTCATCGGGATAGTCCCGCCGGATATCCTCCGGGACCTGCCAACAGCTCTTGACCGCCTCTGGAAACTCGACGCCGGTCTCGGCCTGGTGCATACTGGAACAGTAGTGAATGTCCACACCCAGGCCCAGCACCCAGCCATCTTCCTCCAGCAGGTGCGCGTACCCCCTCTCGGCGTGCAGCGCCGCGGCGCGGCCCCAGGCGCACACGCGATGGAAGCCAGGTCCCAGCACCGTTTCCGGTCTATGACGAAATTCGTCGGCGATGACACCCATCCCGGTTGGACCATCGTACTCTTCCCCAAAGGTCTGCACCTTGGCCGTAATGCCGCGCGTCTTTTCCGCCTCCGTCAGGGGCAGCAGTTTGCTCACTGGATAGGCTGACATCACCAGCACGCCATCCTCCCCGACGACGGTCATCATCGCGTCAACCACTGCCGCCGCGCCGCCCTCTACCCAGCCAAATCTGCTCAAGGAACTGTGTACCTCTACTACATCGTCTTGGCCAAGGCCGAGTTGCCGCAGCCCTTTTTCGATGTCCCGTTGTGTTATTTTTTCAAGGCTTTGGTTGATACCCACAACTATTTCTCCTCAAGTCGCGAATGAATTCGCAACCTGATACGGAAAACACGCTAAAAACGTGTTCACAACCGATGCGATTTATCGCTCGGACGTTTATTGTCCGCTTTTGTGTATTAGCCGGGTAATTCGTTGCTCGGCTTTTGTCCCCCAAAAACGACGTGCCCCGCCCTCATCCAGTAAACGTCCACATCCACAAAACCAGCCTGCTCCAACCACTTGAGTTGATCGAACAGGCGCGAGGGCTTGTCAATGTCATCGGGATCGAGATAGCGATACGTGTTCCATCCCTCCCGCGCGAAAAAGTCGAATGCCGCCGTGTTGCCGTCGAGTGCCAGGGAGCGTTCGCGGACTGCCTCATCCCACGCATCGGCTGCCAACTCGCGCCCCAGCGGGTGTGCCGTTTCAACCAGGTCCGCGATGACGAAAACGCCTCCATTGGCCAACATCCGATACACGTCGTGGAACAGCGCCTGCTTTTGCGGCCCATCCAGATGATGAACGGCCATCGATGTCACCACCGCCTGCACGTTCTCGAGAGTCTCTCGCCAGGGTTTCTCTGCCAGGTCAAACAGCCGCGCCTGGAAACGATCACCGTACGGGGCGAGTCGTTCTCGCGCCCGCTTGAGCATCCCCGGAGAACCGTCCAGTCCCAGCACCGTGCAGGCTGGCGAGCACTTTAGGAACGCCTCCGCCAGCAATCCTTCGCCGCAGCACAATTCGACGATGGCAAAGGGTTGGTCCCGGTGCGGCACCAGGGAGACGATCATTTCCCACTGGCGCTCCCGTTCCGGAATGAAATACCGTCCGTATTCGAGAAACGTCTCGGTCAGTTGCTCGTTCCACTTGTCCTGGGCAGTGTCCTGCGTAGACATTGTTCGCTCCTACATTAGTGGCTCTGAATGTCGAAAAAGTTTCCTGGATTATCGGTCAAGATAGACAACAGTACGTCTCGATCAAGCCCGTTTGCCTCGCAATAGGGCACAAAATCCGTGAGGATACTGGCGCACGGATGTTCCGGCCCCAGTTGGGTGATTTCGGCGAAAAAGTCATAATCCTGAGACAATAGCATCTGGTCCTGGTATCCCAGCGCTATGATCTGTTTGATCAAAGCTGGATACTTGTCATACTCGCCTTTACGGATGCAGTCTATGCCCAACCAGATTCCCTGAGATGCCAATTTCTGGATGACGTCGATATCGGCCTCATTACAAGCGTGCGCCCACAAGAATTTCGATAGGTCGCACTGTTCCTCGCGCAAAATCGCCAACGCCTGTTCAGCGGTTGCGGCCCGGAGAATGTGACATTGAATGGGCAGTCCGGTAGCGTTGCTCGTCCTCACCGCCGCCCGAAACAGCTTCTCTCGCAATGGTGCGATCGCTCCGTCATCATTCAATGCAATTTTCAGATAACCCGGTCGAATGACAACACCATCAAGCGTGTCCAGCCCGAGGTTGAAATCGCCGATCCATTGAGCCGCAATCGCGTCTATCGTCGCATCCTTGAATGATGGGAACGCGTCCTCCCCAAAAAACGAGCCGGTATTGGGGACAATGTGCATGCCAGATGCTGTGGATACTGTTTTCAACAACCTGAGGTTTTGCCCCCCTTCCGGCGGCGAAGCTTCGACGATCGCACGACAGCCCGCCTTGGCCAGCCGCGTGAATACCGGCAGGAGCGTGTCTGTGTATGTTCTGACGATCTCTTCATCGTAGCGCTTTTCGGAATAGAGCGCCTCGGCTTGACTCGAATCCCAGGTCGTGTGTTCGTGAGATAGCGTCAATCCTAAATCTTCTTTTTTGATTGGTCCGTTCACTGTGTAAATCATTCTTTGATCCTCTCTTTAATAATCTGCTGCATTTTCTCTACCTGATACTTTTTTTTCTTCTGCCACGAATTGCACGAATTTTCACTAATTTTGTCGCCCTCTTATTTTCGTGGTAATTCGTGCAATTCGTGGCGAAAAATCAATATCTCCCAATCACGTGTAAAAGTGTCCGGCAGAAAAGCTGCATTATGGATTGATCGTCTCTACCAGCTCAAAATGCGTGGCCGTTAGCTCGAAATCGGGCGTCAGGTCGTAATCTGGCCAGACCTCGCGGTGCGCCTCGCGAAAGTGTTCGGCGCTTTCGCACGCCTCGCCCCGCCACAACTTTTCGGGAATGTCCCCGAACGGCACGTTGTACACCTCGGTCACCCGAATGATGCAGCGCAGCCGCGCATGTCGGTCGTACAACTCGACCAAGTCCCCGACCTGCCAATTGCCGTCGTCGTACTCACTGTAGGGCAGGTGATATTCGTCCGCCCGGCAAACGGTGGCCGTCTTTCCCCCGCGAATCACCTCGCCAATCAGGTTTTCGTCGTACGCGTCGGCGACGTCGGTCTCAAACTGCATTCGCTTTAATCTGTCCATCTCTTTCACCTCGTCAATACTTTTTTCATCGGTTGATACTCGAATCCCTCTCCATCGAAACTCTTCATCGAGCGCATCCCGGTCGTCTTTTTGTACCCCATAGCCCGGTAAAACGGGACTGCGTATGGCGACGAGGCCACGCGGATCACCGTCTCTTCTTGCTGCTGGCACGCTTCCTCGAACCGTTCGACCAGTTTCTGCCCGATCCCGCGCCGGTGGTGCGTTCCCTTGACGAACAGGCTTTGCAGCACCACCCGTTGCCGCTCGTCCTTTCTTCCGCCCCGCAGCACCCCCACGATCTCGTCTCCATCTTGAGCGACAAGTACCATTGGAGCACTGATCACTTGGGAAATCGCTTCCTGATGGGATTTGTCCAATGATCTGGCGTACTGAAAAGGTCCCAGGAACGGGATCCTTTCTTCAGGCGGCACAAAAGATAGATTGAACTCGCCGTACGTATCGGCAATGAGTATACCGACGTTTTTTGCATTGCTCTCAAGATAATCGCGGATCGTGATCATGTCCACCTCTGGAAGAAGCACACTTGTTAGCAGTCAGCCAAATAGCGCACCACGTGCCCCGCGTGGTGTTCCAACTGCCGAAGCGCTGTCTCTCGATAGAGCGGATAGAATTGCGCCGCTCCCGCGTTCCAAAGGCCCAAATATACGTCCAGGGCCACCGTAAAAAGTTCCAAATGCTGCAATTGTTCTTCCAGTAGGGAGCGACTCTCTGCATATCCCTCCAGCAAGGCATCCCTAAACCGAGCATACTCCCCGGTTTCCCGGCAGTGCTCCAAAGCGACCGCCAGGTCATACACCCAATAGCCGAAACCGGATTCGTCAAAGTCGATGACGTGGGGTTCTCCGTGCCAGAACAACAGATTGGCATCTGCGGCGAGGTCGGCGTGGATCAGTCCATACACGTCGGGGCCTTGGCCCAACTCGTCCATCACTTGTCGCATCTGTTGGGTCACAAATTTGAAAGGCTCGACGTAGGACTGCGGCAAGAGTGCCCAGACCTCGTCAATCGAAAAGGAAAGGTCGGCTGTCGGGTTGTCTTGGAACATGCCATTCCAGTTGTGGTGTCGTTTCGTGAGCCCCGGTGGACGTTGCCAATGCGTCGAAAAGTTGTGCAGTCGCGCCATCAGTTGTCCCTGCGCTCTCAGGTGATGGGGCCGAAGCCGCTTTGTGATACGCCGTCCCTTTACCCAGTGGAGGAGTGAACAATTGCGTTCCTCCGGTATGCCGGGGATGGATGCCTGTGTCAGCAGACTGCCATCCAGCGTCGGGACCGGCTCTGGTATCGGTAGATCGGCCTCGTGACGCATCGCAGCCATCCACGTTAGCTCTAGTTCAATCGCATCAGTAGCCTGAACGCCGGGCTGGTGAACCCGGAGCAAGTATTGCCCTTCCTCGAACAGCCCGTTCGCCGTCTTGGCTGAGGCATGGTCCGGTGCAATGACCCGATAGAGGGTGTTTCCGGCATCTACGACGAGCTTGAATCGCGCCTCGCCCAATCCGTAGACACCTAATGCCGTTTGGGCCAACTGCCGCTTTCTTCGCAACCGGCCAAGAAAAGTGAGTTCGTTAAAAGGTTTCATGACTGGACTCCAATTTAGGGAATTCCAGAGAAAAATCTCCCAAACAGATTTTGTAATGCAGTCAACGACACCTTGAAAAGGCAGATTATGATGGAATTCCTTGAGCTTTTCGGTTATTTTGTAACTCGTGTGCGATTTATGAGATTCTCCACTGCAATTTTGGGAGGACTTGAAAACTGGAAAAGCCCTAGTATCAGCTAACAATTCCGTCGCGCTTGTAGCTAAACCCCGCTGCGCTCACAGCAAGATGATTACCACAAGCGTTACCCTCCTTCATACTCGCGTCTCAACAATGAAAACATCATCAGGTCTACGCACCCTTTGTTCCCCCAGTTCTCGTATTCCCTCAAGACGCCCTCTTGGTGAAAGCTCAGTCCTCCCAGCAGCTTTACTGACCCTCTATTCTCCGGCATCACCACCGCCTCGATTCTATTCAACCCTGCCCTCTCAAAGCCAAACTCGATGATTGCGTCTAGCGCCTCTGTCATAATCCCCTGCCGCCAGAACGACCGCGCTAGCTCGTAGCCAATGCCAGCTCGCTTGTGCCATCTGTGGAATCCATAGTAACCACACGTCCCAATGATCTTGCCATTCTCCCGTTGAGCGATCCCCCAACGCACGCATCGTCTTGTGCTGAACCCGGCAGCCCAGGCCTCGATCTGTTCACCAGCCTGGGAGACGTCTCGGAAGACCTCATCATCGTAGAACTCGGTCACCTCTTCATCACCCAATACCGCGAACAGCGATTCTGCATCACCAGAGTGTAGCTTTCTCAGGACCAGGTGCTTGGTTTCCAGCTGTGGGAATGTATCGAACACTACATCAAAGTTCACAGCGTTCTCTCCTTCCTATCCAAGACAGAACGAGAAGAACCTCAACACCTCGAAATAATCATCCGCCTCGAACTGCACCATGTGCGGTCCTGCCAACTGAACGCCCGGATAAAAGCTCTTGCCATAAACCATCGCGTGATCCTTGTACGCGACCTCGACAGAGAAATGATCGGGCATCTGAACTTGGCACTGGGACACATCCCCCTTGAGCGCCGCCTCAACCCCCGCGCGAATACGTTCAACCGCCAAGTCTGGGTGGATGCTGATCGTCGAGCTGCCCACGCCGTGCATAACGGCGACGGAGCTCAGGTTCGGGATGAAGGTTTCCGCTTCCTCGCAGATGCCCTCGTCGCCAGAGACAAATACCACCGGCACGCCCGTCAACCCTGCCGTGTGAGCGTTGATCAGAAATTCCGACGCGTACCGCTCGTTGATCTTGATGTGCCGGACTTTGCCCGTTACTGTGTGGGCCAGGGGCGAAGCGCTGGAACCGGCCCCCGAATGATAGCCGATCATCATCGCAGCCTGGAACGTCTCGTCCAGTTCCTGCATCATCGCAAAGGGATGACCGCTCCATTCCCGAACGATCCGGACCTCACGGGGCAATTTGGATGGAATAATGTTCCTGCCCGTCCAGTGGGCATCCCGGACCAGAACCTCGGTCGCTCCGGCGTTCAACGCTCCCTCACACGCCGCGGCGACCTCGGCCGTCATCTGTTCCCGAAACTCGCCATAACTGTCGTGTGTTTTGTTCATCTCATTCCAATGAGTAGCTCCCGTAACGCCTTCGATGTCGGCGGTGATATAGATTTTCATTCTTTTCTCCTCTTGATTTTAGTTTGCTGCAAACACTTGCTACTTGTTTTTGGCCACGAATTGCACGAATTTCACGAATTTTGCCATTCATATTCGTGGCAATTCGTGGCAGAAAAGATGCGCTTTTACAAAATCGGACATTCCAAGTGAATGTCTTCCGGCTCAAGTTCGAACAGATCAGCGTTTACATCCTGGGTAACCGTGCACCCCATCCGCATATAAAAATGGATCGTACTCCCTGACGGCGTCGCCGAGACGTAGAGGTTTTTTGCGTTCAACGCCCGTGCCTTGTCCGCGGCCTTTTCAAAAAGGATCCTTCCCAGCCCTGTTCCCCGATAATCGTGGCTCACGTGCAGGAACTTGAGCTGCAATTGGTCCTTGTTCTTTCCGATGAATTTGGCATCCAGAACAGACACCCCGATCAATTGACCGTTCTCGAACGCACCGTAGAACGTCCCCTCACGATCAAAGCAATCGAGCAAAATAGGCGTGTATTGTTCCGCCTCGCCGGACGGCCAACCTCGCATATCATAGTATTCGTCTTTGAGCACCAACTCGCCGTCTTCCAGGTAATAGATGTTTTCGATGATTTGACGCCGGTCAATCGTCCAGACGGTTTCGACCTCGTCTCTTTCAAGTAATCTGATGTTCACTTAAATTTCTCCTTGCTGGATCCACCATCATCACAAGGCAATCCTATGTATAATGATCGACCATACTCTAATCTTCCAAATAAATCGATTCACCAGGGTATTTTGCAAGTGCTGATTTATGTCTTTTAAATCCAAGTTTATAATAAAACTCTTCAGCTCCAAATGCCGAAGTTAGACCAAATAAAAGACTTTCATCTCCATTCAAAAGTTCCTCCATTATATTTCTTCCGATACCCTTTTTTTGATACTCGGGAAGAACTCCCATATCATGAATCCATCCATAACATACACCATCAGATATTAGTCTGCCTGCACCAACTATTTTGTCCCCATCCCATACAGTAACAACTTTATAGCTATTGAGAAAAGCCTTTTTTATTTTTGCTAGATTTTGTTCTCTTCCCAAGCCTACAACCCCATCAACCTCAAAATAGAGTTGAACCAGTAATTCCCAGTTTATCACGTCTGTTCCAGTTTTATATTCAATCATTCTAATTTACTCCTTTGATCATTGTAGATTGTTAACCCGGTGTCTCATCCTCACTACACTACCACCTGCGCCAGCGTAGGCCGCTTGAAGAGATCGTACTCTTGCTCCAACTGGTGGCGGAACTGCTTTGTGTACAGCCGGTAATAGTGCCCCCCGGCGCGCAGCAGCTCGGCGTGGGACCCCATCTCGGCGATGCGCCCGTCCTCGATGACGAGGATGCGGTCCGCCCGCTTGATCGTGCTGAGACGGTGCGCGATGACGAAACTGGTGCAATCGTCCATCAGCTTTTCCATCCCCTGCTGGATCAGATCCTCCGTCAGCGTGTCCACCGAGCTGGTCGCCTCGTCCATGATAAAGATCTCTGGCTGGGCCAGGATCGCCCGCGCTAGGCTGACCAACTGCTTTTGCCCCACCGAGAGCAGGTTGCCGCCCTCGCCCACCTCCTCCTCGTAGCCCTTTTCCATCTTGACGATGAAATCGTGCGCGCCGGCCAACTTGGCCGCTTCCTCGACATCCTCGTCGGTACTGTCCAGCCGACCGTAGCGCAGATTTTCGCGGATGGTGCCAGAAAAGAGATGCGGCGTCTGCAACACCACTCCGATCCGCGACTGGATGGCGTGCAGAGATAGCTCGGTATAGTCCCGCCCGCCGATGCGGATCGCGCCCGACTTGGGTTCGTAAAAGCGGCAGACCATGTTGACGATGGTCGACTTGCCGCCGCCCGTCGGCCCAACCAGCGCGATGGTCTCGCCGCGCTTGACGTGCAACGCAAAGTCTCGCAACACAGGTTTGTCTTTTTCATAGTAAAAGTCCACATGGTCAAACTCGACGTCGCCCCGGATAGTGCCGGGGTCGATGGCCCCGGCCCGGTCGGCTATCTCTGGCTCGGCGTCGATCAGCGAAAAGACACGCTCTGCCGAGGCGATGGCGTGCTGCATTTCGGCGTAGACGCGGGCCAGGTCCTGGACCGGCCAGAGCATGAACGTGATGTACGATACGAACGCCTGGATACCGCCGATGGTCATACTGCCCACCTGGGCTTGCAAGCCGCCGTACCAGGCGATGCTGCCCAACGCGATGGCGCTGATGAACTGCACCGTCGGCAGGAACAGCGCCGAGAGCCACGCCGCCCGGTAGGATGCGCGATACATTTCGCCCGAAAGCTCGCCAAACTCGCGCAGGTTCTCCTGTTCCCGGCAGAGGGCCTTGATCACGCGCACGCCCTGGATATTCTCGTTGTACGCGCCTGTGATTTTCGAGTTGATCTTGCGCACCAACCGGTACTCGACAATGATCTTCTTTTTGAACTGCGCCGCTACGATCACCAGCACCGGGATGATGGCAAAAACGATCAGGGCCAGCTTCCAGTTGATGACCAGCATAAAGTAGAGGGCTGTGACAATGTTCATCACTGCCCAGGTGACATCCAGCAATCCCCACGTCACCAACTCGGCCATTCGGTTCGAGTCGGAGGTGACGCGCGACATGATCCAGCCCACCGGCGTCCGGTCGAAATAGGAGAACGACAGCTCTTGCAGGTGCTCGAACATCTTTTTTCGCAGATCGTACCGGATGCGCTCTCCCAGGATACCGGCCAAAAAGATAAAGCCAAAGACTCCCGCAGCCGATACCATGGTCAGCGCGCCATAGGTGGTGACGATCTGTGTGAGCACCACTCGATTGCCTGCCAGGATACCCTCGTCTACGATCCGCTTGCTGAGATAGGTGGTGTATGATCCTATGCCAGATACCAGCGTGATGGCTAGCAGAAAACCAACCAGCCACGGCCAGTGTGGCAACGCCTGGGCCAGAATTCGCAAGACGGTTTTGCCGTTAAACTCGGTACTGAATTCCTCTTCTTCAAACTTAAACTGCGACATGTGCTAATTCCTCCTCGGCATAGACTTCGGAAGTCCGGGAGATTTCCGAAGTCTGCGTCTCTTCAATCTCTCTATCCAACTCATCCTCGATGCGGGCCTGCATATCGTAAATTCGACGGTAAATGCCCGTCTGCTCCATCAACTCGCTATGCGTTCCCCGCTGCACGATCTGGCCCTGGTCGAGCACCAGGATCAGGTCGGCGTTCATCACGCTCTGGATGCGGTGCGCGATGATGAAACTGGTACGTCCCTCCATCAACCGCTGCAACGCGCCGCGGATCAACCCCTCGGTCTCGGTATCCACCGACGAGGTGGCGTCGTCCAGGATGAGGATGCGCGGGTCCTTGAGCAGCGTCCGGGCGATAGCCACGCGCTGTTTCTGACCGCCCGATAGGGTGACTCCTTTCTCGCCGACCAGCGTGCCGTACCCCTCTGGGAACGTCAGGATCACGTCGTGAACGGCGGCGGCTCGCGCGGCGGCCTCCACTTCCTCGTCCGAAACGTCCCGCCCCACCCCGTAGGTGATGTTCTCGCGGATGGTGCGGGAGAACAGGAACGGTTCTTGCTCAACAATGCCAATCTGCCGCCGCAAAAAGTGGCGCGGATATTCTTTCAACTCTACTCCGTCGAGGGTCAAGCTGCCGCTAGTGTACTCGTAGAAACGAGGCAGCAGATTGACCAAGCTGGTCTTACCCGATCCTGTCGAGCCGAGCAGCGCCACGGCCTGCCCCGGCTCGCACCGAAAGCTGATATCCTCCAGCACTGCGCCGTCCGCACCTTCGTACTCGAAACGGACATCGCAAAAGACGATCTCGCCACGCACGTCGGCAGATGGCACGTGAGAGCCTGCATCCAAAGGTTCTCGCTTCTCCTTGATCAACTCGGCCACCCGCCCGTAAGAGACCATCCCCGTAGACATATGTACGATCAACCGCCCCAGGTTGCGCATCGGCCAGATCAGCCAGACAACCAACCCCGCGTAGGCCAGATAGGTGCCCACCGTGATCGTGCCGTTGATGGCCATCAGCGCGCCGGCAAAGAAACCGCCCAGCATCTGGGCAGCACACAAAATGTCCGAGGCCGGCCAGAACGTCGAGTGCATCAGCAGCAATCGTCGCCCGCGCTGGAACTGTTCCCAGTTGTCCTGTTCGAACTTTTCCCGCTCGTACGCCTGCCGAGCGAACGCCTTGACCACCCGTACTCCGGTCAGGTTTTCCTGTAGTGTGGTCGAAAGCTTGGCCTCTTGTTCCTGGAAAGCCTCGTAAGCCTTGGAGACGCGCTTGAAGAAAAAGACCGATATGACCACAATGAACGGCACCACCAACACCGAAAGCACCGCCAGGCGCACGTTCAGGTTCAGCACCGCTACAAAGTTGATCGTAAAGAGCAGCACGATACGCCCTACGCCAATGGCCTGGTCGGCAAAAAAGCGGCGAATGGCGTCCACGTCTGATGTGGCGCGTTGGATCAGTTCGCCGGTCTTTGTTTTGTCATGGTAAGTAAACGACAAGCGCTGGATGTGATCATACAGGTAATTGCGCAACCGCCGCGTGATCCCTTCCGCCGTCTGGGCCGCCCACCGTCCACTGAGAAAAGTGAACGCGCCCTGAAACAACGCCAGGCCCACGAAACTCAACCCAATCAGCGGCAAACTCCCAAAGCTCTTTAGGGTCAACACGTCGTCCACCAGGTAGCGCAACAGCAAATAGTTGGTCGTCCGGAGAGCCGTCGCTACACCGACGCCGAGCACCGCGCCCACGTAGGCCAGGCGAAAGCCCGTCAGCATACGCCACAGCCCCGCCAGACGATTCTCTGACACAGTGCTTTTGAAATCAAATCCAGAATGCTCAGAATTGGTCATTGTAATCACCTCCTCGAACTGTCTGCAGTTCGCCAAACTGTCTGCAGTTCGCCTAATCCTCGAACTGTCTGCAATTCGCCTAATCTGTGTTCCTCACTCGGAACAACAGCGAACCAGCCAAGACAACTGTTCCCATAAACATAAAGGCATACGTCACCGCCAGGTCGCCAATGCGACCGATCATCAATCCCATCAGGGCTACGTAAAGCCCCGAAAACATGCTAATCAAAGACAGCACCGTGGCCCTGTTCTTGCTCTCGATGTGTCGATTTAGATGACCGGAAAAAATCGGTCCTTTGAGGCTCATTGATCCGTACAGCGCGCAAAAGACCACCACCGTAAACGCCGGGTGCGCCACCACCGCCATCAGCAGGTAAAGGATGCCGGGCAATCCCGTGACCAATAACAAGCTCAACCGACTGCCCAGGCGCTCTTCCAAACGGTACGCGTACCGCGCGCCTAACACACAGAACCCAGCGCCCAACGCCTGCGTCAGCCCCAGCCAGATCGGCGGTACGCCGACCTCGACGAAACGGGGTTGGTACAAACCCAAATAGTTCCGAAAGGGCACCGTCGCCAACGCCAACAGGACCAGACCTCGAAATTGTTTATTGTTCTTTAACGCTCCGATCCCATCTGCCAACAACTTGAGAGAACTATCATCGTCTCTTGCCCTGAATTCGACCGGCGGTTCCCTGAGCGTGAGGCTGACCAAGCATCCCACAGCGACCGCGCAAGCAGTGACGATGATGGCCATCACAAACCGTTCTTGCGTGAGATTGATCACCAACAGACCGCCCACCGTATAAGCCAGCAGATTTGCCAGCCGCTCGGCTGCACCGATAAAGCCCATCGCCTTGCTCATATCACCCTCACGTCCCCTCGATTTCAGCGAATCATAAACCAGGGCCTCGATACACCCGGATGAGAAAGCAAACCCCAGCCCCCCGATCACCGACGCCAGGGCAAAGGGCCAATAGCTGTCGGCAAAGATAAAGATCACCTCGCCCAGCACCTGGAGCGCCAGCGCGACGTTGATCGAGCGTTTGCGGCCCAAGCGGTCGGCCAGCATACCGGTCGGAATTTCGGTCAGAAACATTGTACCGACGATGATGCCCCACAACGAGTTGATCTGCACATAACTCAGCCCCCGGCCTCGCAGATACAGCGTGCTCACCGGTATGTAAAAGTAGAGAGTGGAAAAAAAGTAGGCCAGCGCCAGCTTGGTCACGTTGCCCCGTCCAAAGGGAAGCAATTTGCCAAACAAGGTTCGTGTCCAAGGCTGTGTTTTCAAAGTCAACTCGGGCGAGGTCATTGTTATCTGTATCCTGCTGATCCGTGTTTTTTAGATCGAGTGCCCCAGCAGCATCTCCATCTCGGCCAACGACGTGTCCGGGTCCACAAACTGCACCGTGGGAATGCCCAACTCGCGGGCAATGTCCACGTTGTAAATCATGTCGTCCACAAAGAGCGCCTGCTGCGGCTCAACGCCCAGTTGCTCCAACGCCAGATGAAAGATCGCCGGATCGGGTTTGCGCAGACCGACGAGGGCCGAGTTGACGTACACGTCGAATTCGACGTGGATGTCAAAGCCATACTGCTCGCACGCCCGGCCGGCCTGACCGGGTGACGCATTGCTCAACAAAGCGATCTGGTAGCGGCTCTGCAGAGCGCGGATGACGGTAGCCATCTGCGGGTAGAACCGATCCTCGCCATGGAACTCTTCCAAAAAGTGACGTCCAGCCTCAGCATCAGGAAGACCCAACTGCTCAGAGACGCGCGCCACGTAATCGGCCTCGGTGATCGTGCCGCTCGAAAGTTGCCGCCACACCTTACCCCACAGCACACGCCACAACGTTCCCGGTTTTACCGCCAGCCTGCGCTCCCACTCGAAAACGCCCGCATCGTCTGGCAGCGCTTCCATCACGCCGCCCCAGTCCAAGATGATGGCCTGAATGTCGGACAAGGGGGGCAAGACAGGGTCAGGCACAGATATTCCCAATGCCCGCAACTGGTGGCGCAGCGGTGCGAGGCCACGGAAGCGTACAGCGTGCAGTCCTGCTTGCCGGGCCGCCGCCACATTCTCTCGAAAGTCGTCCACAAAGACCGCCTCATCTGCCCGAATGTCTATCCGCTCCAACGTCAACTCAAAGATTGCGGCATCTGGTTTCATTACCCCCTCGATGGCCGATATAACGATGGTGTCGAAAATATCGGCGATGCCCAACTCTTTTATGTGCTGCATCGCGCTATCGGGTGCATTGCTAAGCAGGGCAATATGATAGCCCTCATCGCGTAAATAGCGAATGAGGGCTACCAGTTCCTCGTCCAGCTTGTCGCCCGACCAAAAAGTGTCCCGAAACTCGGTCGATTCCTGCATGTTCAGACCAAGCCGCTGACCAATGTCGGTCCAGAATTCATCGTTGCTGATGCGGCCAGTCTGGGCCTCGTTCCAAAGCGGGCTGTCGAACACCACTTTGTATACCCCGTCTGGCCCCAGATCGAATCGTTGTTCCAGTGAACGGCGCGGGGTATGGTCAACAGTACGCCCTAAAACACCGCCATAATCAAAGATCACCGTGCTGATTTGTTCATTGTTCATTGTTCATTACTCTCCCGTTTACTGGACCAGCTGTTTGCCGGTCAGCTCTACAAAGACATCTTTCAACGTCGGGACGTGCCCGTTCGTGCGTGATACACGACTCTTCAAGCCTGCTGGCGTGTCTAGTGCCACGATCTGCCCCTCGTCGAGGATGGCGATGCGATCGCACAGCGCATTTGCCTCTCGCACGTCGCGGGTAGTTAGCAGGATGGTAGCGTTGTAGACGTCCCGCAACTCTTTCATCAGAGATTGTACTTTTTGCTTGTTCATAGCAGGCAACCCCGTCGTCGGCTCGTTCAGCAGCAGAAACGCTGGCTGCGTGAGAGAAGCACAAGCCGCAACGACCTGTTGCTGGACAAAGATACTCGTCTCCTCTAGCGGACTAAAGATCTCATGCTCGTCAAGCCCGATTTGCTTTAGAACCTCCCAGGCACACCCTCTGGCCGCCTGTTCGCCCAGGCCATAGAGCCGCGCGCCATAGATCAGGATCTGCATCGGCGTCAGCTTGTTAAAGAGCACCGCATCCGCCAAAACCCGGTTGATGAGCCGCTTAACAGCTACCTCATCTCGCAACACGTTGCGACCGGATACGGTCACGCGACCACCGTCTGCGACAAGGCGATCGGCGATGCTGTGTACCACGGCGGACAGTCCCAAATCGTCGGCCCCCATAATACCCAAGATCTCTCCATAGCACACCTGGAAACTGCCGCAGTCCAGCGCCACCATCGACTTGTGGGCGTCGCTGTCCCGCTTCCAGCGGAGATTATCATCTTGTACAAACTGTTTGGTGAGGCTCGATACCTCCAAAGATACGTAATCCACTGTACCCATCTGATTCCTCCTTGACCTTACACCTACATTCGGACGAGTCTCTATGAGACTCTCTGTCCTGATCCTCCCGTGTACAAAATTTTGAGGTTTCTTAGCGCCCCAAGTGATGCAATGGGTATTCAACATTCGCTTACTCCTAACTCGATCACAACAAAACAAGGCCGTGGACATTGTCCACGGCCTTGTCACTAAACGAGAAAGTGATAAATAAAAAGGCCGTGGATGTCGAGTGCGCCCACGGCCCGTGTTAACTGGTACGAACTTTGTCAGTAAACAGGCGCACTACGACCAGGCAGCAACGGATCCACTCCGTTACCACGAAGCCGGGGCACAAAAGCGTTATTCCTTACAGTGCGCATGTATTACCTCCTCATAAGATGTGCGGCATTATACTCTAGTCTGACAAGTTGTCAAGTTCAGCGAAATCGTCATAATCATGACAGTTATCATCTCAACCGCTGCAACAGTATAACATGTACGATTTATTGGCACATCATGCACATGGATGATTTTTGTATTGGACAGGTGTCCAATATTGCAGAAGCGAGTGATCAATTTTTATCTGAATACTGTGCAAAATTCCAACCTTTCATCGGGAACCATCACGCTTATAGGTTCGGGAGAAATGTCGCCCTCGATGGCCACAGTGCACCGGGCAGTGATGTCCGGACTTGCAGAGCCGGTGCACGCTATCTTTCTGGATACCCCAGCTGGCTTTGAACTCGACGCCGATCAAATCTTGGTTCGGGTCAACGAGTATTTCAAGCGCCATTTGAACTTGGATCTCGCGGTCGTCTCGTTCAAGTCGGCTGCTGCGGCGACGCAGACCAGCATTAAGTATGCGCTGCGCGAGCTTTGCCGGGCCAATTATATCTTTGCGGGTCCCTGAAGTCTGACCTATACTGCTCGCAATTGGCGGGACACCGCAATTCTAAAAGCGATGACCTAGCGGCTGACGAGTCAGTTGGACGATTTGCTCGAACAGAATTAGCGCTGTTGATAGATATCCATCACGACCTGTGTTGGGTCTGAAGGATGGATCTTGACCGGCACCTCCGCCCCTGGCTGGAACTGGGGGATGTTGATCATCGGGATGACGGCCTTTGCTTGGGCCTGATAGGGCGCGCCCCCAGGCGGCTGAACCTCCAGATCAAATAGTATCTGCGGCTGATTATTTAACATCACACCAGTCTGCCGCACGTTCACGATCTTGGCTTGCGCGGGTATTCCGTCTTGCAGGACACCGCGATTGGGTCCAACTGTCTTGCGGATCAAGCGTATGGCGAATATTGTGATCCCGATCGTGATTGCGAGAGACAACACTGTGCCTCCGCAGATGGAAAGCACAACGAGGATGGATGTACCGGCTAATATTTCTGTTATTTCAGGGGGCATTTTTTTCTCCTTTATCTATCAGATACTGCTATCACTGAGGGGTCTTGGGGCCTTTTTACCCTGACCTGTTTATCGTATCCCAACTGTGTGTCCATAAACACCAGCGCGCGCGTAAGTATGTTGCGTTCGGCCAGCACGCGGACACAGCGGTGCAAAAGCGTGTCGGGTTTGTTCCAAGGGCAAACCCGGATGCAAACAGAACAATGGGTCCCGTTCTTGACCCACCAATCGAGACAGTTCATCGCTTTGACCGGCCATTTCCGCATTCCGGGCGCATTGGAGATGTCCCATGGCTGGTCGGTTCGAGGGCCAGGCGGGATAGCCTTGCTCGGACAATATTCTGCGCACAGGGCGCATTTCTCACAGAATGACTGAACGCCGATGTCTATGGGGGAATCGGGGGTCAAGGGTAGATCAGTAAACACCTTGCTGATCCGAACCCTGGGGCCAAATTCGCGCGTCATCAATTGCCCGTTTCGTCCCAGTTCCCCTAACCCGGCGTCCACCGCCATCGGGATACTCAACCCCAGTTCATTGCCTGCCGGGATGGCACGATAGCCGAGTTCCGCGATAAACGTCGCGAGGGAACTGGCACACCAGCCCATTTTAGAGTAGGCGATGTCGGTCTCTGGCTCGACGGCGGGCGTCCATCGCATACGCTCATAGCCCATTTCGTGGACCATGACGATGATAGTCTTGTATTCTGGGGGGATTTCAATCGGGTCGCCCGATTTGGCGGCACCGGTGTACATCACGTTATGCTCTCCCCAGTGGGAATAGATCCACAAGGGATCGAGTGTTGTCACACCGACCAAATCTGCTCCGAGCCACAACGCGGTTTCCTTGACGATTTTCGTCATCGCCACGGGATCTGGTTTCTCTAGCCGGTATTGGCTGTTGTATATGGGAGCGGTTTCTCGCGCCAGGCAATTTTTCCGCATAATATAATCCACGGTGCGGCCCGAAACCCATATGGCATGTTCCAGTATCGTTTTTCCGGTGGCCTGTCTCTCTATGTTGGCGACGCTTTTATCATGCATCGCGGTGTATTTGTCCCCGCTTGTTGCCCCACGGCTAAAACCCGTGTTGCGTTCATCGAAACGTTCGATCTCGCCAGTGATGTATTTTTTGTAGGTGGGTTCTTGCACGTATTTCATCAGAGCTACCTCGCTTGATTGGATTTGATCATCACCTGATTATAGCTCAACGCCCCGGCTCGGACAAATCTTTCAATGCTGGATACCTATGCTCAATTCCCTCTCTATTCCCCGGCAGCCCCGTTACTGAACGATCACTATTTTCCCTCCCCTTTTCCCTTGATCGTCCATCTGCTCTTGTAAAAAGGTGCACAAGCCCTCCAAGTCGGCAAATCCGTGCCGTTCGTGCGTGCCGACGTGCTCCAACATCACTCGCCAGTTTTTTTCTTCGCCCGCACACCACAAACGCAACAAATAGGACTGATATTGGGATTCGGGTTGTTTCATCATAAAACTCAGCCTTGTACTTTAGAGTCCACAGTATCCATGGTCTTTTTGCTTGGACTAGCAAGTGCCCAGACCACCAGCAGAACACCGCCCATAATCGGCAAGCCGCACACGAACAATGCCATTTTATTGGTCGCATCCACCTTTTGCCGACCATCGGTGCAAGCGGCGTCCAAAGATGTGACGGTTCCCCTCATGTCGGTCCGAGTTTCCGTTACTCGGTCCAGATGCATACCCGCTGGGCACACAACCGGCTCCAGAAAACTTAGTTTGTCAGGAGCAAACGTCCCCAAACCAAATAACACGGGACACAGCAGCATATTGAGCAAAGCAAATATCAACAAGAGTTTCCGCAAGACAGATGCAACGATTTCAGGCATTTAGTTCCTCTTTAAGGTTTGTGTCGCCGGGCACAGGTTCGATATTGACGAGTCGCCCACTGCGAGAAGCATAATAAAGCCGACAAGACGACTCTTCGGTCAGCGCGGCGTATCCTTTTTGCGATACGATAAACTGCTGCCCGTTGAGCACGTAATAGTGTGTGCCACTGAACCATTCAATGTGCTTTTGGTTTTTATCGGCGAAAAAGTAAAACACCCAAGTAAGCAATCTATGCCACAGGCTAGGATAAGCATGATCGTCATACTCTCTCGACACGATCCCCTCTTCCATCATCACCTGACCGCCTATGACGTCGCGCAAGAGTGGGAATCCGTTCTGCACGGTATGATTGATCCCATACAGTATCCAAAACAGGCCAAAGAGAAATAAAAGCGCTGCGATGACCAAGGATAGCCAGTTGGCCGCAAACGCGTCCTTGGGCACAACCACTGCCGCCAAGACGATACAAACTATTCCCAATGCGATCACAATGAGGGTAGCAAGCAGCATAGCTGCCAAGCGGAACGCAAGCCGGAGAATCTGGCTGCTGGCGAGTCGCCCTTGGCGGTTCGATGCCAACGCGTTCTGGTTGAAACGATTCGCCTCTGCCAACGTGGTCACATCAGGCCGTCGAGTTGATCTCCTAGCCATCCAATTCCTCCGATGCGTTCGTTTGCCCACCTTGTTCCATTGATCGCTTGAGGCTCCTACGAACCGAGATCATGAATCCTACAGCGAGCAGTATGAACACGACAACAAAACCGGCAACTCCCATCAAGCCAAAATTTTCTTGGAGCATTTGGAAACCACCAGAAATGTACATGGCAATCCCTACTACTGCCAGCATAAATACTGTGACCATCCCGAAATAAATTGTGCCACCTTTCATGATATCCTCCTTCCGCTTTTGTGTCTTGGCACTTGCTTTTGCCACGAGGACAAATTCGTCAAGACTTGGCAAATCTGGTTGATGTTATGGCGATCCTGTCATTGTATAACCCGCTCAGGCAGGCTCTAGTTCAACGGTAGCTCCCGCTTTTTCTAACCTGGCCTTGACGCGCTCTCCTACTTCCACTGGCACGTTGGGTGCAACAACGCAGGGTGTAGCATTTGTCAGGTGCTTTGCCCTTGCCAAGTCCATCATCTCTAGAACAGTCTCCTTGGTTGTGATTTCTCTGAGAGCCAAGGTTACCTTGATATTCTTTTTGCCGGCCTGGACGAGAACAACATCGACAAAGCCTGTTTGAGTATTGGTGAGCATGAAACTTGTGTCACAATGAGGGCATTTATATTCTGTCAAGCCCAATTGATCTAGATCGCTACTTGCACAACTTGGACAATTCAATGTTTCCATTTTTATTTCCATAGATTTTTCGACATGCACGCCACCTAGCAAAATGACGAGTGATTTGACTATTCCATGACATCAACGTTTGTTTACGAGTCAATTTCGCGTTATAATCATACTAGCATTCCAATGCTCAGCATCTCATCCCAAATCACATTGATATTATAGCAGAAAAACGTCACAAGAACGTCACAAACACGGATTCTTTCAATGGCCAGACTGGAAATCGCTCTCCTTGGTGCTTTTCAAGTCAGCAAGGATGGAAAACTCGTCACACGGTTCGAGACTGCCCCGGCGCGGGCATTGCTTATCTACCTGGCGCTACATCCTGGAATCCCCTTTCGTAGAGAGGTGCTGGCCGACCTGCTGTGGCCCGATCAACCTCGCTCTGAGGCCCTGCACGCGCTGCGCCAGACCCTGAACCGGCTGCGCCGCGCCATTGGGAGCCGCGAGTCTGCCCCATCCTTTCTGCAAATCACCCGTCAGACAATCCAATTCAACCCCGAGAGCGACCATTGGCTGGACACGAACGCCTTCACATATCTGGCCGACACCGTACACGCGCACTCTCACCGCCGGTTGGAGGCCTGTGGCACCTGCTTGCAGCGATTGACGCAGGCCGCCGACCTGTATCGCGGCGACCTGTTATCGGGATTCAATTTGGACAGCCTGCCTTTTCAAGAGTGGCTCACGATGGAACGCGAGCACTTGCACCGGCAAGCAATGGAGGCATTTTATCATCTAGCGGTCTGCCACAATCAGCGTGGAGAATACAAACAGGCCCAGCACTATGCCCGGCGTCAACTAAAGCTAGAATCTTGGCGCGAGGAAGCCCATCGCCAGTTGATGGTTGCTTTGGCATTGAGCGGTCAGCGCAGCGCGGCCTTGGCTCAATACGAGACGTGTCGCCACATACTGTCGGAAGAACTGGGGGTTGAGCCGGAACCAGAGACAATAACGCTTTACGAGCAAATCCGCGACGGGAGCCTAATTATCGACAAAACGCCGCCACACAACCTGCCGGCGCAGCTCACACACCTTGTGGGCCGGAAAACCGAGTTGGATCAAATCACCGAGCATCTCAATGCCCTCAATTACCGTCTGCTGACCCTAGTTGGTACTGGCGGAGTTGGCAAGACACGGCTGGCCCTGGCAGCTGCCCGGCAAGCGGTCTCTCACTTTCCTGATGGCGCTTGGTTCGTGCCCATGATCGACGTACAAGAAAAACCCGTTGAGGGGCTGCACGACAGACTGGCGACAGCTATCGCCAGCGCGATGAGGATCACCTTTTCCGGTCAGGACGATCCCAAAACAGAGATGCTCAAATTCGTGCGCACCCAGGAAGCCCTCTTGATTCTGGACAACTTTGAACATCTGCTATCGGGCGTCGACCTGGTGCTGGAAATACTCACCAAAGCTCCCAAAATCGTTGTGCTGGTCACTTCGCGAACACGGCTCAATGCCCGGGCCGAGCGTCTCATACGGGTTACGGGCCTGCGTGTGCCGGACCAAAATGAAGACTTGACCGCTGACGATTATGACAGTGTACGACTGTTCATCGATCGGGCCGATTGCGCACCGACGACATCCACTCACGACCTGGGCCAGATCGTTCAAGTATGCCAACTCGTGGAAGGGTTACCGCTGGCGATCGAGTTGGCATCCGCGCTGGTGGAACACTTGCCATTGAGCGAGATCATAGCCAACCTGCGCCACGATACAGATTTTTTGTCGACGACGTTTCAGGATGTACCAGAACGTCACCGGCGGCTGCGCACGGTCTTTGAAAGTTCGTGGCAATTGCTCTCAGAGCCTGAGCAGCACGCCTTGGCCCAACTAACCGTCTTTTGCGGTGATTTCAACCGTACTGCCATTCTGACCGTAGCCGAAACCCAGCAGGCCGAACTGGTCGGCCTGGCGCACAAATCTCTGTTGCAACACACCGGTCCCGATCGGTACGCCCTGCACGCGCTGGTGCGCCAATTCGCCGCCGAAAAACTAGAGACGTTCCCTGCGCTTGCGGGAGCAAGTAATCGTCACCGTGATTATTATCTGACGTTCGTCGGTGAGCGGGTCCCCGCTTTGAGAGGGAACAAACCACAACAAGCCATCGCCGAGATTCAGGCCGAGATCACCAACGTCCGCCAAGCTTGGCAATGGACGGTGAGCCACATCGACGAGAGCCAAGACCCCGTTCCCCACATTGCGGCCCTTGGTCGATATATAGAAGGGCTTGTCCAATTTTACACGCAGACGGGGTTGTTTCGAGAGAGCGAACAAGCTTGTCGAACAGCCGCGGACCGAGTACGGGCCTTCGCACAAGATGACGACACGCACTCTCCAGAAAGTCTAGCTGCAGCGTTGCAAACCCTCTCCAAGCTATTAGCAGCCCAGGGACACTTTTTATCTTGTCTTGGCGACCACTCGACCGCGTTAGCCGTTCTCCAAGAAGCGGATGTTGCTTTCGAAAGGGCGGCGGTTACTTTGCCAGACGGTGACTTGGCTGAACGGGCAATGTTATTGGTCAACTTGGGCACCTCGTACAACCGGGTGGGAGACTATGCCCTGGCGGTCCAGCATCTCGAGGCGGGCTTGACCCTGGCCCATCAAGTCAGTGACGCGCAAGTAGAGATCGCGGCACTCGGCATCTTGGCTCAAGTTGCCTCTGAGCAGGGAGATTATGACACGGCAAAACAGCGCCTGGATGAGACGTTGGCGTTGGCTCGCGAGCACGATGAGCAAACTCACATCGCCTCGGCCCTATCCATGCTGGGTACTATTGCCTGGAGATGGGGAGACATTGAACAGGCAGACCAATGCCTTCAGGAAAGCCTGTCTCTCTATAAAGGCCTCGGTGACCGGCACAAAATCCCAAGGATGCTCAACGCTCTAGGTATTTTGGCCATCTTGCGCGAGAGCTATGACCAAGCTGAACAACACTGGCAGGAAGGTCTAATGATGGTTCAAGAAATGGACGATCGCCAGGCGATGGCCGACATGCTCAACAATCTTGGCTACATCAACCATCATAACTTGGAAAACCTTGAAAAAGCCAAGCAATATTACCAAGAGTCACTATCAATCGGCAGAGAGATCGGACACCGTCAGGGAGCAACGAGCACCATGAGCAATCTGGGGCACTTGCACGTCCTACTGGGCGAATACGAGATCGCTTGGAATTATTTGCGCAAAGCGCTGAGCGAATCAACGGCCATTGGGGTCGCTCCCTTGACCCTGGACGCACTGATCGGCGTGGCCCGACTGCGAGCCGAGACCGGACAAAGTGATTCGGCAGCAGAACTGCTGGGCGTGGCATTGAACCACCCGTCTGTGGAAGTCGATAGCGCCCAGGTGGCCGATACGATCCTCGCCGGGCTGCACAAAGCACTCCCTGCCGAACAACTTGAGGCAGCGATGGCACGTGGTAAAACGTTAGAACTGGATGCGGTCGTCGCAGAACTATTGGTCGAGGAGTGACGATACATTGTCCCCTTTTTGTGGAGTGAGGACCGGGCGAGATCGCACCGGGGGACGCTCACCCCACAAAAACACATCTACTGAGAACTAGTCCCTGAGAAGCAGTGGCAAATAAACAGCGTATCTGCCGTGGTAGCGCATCAGGGCAACGTCATCGTCGCTGCCATTGCTAGTATACCCCGCCGCCACGATCTCGTCGTCGATCAGCCCGCTATGCTCCTTTACTTGTCGATGATTTTCGCCTATCATAAACAACAAACGTCACAAGAACGTCACAAGGAATCTTGAACGCATTCTCGGCCTATGCCAGTTAATCAGTCCATGAACCTTTTTTCACCGAACTGGGTCTTTAATACAGAAGGCCTTCTAATTTTGCAAGTAAATGGAGTAGATGTGGAAGAATTAAGAACACTGGTCACACGTGCGCAAAGCGGCGATTGGAGAGCGTACGAGCCTATTGTGCAGCGCTTTCAGGATATGGCCGTTGGCTATGGCTATTCGGTCTTGGGCGATATCCAGTTGGCCGAAGACGCTGCTCAGGAAGCTTTTATCAATGCCTACTGCGATCTACCCACGCTGCGCAACCCGGCGGCTTTTCCGGGCTGGTTTCGGCGGATCGTTTTCAAGCATATCGATCGCATCCGGCGCGGAAAACAGAGTGATTTCGTCCCGCTGGATCAAGTACCCGAAATCAGCTCGCACGATCCAAGCCCCGCCGAGGTCGTCGAGAAGCGCGAGATGCGAGGCAAAGTATTCGAGGCCATCGAAACGCTGCCCGAACACCAACGTGTGGTCGTGACCCTCTTTTACATCAGCGAGTACTCGCAAAAAGAGATCAGTTCGTTTCTGGAAATACCGGTGGGCACTGTCAAGACCCGTCTGCACGGTGCTCGAAAACATCTAAAAGAAAGGATGATTAACGTGATTCAAGATACTTTACCACAACAACGCCCATCCAAAGATGGTGCGTTTACTCAAAATGTAATGAGTCTCTTTACGGCGGCCATAGAAGGTAATGCGACCCAGGCCAAAGCCCTGTTGGCAGAAGAACCCGCTCTGGCCAGCGCCATCGGGCGAGT
>JAAEPW010000738.1 GCA_024232355.1 Chloroflexota bacterium | reverse complement strand
GCTCAGACTCGGGGCTCAGGGCTCGGGTGTTTGATAAGGCGTGTATATAGGACTTTAGTCCAATACCGATGGCTGCTTACGTTTGCTAGGTTATGCGCGCGAGTTTCGGGAAAACCGATCAAGAACCGGCACCCACTGCCGTTTGAAAGGAAAGTAAATTGTTACACATGAATACGAATAACAGAAACATTTGCAGAACACGAGCTGACGGGGGTTCAACGCCTCTGTTCTCGAATTTTTTCGATCTGAGGAGGCCAAGTCGCTTTGCACGGCGATACACTTCGGCCCTCATGGTCGCTGTAATCCTGCAGGGATTGGTCGGCGCGACGAATGTGCTCGCGGACGACTGCAACGGGGACGGCACTCAGGACGATCAACAGCTGACGGTTGAAGTGACACGGCAATCGCCTGTCAAAAGTCACTGGGATAACAAAAGATATAGTGAGCACACTTTCGGCCGCGCGGAGATTGCGGTGAACGACGTCAATCTCTCGATTAGAGCGCATAACCAGATTCATACCATGGATGCTTGGGCAGATGTGTACGTGGGGTCGACATTTGTCGATCGTCTGTTCCTGCCAGGGATGGAGGCAGGGGAGTACTTTTGCGTTGTGCAAACGGAAACAGCGGTGGTCCCCATGAGCGTCTGGAACAACGAACGCGCGGCCGGTCGCGGCGACCTGACCGTGAGCGTACAGTACAAACTGTATGGACCTGGGTCATGCCCAAATGTTGGCTGGGATTGGGGCGAAACCACCCAATTCACTGCCGTCATTCCGACCACAAACGATTGCGACGGCGACGGCCTTCTGAACGAGTGTGAACTCGATGACTGCGACGGCAGGCCAGGCACCATTGACACCTGCCTATGGGACGACGATGGCGACGGCGTAATCGACGTTTGCGACTTGTGTGAAGGCTATGACGACGCAAATGATTCTGACGGCGACACCATTCCGAACGAATGCGATACGTGCAACGGAGATGATGACACCCAGGACTGCAACGAGGACGGCATCTCGGATTGCACCCAACTTGAAGGCACGATTTCAGACGTGCGACTCATGGTAAATAATATTAGCTGCGACCCCAATTCCCCGGCCTATTCTATGGCTGTACCGAGGGCTATTTCGGATGTCACCCTTTCCCTCCTTGCCGCTCCCGTCATGAATTTCGACGCTCCGGACGAGTGGATTGAATTGATCGCCAACGGCGTGTCGCTGGGGAAATTCTTTGACCGCGCACAAACTTGTGACCCACAGGACGTGCTTGTCGTCACGGCCGCCGATTGGAACAGCGCCCTTGATCTTGACGGCGCCAACCGGCTGGAGATTAAACTTCTGCGCAACGCCGCTTCCTGCGATGGTACGGCTTCCTGTAGCGGCGGTGGCCCTTTTCATCCACTCAACATTGACTATGATTATGACGCTGACTTGGACGACAACGGATGGTTGGACGAATGCATTCCCCTCTGTGATCCCGCAGGACCGGACGGCGATAACGACGGCACGCCCGACGCATGTGATGATTGTCCAGACACCATCCCGGGGTATCCCTATGTTGATGGCATCGGTTGCCCCTACTACGCTTCGCCGGCCGATCTGGATCTCGACGGTGATGTGGACGGCTCCGATACGAATGACTTCTGTGCCTGTGAGGCAGGCCCCGGCACGAGCGCCGGGCCAACCTGTGATGTAGTTGACTTTGGCGGCGATGATGATGTCGATTTACATGACTTTCTGAGCCTGCAAGATGCCGTGAGTGGACAAGATGCGCCGGCAGAAATCAAGTCAATCGGCAATGGGATTCCCAACTACATTCTGGTCGACCACTTCATTGGCAGACTCGGCGCGAACCTGAGCTGGGATGATGCGAACGCCTATTGTTTAGACTACTACGGTACCCCCCTTGCCACTATCGATATAGGCCTGACACCAACCGAGCAGCAGGCACTGATCGACGAAATGACCGCGCTGGCTTCTCCGTTCGGGGACGTCGATTGCTGGATCGGTCTGTATTTTGAAACGGACCCGCCTTCTTTCGGTTGGTACTGGGCCGATGGGAGCCAACTGGATCTCTACGAGTCAGGTGGCAATGGCACAAGCGTGACGAATTGGTATAATGATGAGCCCCAGCTGGACTGGATGTTTCACGAGTGGGCCGGCTGGAAATACATGCTTTTGGGAGCTGCGAACCACACATGGATTAATCGTTGGGGCGAGGACGAGGGCGACGGGGGTGATCCGGCTACTCAACTGCAGGCATGGATGTGCAACGCGCCGGACGTCACGCTCGGCAGCGAAGACCATTTGACGCCGGCCGCACTCAACGTGCAGGTGACCAGCGGCGGCATCAACAGTGTCTCGGTGACGCCGGGCATGACGGTTAGCTACGATGTACGAGGTCAGCTCGACGACATCAACAACGAAGGCCTGGCCGGTTTTGCGCTCGACTTGTCCTTTGACGGCGGCGACCTTACACAG
>JAAEPW010000737.1 GCA_024232355.1 Chloroflexota bacterium | reverse complement strand
AATCGTTTGGCCGCAAAAAAAGTGTATATCTAACTTCCCAGGGTTCTGAACCACGCCATAATTGTGATAGAGCGTATCATATCAAATTTCGTTGCTGCTGTCTTGATGTAAATTGTAGGAGAGTAGTAGCTATCCCTTTGTAAAAACTGGCACTTTTGTAACCTGGAGTTAGCCAGCTATCTGACAGACGAACAGAGACGGATAGCCCTCGTACACCTCGATCACTACGGTCGGGTGTGGTTTTTCCTTCCATAGCGGGTTAGCCCCTCGGCTCTCCCTGATGAACTTGCGGAATCCAGTGTTACCCGCCCATTTCTCAATCTCGGCCAGCATAAAGCCAGCCTGTTCGGAAGTGGGCGCTACGTTCAGAAATCGGAACCCAGGGAGCAACGCACAACACATCAGGCCAAAGATGGCCGTGCCAGCGGTATTATGGGTCACTATGTAATCGTCAGTCACGTACAGGTTGTCCTCTACGTTAATGCACTGCGCTTCCATATCACCAATGTATTCAACAGAAACAACCCGGCGAGTTAATCGAGTGCATTTGCTTCTGTAATTGTCAGCCTTGCGGGACAAATAGAACGGTGAAAATGATGGTTTGTGGAACTGGATGTAGAGGCGATAGGCTGTTTTCCCACTGCGACGTTCGCCGTTGTATATGTATGTTGGCCTCTTGGTAGCAATAGACACCTTTCCTCCCAAAGACCACACTAGCTCTTGGATATTGTAGGCCAAGGCTTGTGAGACCGTCACATATTCTATACCACCAGTTAGGCCCGCCACGCAACCGTCAGTATCTAGCAAGCCTTGCAATATAGCGACGCGATCTTCGTAAGACGCATAGAGATAGCTGTCAGGAATGAACTTGCCGTCCGCCCCGTGCCCCCATAATCCCAAATCCCTGAGCGTCGTAATTAGGGGGTTGTAGCGTGTCCCTTTGAGCACCTTCCTGGATATGCGATAGTCATAGTTAGACGAGTACTTGAGATGAAGTTCTTCCGGGATCGCATTCCTAACCCGATCTAACACTTCATCATCGGGGTTGGTAAACATCACTGTATCTTGGGTCAGGCCACCATCACCAAGGAGTGCCCCAAGTAGATAAGGGTCCATTGGAAGATTCTGACTACTGGCATACTCAACCGGCTCAACGAAAGGAATAAAGTTTCGCTGACGAACGGTAAGCAACTCTCCGGTTTCCATCACTCGCCAACTACTGTTCTTGCGCTTCCTGCCATCGTCCACAAGCCACAGATGTTCATCGTCGGCAGTGGTGGAGCTACCATCGCTGAAAGTGACACGGTAGATGGGACGAATACCTTGAGGATAGACACCAAGCACCTTTTTAGGTGATCCATCCTGCCCAATGATACAATCACCTTTCTTGATGTCCCCCATAGTCGTCCAGCCCTTCGGGGTCAGAATCTTCGCATCCAAGTTTTGCGCTTTTCCCGTACCTGTGCCTGTGATAGCAATGCCCAATGGGATACTGGGAGCCAAGAACTCACGCAACCAGGGCAGCATCCTAAAGCCGTGGGGAAGAAGGAACAACGGATCATCACCATAGTACACGTAATCCCACGATACGTGGATCGCAGTCTCAACCCCATCCACCTCGACGAACATCTGGGTGTCAGGCTTGCCCAGGCTGACCCACGCCTCGTGCAGTCGCTGGTACTGCTCTACCCGGTCCTCTGGTGTATACCACGTACCGGACTTGGGTAGCTGAAAGTAGTGCTGGGTAAAGATGTCCCAGTCACCAGTCTTGAGCGTTTGTGCGAATATCTCTTGTTCTCGTGGTGTCAGTTCAGGCATTGTCCCTTCCTAAGCCCCGTCGTTACGGATGACTGTGGGGGTAGTGCTATCCATGGAATTTTCCATGGATAGAATCTCACGCCATCGTCCTAGACAGGGCGAGGATCACCAACGCTACCAAGCATAAGGCCATATCGTCGTCAGTGTGAAACGGCAGAAACGTCACGGTTGCCCATTTGTTCAGTGCTGACATTGTGTATCCCCCTTAACTGTTCTTCTAGCCAACCTCAAAACTTTTCTCTACGCATTGAGCGCCTCGTCCAGTTTGGCGTAGAACCGAGGTTTCCACAACCCCGACGGCGCACCCTCGCCAGTGTCCAACCATCCGGGGCAAGCGGTGCTGTACCAGTCCATGTGCCCCGTAATCTCGTCAACTCCCTTCACAAGAGGCATATCAGGATTGTTGATTGCCCACGCGCACACCCTAGCTGCCGCCTCTAACTGGACGTCGGCGGGAGCGTATCGGTGCAGCGCCCCGGCCATGCCAATCGACAAATGAGTATTCTCGTGGCCAGAATGGTCATGCCAACAGCCTTCTGTCAACTTGTTGCACAGCAAGACTTCGCCAGTCTCTGTGACCCATATCGTGTAAGGGATGCTCGGGCGACCGCCGTCCTTCTGTACGTACCACTCGGCCAGAGCGTGAGGACTATTCCACCCGTATGTGTGATGGATGGTCACATAGTCGATCTGGTCTACTCGTCGTTGCCACCAACCGCTTGCCAGCATACCAGAACAGTCGTGGTTACGGGCTAACTCTGTGATAATACTGCGATCCCACGGCTCCTTGCTTTTTAGAGGCCACCACATATCCAGTTGGCTTGCCATACTCTTGACCAACACAGTCCAACCCTCAACACCGGCATTCTCAGCGTACTGTAGCAGTGTCTGGGTCCACTCCGGTATCAAGTCCTCGCGCCAATCAATCGCCATAACTCCCCTCCTTATCCTTTCGGGTGGCCGCCCCACCCGTCGCCCTTGTAGTGCATTTGAACTTTTCCAGTAATGCTACGTGGTGCTGGTTCCCCACACTCGGGACACTCGATGGTCTTGGGGTTCTGCCCGAATCGGTATCGCCGCTCCAGGTCAAGCCCCTCGTTCTCGCACCCCTCTGTTCCACATCTGTACGTGTAGATTGTCATACCTCAATCGTCTTCTTCCCACTGTTCACAGACAATGTACTCCTGACACTTGGGACATCTCACGCCCATTGCATTGTCAGGTAAGGTGGTGGCAAACTCAAACTCGCAACCATCGCAAGTCAAGGTGGTCGGTGGTTCTATATCATCCTCGTCAATGTACCAGGTGATAAGGTCAGCCAATCTCTGACGCTTCTCGTCCAAGCTGTGCCCGTCCCACTCGTCAGGATACGTGGGCCAGTCCCCGATCAGCTCGGCCTTGGGAAGATGCCAACTTACCTGTCCGGTCGGTAGATCCACAAAGAGTACCGGCCACTCAGGGTCTTGGGTTTCTGCATCTAGCCCTACTCCTACTTCCATCCCTGCAAGCTGGGCCATCCGTGCCATAACTTGTACCGCTTGGTTACGATCACTGTACGCTTCCTGTAACGTACTGCTTTGATTGTTCAACTTTTCTCCTCCTCTGTGTTTGCGAGCGTAGCGAGGTGGGTAAGCCCTCTTAGGTTTTGTAGGTAGTAGCTCCCACCTCGTTACTCTCACAACATGTTGCATAGTGTACAATTGACACATTTATAACACATAAACATGTGAACCGTCAAGGGTGTTTTTTGAAATTGCTAGGGGAAAAGAAAACAGCCCAGCAGGGGATGCCGGGCTGTCAGATTAGAATAACTCTAGTTGTACAGGGGGAGGGTGCAAAACGTCACGAGCGGCATTGATGACGGTCTTGGTCAACGTGCCATCATTCAACCGATGGTACGTCACATCCCTAAGAGTACCATCGGCCCAGGTTCTCTCCTCACGCACAACCTTACAGTGCACACAAACAAAGTACCGGCCAGGCACCGGCACTCGATTCATCGGTGGCCAGGGAGGGCCCTGACAGTCACATACAGCTTCAGGTCTCATTTGGGAAAGGTGGCAACCACCATCTCCGTCCTCTGATCCATCACCCGAGTAGCGTGGATCGTGGCAAGTTTCTTCATTCTCTCTGCATACCTCTTTGCCACCGGCAGACTATCAGTGTAGTGGATAGACTCCCACGCTGATGATCCTACCTCTTTAGCCTCCACTCGATATCGCATTACCTCTCCACCTACGTACCAAGCTCCGTACAATCATCGGGGCACCCGCTACCACAAAGGCCCATATCGTCTTGAGCCAATAGTTAGCAGGAATAACAAACCCCAACACTATAAGAACAAGCCCTACCCCAACCACCACACTCGCCCATGTGTAATCCTTGGAAAACTTCTCACCCCACGGCTGCTCCAAGACCACCTGTTTTTGTCAACTGAAAACAGGGCCATTTGTTTATCGAAAACAGGGCCATTTAGGTCATTTAGCATGAACTGTGACAATTGAAAACAGGGCCATTTGTTTACCGAAAACAGGGCCACTAAAGGTAAGTCCAACCGATT
>JAAEPW010000736.1 GCA_024232355.1 Chloroflexota bacterium | reverse complement strand
TGTTTGCGCTTGTACAGTTCTTCCCTCTGGCTCATCATGCCCCCCTGAGTTAAGAGTTTTGTGCCCTTATTATACTCAGCGAAATGCATTAGGCAAGTCTAGATATTTAGTTTGTCATTGAGCTTGACGGACTCCCTGTACCAGTATGTGAGTCTTTACTATGCAATTAACGATGATTTGTGATTGGTCAGGCTACACAACACGCGGTTGGCCCAATACCCTCCCTTTGCACCACACGCCACTAGGGACCATGATGGATTTCAAATGCCAAACCCAAACAAGTGAGCAAAAAGAGTCAAAAGTTGTCATTGGGTGAGCATACAGTTGTGCAAAAAATGCCCAAAACGTGCACAAGCCGGAAACTCTGTTATAATGGGAACATCTTGGCACGTAACACGCGATAACTCGGAGGTTCACAGATGAAATTTCCACGCCGCAGCGGCATATTGCTGCACCCCACTTCACTCCCCGGACAGTTCGGCATCGGTGATCTGGGCGACGCGGCTTGCCAGTTTGTAGATTTTCTGGTAGCAGCCGGGCAGTCCTACTGGCAGATGCTGCCCCTCAGCCCTACTGGCTACGCCGATTCTCCCTACCAGACCCTCTCCGCCTTTGCCGGCAACCCGATGCTCATCAGTCCCCAAAAGCTAGTAGACGCCGGTCATCTCTCAACGGCAGATATGGAGGATGTGCCTGCCTTCCCTAATAATCGGGTGGATTTTGGACCGGTCATTCCATACAAGATGCGTCTGTTGAACCGCGCCTTTGAAAATTTTCGCACCCACGCCCCCGACCGGCAGCGTGCGGCCTTTGCCCGTTTTTGTGAGGAACAATCTTCCTGGCTAGACGAATTCACCCTCTTTATGGCCCTGAAAGAGGCCCACAACCTTCAGCCCTGGCACAAATGGGAACCCAAAATCGTCACCCGGCAGCCAAAAGCGCTGGCCCGTTGGCGCGAGTCGTTGGCCGACGAGATCGAAAACCAAAAGTACCGTCAGTGGCAGTTCTTTGAGCAATGGCTGGCCATCAAATGGTACGCCAACGAGCGCGGCATCCGCATCATTGGCGACATCCCGATCTTTGTCTCGATGGACAGCGCCGACGTGTGGACCAACCCACACCTGTTCCACTTTGACGAGCACCTCCGGCCAACTGTCGTCTCTGGCGTGCCCCCCGACTATTTCAGTGCGACGGGCCAACTCTGGGGCCACCCCCTCTATCGCTGGGACATGATGGCGCGGGATGGCTACGCATGGTGGATCGCTCGCTTCCGTATGGCGTTCACCCAAGCCGACGTGATGCGCATCGACCACTTTCGGGGATTTTACAACTATTGGGAAGTCCCGGCAGAAGCCAAGACAGCCATCAACGGGCGCTGGCTGTACGGCCCCGGCGCCGCCATGTTCCATGCCGTCACCGCCGCGCTGGGCGACGTCGCCATCATTGCCGAAGACCTGGGCGATTTCGACGCCAAATCGCGCGCCGGCGTGGATGCCCTACAGGCCGAGTTCGGCTACCCCGGTATGAAGGTCGCCCAGTTCGCCTTTGGTGCCGGGCCCGGCGACCCGTTCCTACCCCACAATTATCCCCAAGACTGCATGGTTTACACCGGCACCCACGACAACGACACCGTCACCGGTTGGTACCAGGTCACCTCCCAAGGAGTGGAGCGCGATTACGCCCGCAAGTATCTGGCCCGCGACGGATCGGACATCGCCTGGGACCTAATCCGGCTGGCGTGGAGCTCGGTAGCCCACACCGCTATCACCACCGTCCCCGACCTGTTAAGCCTGGGGCACAAAGCGCGCTTTAACCTGCCCGGCACCGTCGGCACACCCAACTGGTGCTGGCGGCTCCAGCCCGGCGCGCTGAACGACGGCATCGCCGCGCGGCTCCTCGAGTTGACCTCGGTTTATGGACGAAAATCCTGAGCAAAACCCCAACCAAAAAATTGAGATCAGGCTTTTACCCAATTATGGCCGCTATTTGGCAGGCTAACGTCCACACTCTGCCAGTGTACCTAAAAACCGAGTTGAGCAACCAAAATGAAACGTAATCCATATCACAAAACGAGGAAAAAAGACATCAAATGAAAATCAACCGTTTACTCGTCACATTTAGCTTGGGATTGGTCCTGACCGTAGGGGCACTCGCACTTATCGGGCAGGCAGCGCCGGGAAATCCGGTGCTCAACCCGCCGCGCAACTCTCACACCGCCCCGCTGACCACCACCGTGTCCATCACCTATGACGAACCGATCAGTGTGGCCACCGTGACCAGCCGCACCTTTGCCGTCCACGGTATGCAGTCCGGCCTGGTGACGGCCACCCACACCGTGCGCGGTGGCACTATCGTCGTCACGCCCACGCGGCCCTTCCACCAGGGTGAACTGGTCTATATCATCGCCACCACGCGCACGCTCAACGTCACCGGCACAGAACCGCTATCCGCCACCCAGTGGCAGTTTCGCGCCGGGAGGGTCGTCTCCCGCTGCGTTGGCTGCTTTGCCGACATCTCTGCCCGTCTGATTGGGGTGAAAAACGGTTCCGTGGCGTGGGGAGATTACGACAACGATGGCGACCTCGATATTCTCATTACTGGCTCTTGGTATGTTGCCCGATTATACCGTAACGACGGCGATGGCATATTTACTGAAGCCTTTGTCAACCTGCCTGGGGTCAGTTATAGTTCAGTAGCGTGGGGAGACTATGACAACGATGGCGACCTCGATATCCTCCTCACCGGATACAGTCAATCTGGTCCTATTGGCAGAGTGTATCGCAATGATGGAAAGGACACTTTTACCGACATCTCTGCTGGTTTACCCGGGGTGGTAGCGGGTTCAGTAGCGTGGGGAGACTATGACAATGACGGCGACCTCGATATCCTCCTCGCTGGTACGACTAGCTCGGGAGATATGACCCAAGTGTGGCGCAATGAAAATGCAGAGAGCTTTATCCAAGCCTGCACCGTCCTTACCGGTGTTCAGGATGGCAGTGTGGCTTGGGGGGACTATGACAATGATGGTGATCTCGATATCCTTCTCACTGGGTATGACAGTACTTTTACACCGGTGACCCAGGTGTGGTGCAATGACAATGCAGAGAGCTTTGTTCAAGCCGGCACCATCCTTACCGGTGTCCAGGATGGCAGTGTGGCTTGGGGTGACTATGACAATGACGGTGACCTCGATATCCTCCTCACCGGGTATGATAGTACTCGTACACCGGTGACCGAGGTGTGGCGTAACGACGGCGGGGAGAACTTTACCCAGGTCAACACTGCCCTCCCTGGCGTTCGGGATAGCAGTGCGGCCTGGGGGGACTATGACAATGATGGCGACCTAGACGTCTTACTCACAGGATATACTGGCAGCAGCCAAATATCCCGGATCTACCGCAACGATGCTGGCAGCTTTATCGACATTGACGCCGGGATGACTGGTGTTCGTTACAGCTCGGTGGCGTGGGGGGACTATGATAACGATGGTGATCTTGACATCCTTCTTGCAGGGAGCGATGCATTCGATACCCGCATTGCCAAAGTGTACCGCAACGATGACTGTGTCGCTGATCTAGTTCTTAGCAAGAACGTTACTCCCCTCGCTACCACGCCTGGATCCTCTATTACTTACACCCTGACTTTTTCCAATGTAGGCACGTCTCCTGCTATTGGTGTGAGCATCACTGACATAGTGCCAGTTAGTGTGACTATCATCAGTCGCAATATCATCAGTAGTAGCGTTGTCATCACCGACGCCAGCGCTACTCCGGCCTACGTGTGGCACGTGCAAGATCTGGCTCCTGGTGAAGGCGGCGTTATCACCATCACCGGCGTGCTCAGCCCATCTTTGTCTCACCAGGTCTTTACCAATACTGCCATCATTACTACCACTTCGGTGGATGGTAATCCCGGCAACAACAGCAGCTATGTGCTACTCGACGTTTACTTACTGAGCATCACCACTACGATCCCATCAGCTAACGCAGTGGGAGTACCACTTACTACGACAATCGTGGCGACTTTCGACGGTGATCTGGACGTCAGTACTGTTAGCAGTGGTACCTTTGTCGCTCACGGGATGCAGAGCGGCCTGGTGACTGGCACGTTCGGTTACGATGATCCCAGGCGCACGATGATGCTGACACCTACTCGCGCCTTCTACGCTGGCGAGATTGTCCGCGCCAGCGCCACAAAGAGTTTACTCCGTACCGATGGCGAGCCTCTACATCCCTATCAGTGGCAATTCCATGCGGGCGAGATATGCGCTCGATGTGTGCGTGGCTTTACCAACGTCTCTACTGACCTGATTGGGGTGAGCGCTAGTTCAGTGGCATGGGGAGATTATGATACTGATGGAGACCTAGACATCCTGCTCGCGGGATATACTGACAGCGGTCGCGTATCCCGGGTCTATCGTAACGACGGGGGTGATATATTTACTGACATCTCTGTCGACCTGGTTGGGATGACAGGCTCAGTGGCGTGGGGAGACTATGACAACGACGGTGATCTTGATATCCTTCTCGCGGGTTACACCGGCTCAATTTATGTTTCCAAGATATATCGTAATGACGGGACAGATATATTTACCGACATCTCTGCTGATCTAGCCAGGGTTATCTATAGCTCGGTGGCGTGGGGTGATTATGATAATGATGGAGACCTGGATATTCTTCTCACAGGTTACAGTACTTTGGGTCGCGTTGCCAAGCTGTATCGCAATGATGGAGCAGACACATTCACCGACGTTTCTACTGACTTGATCGGGGTTGAGAAAGGTTCGGTGGCGTGGGGTGATTATGACAATGATGGTGATCTCGATATCCTTCTCACAGGTTTCACTGGTTCGAGGTACGTTAGCAAGGTGTATCGCAATGATGGAAGGAACAAATTCACTGATATCTCTGCAAACCTGACCGAGATAAGCAATAGTTCAGTAGCATGGGGTGATTATGATAATGATGGAGACCTAGATATCCTTCTCGCAGGACACAGCACTTTAGGTCGCGTTGCTAAAGTGTATCGCAATGATGGGAAAAACGTATTCACCGACATCTCTGCTGGCCTGGTTGCGGTGACAGGCTCAGTGATGTGGGGAGACTATGACAATGACGGTAACCTCGATATTCTTCTCACGGGTAGCAGCGATTCAGACCGTATTACCAAGATATATCGTAATGGTGGAGGAGACACGTTCACCGATATCTCTGCTGATCTGTCCGAGGTCAGCTACAGTTCAGCGGCGTGGGGGGATTATGATAACGATGGTGATCTTGATATCATCTTTACGGGCGAAGACGCTTTGAATCTTCCTGTTACCAAAATATATCGTAATGAAGATTGTGTCACTGACCTGTCGATCGTCAAATTTGTCACTCCACAAGATGTTGCGCCGGATCAGACCATCACCTATACCTTGAACTTTTCTAATACCGGGACATTGACTGCTACTCGCGTTATTATCACCGATACTATGCCGGTCAGCGTTACTAACATCAGCGTTATTAGTAGTGGCGTCACCATCACCAGTACTAGCGTCACTCCAGCCTACGTCTGGCAGGTGCAAAACTTGGCCCCTGGCGAGAGCGGTATAATTATCATCACAGGCCAAACTGTCAATACATTGTCCTCTGGAGACAGCTTTACCAATACAACCATCATTACCACCACATCTCTTGATGTCAACACCGAAAACAACCATAGCTCGACCTGGGCAGCGTTCTTGTTGCACATCACCGACACAATTCCGACGGCTCAGGCACTGGGCATGCCACTCACGACGACCGTATCCGCCACCTTTGACAACGATGTGGACCCAAGCACCATCAGTACGATCACCTTTGCCGCACATGGCATGATGAGTGGTCTGGTCACTGGCACACTCGACTATGATACCCCTGGTCGCACATTGACGCTATTTCCCGCTCACCCTTTCCACGCGGGCGAAATAGTCCGCATTAGCGCCACGGACGGCATTCAAAGTACCAACGGCATAGACTTGGCGCCCTATCAATGGCAATTTACTGCTGGCATAGTGACTCCTCGTCCCGTCGGTGGTTGTTTCACAGACATCAATGCCGCCGGACTCACGGACGTTGGCAATAGTTCGGTAGCGTGGGGTGACTATGACAACGACGGTGATCTCGACATCCTGCTCGCAGGTTACGATGGCAGCGACCACGTGTCTCAGATATACCGCAATGACAATGGCAGCTTTGCTGATATCAACGCGGGGCTGACGGGTATTCGATATGGCTCAGTGGCGTGGGGAGATTACGACAATGATGGCGATCTTGACGTTCTTCTTGTGGGTTCAAATCGCGTCTCCAAGGTATACCGCAATGATGGCTCTGCCTCTGGGTGGACCTTTACCAACATCAACGCTGCACTCACAGGTGTTTACTATGGTTCAGCAATGTGGGGCGACTATGACAACGATGGTGATCTCGATATTTTGCTCACGGGGATAGATGACAATATATTTAGTGGCGTATCCAAGGTGTACCGCAACGACGGTCCCACCTCCGGGTGGACCTTTACCGATATCAACGCCGCACTCACAGGTGTTTACTATGGTTCAACAATGTGGGGCGACTATGACAGCGATGGTGATCTAGACATTCTGCTCACGGGGCAGATTGACGACTATATGAACACCGTATCTATAGTATATCGCAATGACAATGGCGAGTTTACCGACATCAATGCTGGGATCAAGCCTGTAGACGGTAGCTCGGTGATATGGGGAGATTATGATAATGATGGTGACTTGGATATCCTGCTCACGGGAGACGATTATCCCTTCACCCCCCCTGTATCCTGGATCTATCGTAATGACAATGGCAGTTTTACCAACATTAACGCCGGATTGACGGGTGTTGACGATAGTTCAGCAGCGTGGGGAGATTACGATAACGACGGTGACCTAGATATTCTACTCACAGGACAAGCTGATAGCGGTCGCGTGTCCAAGGTATATCGTAATGACGCAGGCAGTTTCGCTGACATTAGTGTCGGGTTACCGGGCGTTGACAATAGCTCGGTGGCGTGGGGAGACTATGATAATGACGGTGATCTGGATATCCTACTCACAGGAACTAGCACCGATTACCCTTACACCCACATATCACAGATCTACCGCAACGATGATTGCCCTAATCTCGCGCTCGTTAAAACCGTCACCCCACAAATCGTCGCGCCCAGCGATATTGTCACTTATACCCTCGCCTTCATAAACGACGGCACATTGGCTGCTACCCACGTAATCATCACCGACCACATCCCGGTCAGCGTGACCAACACCAGCGTCGTTAGCAGTGGGGTCGCCATCACGGATACTGGCACTAGTCCAACCTACGTCTGGAGCGTGCAAAACTTGGCCCCTGGTGATAGCGGCACGATCACCATCACTGGCATACTCAACGACCCGCTGGCGGCGGGCATCTTTACCAATACCACCGTCATCACCGCCACCGGGGACCGTAACTCGGGCAACAACAGCGACAGCGCAGCAATAACAGTGATGTTCAATGCCTTGCCCATTGCCAACGCCGGGGCCGACCAGACCGTCATCACAACCACGTTGATCACACTCGACGGCAGCGGCAGCAGCGACCCCGACGCGCACATCCCCCTAGTCTACGGATGGACGCAGACTGGCGGCGCGGGCGTCAGTTTCAACGCCGCCCTCAGCCGGACGACTTTTGCCGCGCCGCCCGTGACGAGTCTCTTGACCTTTTCCCTCGCCGTCACTGATGCACTGGACCTGGCCGGTGCCACACCGGACGAGACACTCGTCAACGTCGTCGCCGGAGATGCGTCCGCCTCGGTCGATCCCATGGCTGGCGGCGGGTTGACCTACACCGGCACGCAGACTGGCAGCGTGGTCAGTACCACGATCGAGATTCCCGGCGGGGCCGTCAGCGATGCCATCACTCTTGTGTACGACGAGCTATCGTCCATCAGCCACGCCGCTCCCGTTGGTTTTATCTTTGCCGGTCGCGCCTTTAACCTGGAGGCTTACCTGGGCGCTGTCTTCCAAGAGGCCTACACATTCGATTCCCCCATCACCCTCACCCTGGATTATACCCTCGCTGGATTGAGCGATGCGGACGAGGCGACGCTAGAATTGCGCTACTGGGATGGTGATCAGTGGAACACCGATGGCATAACCGTCGTCGAACACGATGCCGCCAACCACCGCCTGGTGGTCACCATTGAGCACCTGACCGAGTTTGCCATCTTTGCCCAGGAACCCTCGTTACGCGTGCTCAAAACCGTGGCAGGCACAGGCGGCGGTACGCTCAACCTACCACGGAGCGGAGTAGTTACTTATACCATCGAGTTGTCCAATAGCGGCGGCGGAATTGCCCACGGCGTGGTAATGACCGACATTCTGCCTCTTGGTATAAATTTCCATAGCTGGGTCGTCACCGGTTCGGCCACGTTGCCGTTGCCTAGTGACATCATCGAGTGGGGACCGCACGATATTCCGGCAGGTAAAAGCTACACCATTCGCTTCACAGCCCAGATCACCTCTGCCGAATCCTTTGCTGGGGAGACTGTCACCAATACTGCCTCCCTCATCTCTACTAATGCCGGCTCCAGTTCCGACGACGCTGTCTTTACCATCAGTAGCGCAGTTAACACGCCGCCTTCCATCTCGACCATCAGCGACCAGTCCACCACCGCCAACACCCCCACCGATCCCATCCCCTTTACCATCAGGGACACAGAGACTGCTTCCGCCGACCTGGCGCTCTCGGCTGCGTCGTCCAACATCACGCTGGTTCCCACCGCCACCATCGTCTTTGGTGGCTCTGGGTTCAGCCGCACCGTTGCCATCACCCCGGCGGCGAACCTGACTGGGATAGTTACAATCACAATCACCGTGACCGACGAGGGTGGTTTGACCAACGATACGACCTTTGCGCTGACGGTTGATCCGTTCCGCGTCTACTTGCCGCTTGTATTGAGAAGCAGCAATTCTCATTTTGACTTTTGCAGTGCAACTCAACGCCATTTTTGGCTTTTCAACGAGCAGTTTTTCCAAGAATCAGGGGGAATCTTCCCACTCGAACTTGAATTTCCAACCAAATCAGCACCCAGATTTATCCCAGA
>JAAEPW010000735.1 GCA_024232355.1 Chloroflexota bacterium | reverse complement strand
TCTGGGATAAATCTGGGTGCTGATTTGGTTGGAAATTCAAGTTCGAGTGGGAAGATTCCCCCTGATTCTTGGAAAAACTGCTCGTTGAAAAGCCAAAAATGGCGTTGAGTTGCACTGCAAAAGTCAAAATGAGAATTGCTGTGACGCGCCACTGCCTCGGCATTCGCCCTGAGATAATCCTGCTCTTGCTACTCCACGTAACGGTCGATCAGTGATAGGGCCAACACACCCACCAAACTCACCGTCAACAGGGTCAAGAGCACATAGCTCGCTACCAGTCGCCAACGAATTGAACGAAACATCGCTCTCCCTTGGCCATATACTAATATTGGATTATTGCATCGTCATTGTGGTTCTGTTAAGATTTCACAACAATGGCTGTATCCGACGAAGCCGCCGGGTGGTAATGGACGTGAACCCGGCGCATAAACTCGACGTGTTCAATCAACGTGTGCTCTACTTGAGTGGCAATTCGATCGCCCTCCGCCACACGCAACGAGCCATCGACACCGATGGTTACGTTGACCACCAGATATGGCCCGAATCGGTGAGCGTGTATCTCTTCAACCTGCCAGACACCCGGAATAGGAGTGAGCAATTGGACGATCTGCTGCCCCAATGCCCGACCGGGCAAAGTATCCATCAAATCTTCTGTCGACTCGCGCAGAATCTCAATACCCGTACGCAGGATGATCAGTGCGACCAATGCCCCGGCCATGGGATCAACCCAAGGGTGACCCATTCGACCGAAAAAGATACCGATCGTCGCTGCCAGGGCAGAGAACACGTCATTGCGGTGATCGTAGGCCAATGCCAACACGGCGACGTTTTGCGTTTGTTGGCCTACTCGTTGAGTAAAGACCGTCAATGCCAGCTTGAGAAGAACCGTGAACAACCCTACCCACAAAGCGCCAATTGAAGCCCCACCAAAATCACCCTGACCGGCTTGCAAGTCATATATGTTATTGACCGCATCCCAGAAAATGGCGATGGCAGTGGTCATCACAAACGAACCCACGACCACCGCCGCGATGCTCTCCATCTGAGTATGACCGTAGGGATGTTCGTCATCAGGGGGCTTTCCCGCCAGTCGCATAAACACACTGATCACAATCCCATAGGCCACGTCAGAAGTCGAGTTGACGCCGTCTGCCAGCAAGGCGGGGCTATGACCGATGATGCCGATACTCGTCTTTAGCGCAGCCAAGAGCATATTGGCCGCCAATCCAAGATTGACGGTCAAAAAACTCTTTTGTTTCCGCTGTTCCGAAATCACACCGATTCCTTCCAAAAGCCCCTCTTTTGCAACACTTTACCCACAAAGACCAGTCCCAACATGATGGGCACTTCCCAAAACAGTCCCATCGTGGTACCCAACGCTGCATACGAACCCACGCCATACATAGCTACCGCGGTCGCAATAGCGATCTCAAAATGGCTCGATGACCCGATAATGACTGTGATGATGGCTTCTCTGTATGACAACCCAAAGGCTCTGGTGATAAAAAGATTGAAACCGAGCACAATCACAAATCCAAGCAATAGAGGAACCGAGACCAAGAGCAATTGATCGAAATGATCAATCAAAACCTGTCCGTTGAGCGAAAAGAGCACGACGAGCGTCATCAAAAGAGCCCCGATGGCGATCTTGCCAACAATCGGACGATACGTATTTTCAAACCAAGTTTCCCCTCTGGCCCTAATCAGGATCCGCTTGCTGATGATGCCGAGAATCAACGGAATCCCAATAAAGACAAAGGCAGAAACAGCCAAGAGCCCCCGGTCTACTGGAATATCTTGAATACCCGTCAATAGTGAAACAAGCGGGACATACAGTGCCATAATGGTGATGGTATTCAGGCTGGTGTTCACCACATTTTGCTCCTGGTTTCCTTCCGAGAGCTTGCCCCAGACGAGCACCATCGCCGTACAAGGGCTCGAGCCTAGCAAAATCACGGCTACGGTGAGTTCGTCGTGACCTCTCAAAAACAGGTACGCCAGTCCCGCCGCTACCAGAGGCGCAACCACCCAGTTTGAAAACAGGCTCAGCATGACCGGCTTGGGATTGTCTCGCAATTTTTTCAGTTCGGACACCTGCAAATTCAGCAGAGCCGGATACATCATCAGAAATAAACAGATGCCAATCGGGATCGAGATGCCGCGAATTTGCCAAGAGTCGATGGCTTTACCGATTCCGGGCACCGTCTGAGATAATCCAACTCCGGCGAGCATGCAAAGCGCAACCCACAGGGCAAGATACTTTTCAAATTTGTTCATTGTTTTGTCTCCTTGTTTTTTGATTGATTTCTCATCATTGATCGCATTTCTTGGGTCCGCACGACGGCACCCGTGGTTGGATCCTGTCAACATCTAAAAGATGGTCTACAGCCTGGATCAACTCGGCCAAAGCCCGTTGGTTCACCGAGTAATACACCCAGCGAGCATCCTCCGAATCACGCTCACTCTGGACCAAACCCACCTGGCGCAAAATGCGCAGATGGTGAGATATCAGGCTGAGCGACAGCCCTAACCGCTCAGCTATCTCGCAGTTGCATTGGACACCCTCCATAAGCATGTCAAAAACACTCAAGCGAGTAGGGTTACTGAACGCTTTGAGTGTCTGTGCCAAAGCTTGTTCTTTCACAATGACTGGGCCGCATCTCGAATATAGTTTAACATGCGTTGAATTATATCGATGACGCCACTTTTGTCAATTGTCTGAACAGTGCGACTTTTGTCGTAGACAAACGGTGGATTTTTTGATAGACTGATCGTAAAGAGGTGAGATTGATATGGACAAGTATATAAAGATGCACATCAAACCACTGATCGAGACTTTTCCCGAGGTGGGACAGATCCTTGATCGCTACGAGATTGGCTGCGTTCCATGCACGATTGGAACCTGCAAGTTGGAAGACGTGGTCAAGATCCACGCCCTATCACCTCAGGACGAAGCAGAGATGATGTTTCAAATCGAAAAGGCGATTTACCCCGAAAGGGACATTCCAAGGCCACAGGTGCGCCAGTCTACAGAACCGCCTCACCCACAAAAAATCTCTTATTCTCCTCCGGTGCGACGATTGGTGGATGAGCACACTTGGATCAAGCGTTTGCTAGCCCTCATCCCCAATGTGGTGAGCAAGATACAAGTAGCAGGTGAGATAGACGCCGATCTCCTGCTCGCGACGGTGGATTTCATCCGTGGCTATGCGGATCGGTTCCATCATCTGAAGGAAGAGGACATCCTGTTCGACTATACTGACAGAGATGCGACAATCGTTCAAGTCATCTTTCAGGATCATGATCAGGCACGAGGGTTCGTACGGGCGATCGTTCAAGCAGTTGAGGATAACGACTGCGATACTCTTTGCGCCAATTTGCTCAACTATCGAGAACTGCTCACCGAACATATCACCAAAGAGGATGAGATTCTGTATCCCTACATCGACCGAGAGCTGACCACCTCCCAGGTAGGTGAGATGTTCCAACGATTTGAGCAGGCCGAAAGCGAACTGGCTGATGATGTCCCGCATAAATATGAACAGTTCATCGTCGAACTCGCAGATAGATTTCAAAAGGAGAGAACGATTCAGTAAAGGATCTCTCCCAAAGCAAGCGGCACACCAATGTACCACATTTATCAACATAAACAGGAGGTAAGTAATGTCTCAAGTTAATACTCATGTTCACACTACATGTCCTGGATCCAGAACGATGGATTTCTCGGACGCCACGGTAGACGCGGAGACTCTAGAAGGAACCCGTCCGTCGCAACTCTGCCAGTGGCCAGTCCAGCTTCACCTGGTCGGCCCGATGGCTCCTTACTTTCAAAATGCCGACGTGTTACTGGCTGCAGACTGTGTGGCCTATACCCTCGGTGATTTTCACAAGGATCACTTGGCGGGCAACAGCCTGGCCATCGCCTGTCCAAAGTTGGATTCGGGTCAGGACATATACCGACAAAAAATCACTGCGCTCGTGGATGAGGCAAAAATCAACACCCTGACCGTGATGACTATGCAAGTGCCCTGCTGCGCCGGACTCTTACACTTGGCCAAAAGCGCGGTAGAGCAAGCCAGCCGCAAGATCCCGATCAAGAGTAAAGTTGTAAGCGTGCGGGGCGAAATCCTGAGCGAGGAGTGGTGTTGATTCCAGAGAACACCATGCCCGATGCAAACAAAAAACGAGTGCTCATCTTGGGCGCGGGTTTTGCTGGGCTGTATACGGCCCTCTATCTGGAAAAAGCTCTGGGTGCGGACGCACCGGCAGAAATCACTCTGATAGACCAGAACCACTTTCACCTGTTCACCCCGCTGCTGCACGAAGCGGCTAGCGGGGTGATAAACCCTGGTCTGATCATGGCCCCCATCCGACGCATCTTGCACGGAAAGCGGATCAACTTTTTACGCGCCCGCGTCGATGCCATTGACGCGCAAAACCAGACAGTCACCTTTTGCTGCACCCAGATACCTTACGACATTCTGGTCATTGCCCTGGGCTCTATCACCAACTTTTACGGGCTAGAGTCAGTGCGCGAAAAAGCCCTAGAGATCAAAACCGCTAATGATGCCAACCATCTGCGCTGCCGTATCATCAATCGCTTTGAGGCAGCCACTCGCGAAAGCGATCCGCAGCGCCGACAAGGTTTGCTCACCCTCGCCGTAGTCGGGGGAGGATGCACCGGCGTGGAAACAGTCGCCGAGTTGCACGAGTTCCGGGAGCATCTGCGCGAGAAGCAATACGACAACATCGCGCCAGACGAAATACGCACTGTGCTCGTCGAGATCCGGGATCGTGTGCTGCCCCAGATGGACCGCACCCTCTCACGGACAGCGCTTCGGCGGATACAAAAAATGGGTATCGAGGTAATGCTTCACACTACTGTTACAAATCTGACAGAGATAGGACTTGAATTTGCGGGGGATCAGGATTCTCTGCCAGCCGCGACAGTCGTCTGGGCCGCCGGTATACAAGCCCATCCGGTATTGGATGACCTTTCATCAGAAACGGACCGTATGGGCCGAATCGTCGTTGATAACAACCTGCGCGTGTCAGAATTACCCAACGTCTACGTGCTGGGAGATGCTGCTCATGCCCGCCATCCTGAGACAGACGAGGTTTACCCACCCACGGCTCAGGTGGCCTATCGCCAAGCCAGCGTCGCCGCAGCCAATATAGCCGCCGACGTTCGAGGTGAATCGCTCCAGCAATTCGATTTTACCTACATCGGCGATCTGGTGTCGTTGGGACGGTTATCTGGCGTGGCAGATCCATTTGGGTTCAAACTGCGGGGATTCTCTGCCTGGCTGATGTGGAAGTTTTACTATTTGCTCAGCCTCGTCGGTTGGCAAAACCGGATGCGGGTCGCACTTAACTGGCTGTTGGCACTGTTATTCCCGGCCAACAGCACCCTGTCTCACGAATGCTCTCAAGAATGCGATGCGGAGCTGTGTTTGTAGAACCGATCGCGATTTCGTCGGATAGCCGGTCACCTCGACCAACACAATCCGACGAAATCGCATTCATTGGAGTGCATTCCCAAAATATGACATATGAGCGAGGTTCGATGATTTCTCCCCGTATGTGGCGCGAATTCTTTTTGCCCTACCATCGACAAATTGTTGAAGCCACAAACGCACCGATGATATGGCACAGTGATGACAGCATCGAATCCCTGTTGCCTATGGCTGTCAAGGCCGGTTTCGTCGGCTTTCACGGGCTAGACCCAGTGGCAGGCATGGATTTGGCCAGGATAAAACAAGAGTTTGGTCAGGATCTCGTTCTGATTGGTAACGTGGATGTTCGCGTGCTGTGCGGTTCTAATCTTGAAGCAGTTCGAGGAGAGATTGATCGCTGTATAGAGCAAGGAGCAACTGGTGGGGGGTAGGCTCATATCGGGAAATAGGTGAAATCAGGCAGGGACCATTAACAATCGCATAAACGCGGGTGTGATCCGTTTCAGGTTATGTGCCCACTCGAACATTGCAACGTAAAGGGCTAGATTCTTTTTGTGAACACCTCGGAAAAGGCGCAAGAAATTGCGTAGACCGGTCCAAATTCCTTCCATTGTGTTGCAATGCACTTCACGGATTCCATCTCCGTCATCGTCACGAGCCCACTCGCGTTTGGAGTGACAGACAGTAGAGTGTCCTCGTCCTGTGGCAGAAATGTGGAAATAGGCATCTCATCAGTGTAGAAGGTGGTACTCGTTTCTGTCGCGTCTTCGACATTGGGCTGGATAGTTATTTGTTGAGTGTTCTCGCATACGATCAGACGAATCTGCCTCGTCGTGCGACCCACAATTCCTTGAACCGGAGGGCGGTCGTTCGCCATTGTGCCCCGTCCACGTCGTTTGTTGGCCCGTCGACGCGGTGGGTCGTTGGGGTCTCGATGTGGTGTTCCCTTTTCACCAGCGTTCTGAAACATTTCGTCTCCTTCTGTTTCATCATCTGGAAGTGGGTCTGTGGGTAGATTCTCAAAAGCTAGACCATACACCTGATGCCGTCGGTCGAGGAGTGTCTCATAATCTAGATTCAATTCCTGAGCCAGATGTAGCGTTGGAATGCCCTGAGCGAACCCGCGCATCACAAGCACGACAATCTTACAGTTGTAGTGGGTGCCAGACCAGATGGTCTTGGTAAACAGGTTAAATACCGCGCCACACGTGCGGCGGCGATAATCAAAGATTGGATCTCGACTGCGATCGTGTGGAGCTTGACTTGGCGGCAAAGGTCGACCACACGTCGGACATTCCAAACCATTGGGATGCAAAGTGCGCAATAAGTAGTCGTGGCACTCTTGTTCGTCCACCAAGTCAGTGATCGGAAACTGTATCATTTTCTTTTCCTCCTATGATAGGTTGTTCTCATGATACACCATTTCCGTTTCACCTAAAAACCGATATGAGCCGGGGGTATATGATTGCCAGTTGTAACAGCATCTTTGACGGCATGAACCCTGCTGCCGTAGCCGAGATGTTCCGCTACGAAGGCAAAGTGGGGTTTTATTGAGGAACTAGGTCGCGTCCCGCCCCAACGCAAATAAATCTACCACATCCCAAGGACCACCCACCCACCAGGCCCGCACCCTCAAAAGGCACAGCACCTCCATCCCACAACGCACAGACGTCCCAGAGCACGTCCACCATCCAACGCCCATTTCCCCCACCGCATTCCATCGCCTTGGCCCGAGGTTCATTACCAGGGTTTTCTCACGGGGAGAAAGCAAGGTGAGCCAAGGGATCAGTCCTCTGTTTCAGCGGTGGCGAGCAATGGCCCTCTGTGCCAATATAGGTAAGACAATCTTTCACAGGAAATTAGTGTATAATGGAGGGCGAAGAAAGGACTGACCATGTCTCACGAACAAGTAACAGAACAAGAAAAGCAACAGCAAAGCGAACACGAAACCAAGATC
>JAAEPW010000734.1 GCA_024232355.1 Chloroflexota bacterium | reverse complement strand
CGAGTCAATACAGCGGATACTGAAACGGCGAGCGCTAGCAGGTCAGCATCCGACCAACCCAGAAGAAATTATCGCCTGGCTGGAAGCGGTCGCCCGTGCCTGGAACCGGAATCCCACTCCCTTCGAATGGGGTGGCAAACGCGCAGCACGTCGGGTGCGGAGCCGAAAGCGACGACATGCACTGGGGGGATCAGGTGCTTGCACTCGTCGCCCGATATCACGCTCTCGTCGTACCATAATTGAGCAATGGCGATCCTCAAGTCAAGTGCCCCACTAGGCTCAGTTATTCTCGCACGCCTTCATTCCCTACTTGACAAATTGAGAAGACGCTACGGGTGCTGGAGATCCCTCACCGATCAATACCCTCCGTTGTTGCATCAAAAGCTTCCCAAAAGACCCGCACGAGATCGTCCACAAGAGGGTAACATGGGTTCGCGCCCACGCACTGATCGTCAAAGGCGACCTCAGCCATGTGCCTGACCTGTGTCTCAAAGTCAGACCGGGAAATACCCACCTCACGGATCGTTGTCGGTATGTCCAGTCTCTTTTTGAGATCCGCGATCGCCTGGATAAGATTCTCGACTCCCCTTTCGGGGGTGGATGCGTCGAGCTTGAGAGCGTCCGCGATCTCGGCATAGCGCTCCTTGGCTTGAGGAAATTGGTATTTGGGGTAGATGGTGAACTTTTTTGGCAGCGCGGCGTTAAATCGGATGACGGGGATCATCACCAGCGCATTCGCCCGCCCGTGGGGAATGTGAAAGGTCGAACCCAAGATGTGCGCCAGACAGTGATTGACTCCGAGGAATGCATTCGTAAAGGCCATCCCCGCGATCGTGGATGCATTGTGCATCTTTTCCCGCGCCAACTGGTTGTTGCCGTCCTCGTATGCCTGAGGCAGGTACTCAAAAACGAGCTGAATGGCGCGCAGTGCCAGCGGATCTGTAAAGTCAGAGGCTACGACTGAGACGTAGGCCTCAAGCGCGTGAGCCAGCACGTCCAGACCGGTATCCGCGGTAACAGAGGCTGGCACACTCATAGTGAGGTTGGGATCGATGATGGCCACGTCGGGCGTGAGCTCATAGTCAGCCAGCGGATACTTGGTGTTGGTTTTAGAATCGGTCACGACCGAGAAAGCCGTCACCTCAGAGCCTGTACCGCTCGTGGTGGGAATCGCGATGAGCTTTGCCTTCTGCCCCAGCTTGGGGAACGGTACTACGCGCTTGCGGATGTCCAGAAAGCGCAGCTTGAGATCTTGAAAACTGCTATCGGGATATTCATAGTACAGCCACATGACCTTCGCTGCATCAATGGGGGATCCGCCGCCGACGGCAATGATCAAGTCCGGCTCGAACCTGCGCATGGCTTGTGCGCCCTTTTCGATCGTCTCGACCGTGGGGTCAGACTTGACGTCAGAGAAAACCATTGATGCGATACCGGCCTCTCTCAAGTAACCTGCGAGTCGTTCTGTCGTGCCGAGCCGCACCGCCGAGCCCGAACACACGATAAAGGCGCGTTGCACGCCCATCTGTTTGATCTCGTGCTTGAAGAACGTATCCATCGAACCGGGTTCAAAATAGATCCTCGGCGGCACTCGAAACCATCTCATG
>JAAEPW010000733.1 GCA_024232355.1 Chloroflexota bacterium | reverse complement strand
TTCAGTTGAATGGGATTACGATGTAGACGAGGTTTCCATACCTCGTAGAGCCTTACGCGCTATGGAAAGCGCGGCTACAAGCTCAATTTCGAGCCACAACAGACTATTCTCTAAAAATCCCACCCAACTGAACCAGTGCCGGACCGAGTTGGAAAAGCGCAATAATGAGAAAAAAGTAGTGTTGCGTCAAGGTTAAATTGAAGCAATCCGACAACAAAAAGGAGCTATTATTTTTACCATGAAGAAAAACTCGAGAAAACACTTGTGGATCACCATCATCGCGGCAGCCTTGCTGACCGCCATCACAATCCTGACCCCGTCCCAACCCGCGCAGGCACAGGGCGGCATCATCTATGTGGACCGTGACACTCTTGGCCCTACCCACGACGGCACTTCATGGGCCACCGCCTACGTGACCGTGCAGGACGGACTGGACGCAGCCGCGCCCGGCGACGAGATATGGGTGGCCCAGGGCACCTACACCCCGACCGCCGGCATCACCCGTACCGCCACCTTTTTATTGCCGGACGGTGTGGCCCTTTACGGCGGTTTTGCCGCCACCGAAACGTTGCGCACCCAGCGCAATTGGACACTCAACATCACCGTCCTCAGCGGCGACCTGGACGGGAACGACATCACAACTCTCGATGACGTCGTCACTACCACCGCCCACATCGTTGGTGCCAACGCCTACCACGTCGTCACCACTACCGCCAAAAGCGGCACAGAGACCACCGTGCTCGACGGATTTACCATCACCGCCGGCAAAGCGGATGGTGATGATGAGCCCAACGATTCCGGCGGTGGGATGTACAATCCCTCCAACAGCTACCCTGCGCTGGCCAACGTCACCTTTAGCGGCAACCAGGCCAGCATGTTTGGCGGTGGAATGTGCAACGAATCCAGCAGTCCCACGCTGATCAACATCACCTTCAGCGGCAACCAGGCTGATGCCGGCGGCGGGATGACCAACTACTTTAACAGCAACCCCACACTGACCAACGTCACCTTTAGCAGCAATCAGGCCAACGTATTTGGCGGCGGGATGCTCAACTACTTTAACGGCAATCCTAGCCTGACCAACGTCACCTTTAGCGGAAACCAGGCGAACTCCCAGGGCGGCGGGGTGACCAACTACTCCAGCAGCCCCACGCTGGCCAACGTCACCTTTAGCGGCAACCAAGCTGAATACGGCGGCGGGATGAGCAACTTTGTTAACAGCAATCCTACCCTGGACAACATCACCTTTAGCGGCAACCAGGCTGAATACGGCGGTGGGATATACAACGACAGCAGCACTCCTAGCCTGATCAACTGCATCCTGTGGGACAATAGAGCGCCCATCGGTCCGCAGATTCACAACCACAACAATAGCGCGCCCGTCATCCTCTACAGCGATGTACAGGGTGGGTATCTGGGCATAGGCAATATTGCAGTCAACCCGCTGTTCGTGGACGCCGACGGCCCTGACAATGTCGTGGGCACACTCGACGACGACCTGCGCCCGCAGACCGGCTCGCGCGTCATCGACGCTGGAGAGGAAAGCGTGTGCCCGGCCACGGACCAGAACGGCGTGACGCGGCCCCAGCACGACGGCTGTGATATGGGGGCATACGAGTACAACGGACCAGCCTTTGCCAACGTGTACGTGGACAAGACCGTCGTCCCCACCTGGGCACAGCCCGGCGATATTGTCACCTATTCGCTCAACTTTGGCAACTGGGGTCACTTGGCTGTTACAAACATAAGCCTCGCCGACAGCGTGCCGGTGAGTGTGACCCATCCAACCGTTGTGGGCAATAGTGGTGTATCCATCACCCAGACCGGCAGCGCTCCCAACTTGAGTTGGGATATAGTCGACTTGCCCCCCGGTCAAGGCGGCGTCATCATCCTCACCGGCACGTTGAGCGCCACGCTGCCCTGGGGCGACGTGGCCAACACAGCCACCATCACGGCTGCGAGTGACGGCAACTCTATCGACAACGAAAGCGATGCCAGCGTCCACATTGGAGGCATCCTCTACGTAAACCCAGCAATTCTCATTTTGACTTTTGAAGTGCAACTCAACGTCATTTTTGGCTTTTCAACGAGCAGTTTTTCCAAGAATCAGAGAAAATCTTCCCACTCAAACTTGAATTTCCAACCAAATCAGCACCCAGATTTATCCCAGA
>JAAEPW010000732.1 GCA_024232355.1 Chloroflexota bacterium | reverse complement strand
TGTGGGTGTGTTTTGGGTTTTTCTGGTGCTATTTTTTGTTGGAACAGCTATACGGATTCTGGTTATGCATTTTCTATCTCAATGATTGTGCAAGAGGGAGGTTTTAGCGATGAGTAATTCTTCACGTTGTCCCGGATGTGGTGTGCCGATTGAGCCGACGGCAAAGCAGTGCCCCTACTGTGGTCAATTTTTCCAGCCCCAGGCGTCGTCCGAGGAACGCTGGCTGCCAGCCTGGACCCAGGGAATCGCCGATATGGCGAGCGGCGGTTATTCGAACGGCAGCTACGACGTCATAGACTATCCAGCTTTGCCGCTGTCGCAGGCGTTGAATATCCTAAAGACTCTGCCGATCCCGCCGCGAGTGCCCGACCCTGGCAATTATTGTCCACCGGCCCTGGGCTTTGGAGAGCGGAACATTTCGCGCACCGAGGATGGGGGCTACTTTTTGTGGCCGGAGGACCGCTTTTGTACTTTTGAGGAGGCTCGGCGGATCTTGATGCAGATATATGGGCGTGTCGAGTAGGGCTTTTTCTCAGGTTGAAAGATAGTAACTTGTTGAGAGCTGGCGACACAAAAGCAAAAATCTACATCGCCTACGTCGAGGTGTAACGCCGATTGTCGAGAGATAGAAAGTAGGAGGTGGAGTAATGAGCACACTTGGAGGTCAAAATAAAGGAAAGTGGTTGATGGTTGTTGCATTGGCAGCGGGAGTGGTTGTGGCGTTAACCATGATGGTGGTGCTGGCTATGCCCCGGCGCTTCATCCCGCGTGGAGTGACCAACCTCTCCGCTGATCCCGATCTTTGGTCAGCCCCTGCCGGCATAGGTGTCAGTCCCGATGGGGATCGGGTGGCGGTGGTCTGGATGGAAGAAGTTGAGGACCTGTCCGGGAGGAGCGGTTCGGTGTTACTTCGCTGGGGTTCGGAAAGCACAGGAGACGGTTGGAGTCCCCGTGTGCCCGTCTTTTCTGGTACAGAGCAGATGTGTGCCGAGTGGCCTGTGGCGGTGGCGGTCACCGGCACCACGGCTCACGTGGCGTATGTCGTTCGTACCCCCTGTTGGAACCTGCAAGAGACGATGACGACGATTCTCTCTTACACGACTTGTCATCTGACCGTAGGTGGAAGTTGTGATGTGGCCCAGACGATCACCAGCACTTTTGCTGAACTTGGTGCACCGCCGCCACTTTATGGAGTGGACATCGCATTGGACAACGAAGGGAACCCTCACTTTGTGTACGTGCACCAATGGTGGGGTTACGATTCCGCCGTCTACTATCAAGAGGGGGGGACGGATGAGCGGGTGCCCGACAGCTACCATAGTGGAAATCCGGCTATTGCCTGGTCTGATGGATATGCCCACGTGGTGTGGGAGGAGGTAGATGGGGCGGGATTTGAGATCATGTACAATCGTAGGAGCATCACCGGCACGTGGTCCCACCCATCTGATGCACCTACTTATGGACGGGGAGATATTAGCCCCTGGTACCCGCGTAACCCAGACATCGCTGCTTATGGCGATCACGTAGTGGTGATGTGGGGCTGGCAGTGGACGAATCAGGGTGATCAATACGTTTTGGCATACACACGCTATTTAACTGGTACGAATGAACGTTGGATGTACGCATACGAAGTGGGCACACAAGGAGCGGTAGAAACACTGATGCTAGAAGACTGGTTGCGTGACCCTCCCTACTATACTTACACCTCCACGATCGACGTTTACGAATCACCCTATCTACATCGCTTGCAGCCATCCGTCGTTCTGGACAGAAATGGACTGCCTACGGTGCTGTGGCACGCGGACAATGGGACCTATGACATCATGTATTCTCAGGCACAATCAATGACTGGGTCAGCGACAGGAGAAAGTATTTTTTCCTGGTCAGAGCCAGCGGCCTTTCACATAGGAACAGTGGGGGACTCTGGCAGTCCGGCGGTGGCGCAGGCTATTGTCATTTCACCTGTTTTGCATGTGGCCTACTTGCATACTTCGATTGTGGATTGGGAGACATACTACGAGGGCAGGGATACTGGGGGTACCGTGCCATCCAATCAGGCACCTTATACACCCACCAATCCCATTCCTGCTGATGGAGCAAGCAATGTGCCCATTACCCAGACCTTTAGTTGGCAGGGGGGCGATCCCAATGGCGACTCGGTGATCTACACCGTCGCTTTTGGTACCAGCGCCCCACCATCGTTCGTCACCACCACCGCGCTGACCAGCTACACGCCTGAACTCATCACTGACACCGTCTACTACTGGGCTATCACTGCTACTGACGGTATCAGTGCAGTCGTTGGGCCAACATGGCAGTTCACCACTGCTGTGCCGCCGCCCAATCAGGCTCCTTATACACCTACCAACCCCATTCCTGCCGACAGAGCAAGCAATTTGCCTCTGACTCAGACCCTTAGTTGGCAGGGGGGCGATCCCGATGGTGACTCGATAGCTTACGTCGTGTCCTTTGGTACCAGCGATCCGCCGCCAATTGTAGACATCACTGCGTTGACCAACTATGTGCCCAGCCTCATTGCTGGCACCAGCTACTATTGGACCATTACTGCCAACGACGGCACTAGTACGGTTGTTGGGCCGACATGGCAGTTTGCCACATTGGGGTTCAGGTGTGTCTACCTGCCAACGGTGCTCAAGAACTTTTAATGGTATATTAGGTCAAGGTAAATTGACAACTTTACGATCACCGAGGTAACCAAGATGCCCCGCAGCTTTTGGATGTTGATCAACTGTATCAAGGTTGAAAGATGGCAATTTGCGCGACGTTATGCCAAAAGCTCTTACAAGCATTGCTAGTCGCCTTGACCAGCGAAACAAACAATAGGAGGAATTAATGAAGCGTGAGATTGCTATTGCGCAACCCGAGTACCTGGTCGAAGACTGGCCGGGTAAGTATGAGGTCTTTTCCTGGCTAGAGTACGTCGTCACTGTACCCAACCCCATCTTTATCGTCACGACGCGAAAGGCGAACGGCGCGCCCAACGCCAACCTGCAATCGTGGGGCTTGTTGATCGGAGAAAAGGGCAATTACTCTTCC
>JAAEPW010000731.1 GCA_024232355.1 Chloroflexota bacterium | reverse complement strand
CTCATCTGTGAGCGGTCTCAACGGGTCTTTCTGTCGTCGGGTCATTTCTGGGCTCCTTCACAACATTGTCTTGTGTTCTACCCAGCCATTATACACGATTCGCCCAGAATGGCTACACTCGCGACAAGTGACCCACTAGGGTATGGTTTTCTATTCATACCCCCAATTATGCCAGAAGTGGGCCAGGCACGCAATCTTTACATAACTTTTAAAACACCCTCTAAGGTGGGTTGTATCAAGGCGGTGGGCAGTGGATCGCCTGCCTGAATGCGTGCCAGGGTATCTGCCTTGGTGGCTCCACTGACTAGGAACAAGATGTGACGGCTGGCATTGATGATCGGGAGCGTGAGTGTAACGTGCCAGCTTTGTACCCGTTCCACATAGACGGCGATTATGGCGTACTCGCGCTCATAAAGCGACGTCGTACCTGGGAAGAGTGAGGCGGTATGTACATCATCGCCCATACCTAGTACAGTTGGGCGTAAATATCCCCAAATACCAAATTTTGACGCCCAACTGCTCAAGTGTTTCGCGGTAGATTAGCATCATAGTAGGTAGTTTGCGTTGATAGTCGGCAATTCTGAACTGTAGGTTTATTTACGCCGCGAAACACTAGCATGATCAGATTGAATCGCCCGTCAATGTCGAGTGCCGCTTTCAAATGATCCCGATAGATCAAGGCGGCATGATCTATCGGGATCCAGTTCGCCCTGTATGCGATAGATGTTGCCTGATGGAATGGGCACGTGATCCAACAACGTTTCGCGTGCTATGCGGTAATTGCTGTCGAGGCGTCGAACCACCGGCTAGGGCCACGGTGAATTTCCCTCGATCGGCAATTGCCTCTGTTGCCAGAGTGAAAGTGCTGCGCCGCCGCTCTTGCCAGCTCGGTGGCGCCCGCGTGAATCTTGGTAACGGGCTCACTCATCGATTATTCTCGGGCTGATGTAGCAAGAGACGGTAACGAATCCAGACCAGGATAAAGATGCCAAAGATAGCTAAAGCGAGCCATCCCATAGCCGGTCCTCCGGTCACCAAGGTTATGCCCATGCCCAGAATGGCAGCACCCGCCCAAATGATCTTTAAATTCAACATCGCGCGATACGTGTCGGCGTCGGCGTTGCGCCCCAAAAGCGACTCGATGCCAATGCCCATCAATGCGGCGGCGACGAGGCGGGTAGCGAATGGATCTATGGTGGTCCATCCAAATAGAGACAATACAAATTTTGGTGCCACGAAAAGCGGCACGGCGAACAAGATGTCCATGATAAAATGAACCACAAACCAAATACGAAGACTTTTGGGTACCATATGTATCCTCCTTGCAACTTGCACCAGATGGTGGAGAGTCAACTATATTTGTCGCAACCCAGTTACTTTGATGGTGTCGGCCATGATCAGATAAAAGATACGACAACCACCAACAATGATCTCGCGAAAGTTACTGTACGCATTTCTGACGGGGCGACCTTGATTCGGCGAGATGCACAGTTCCTCGACGGTCTGCTCAATAACGTCGCGCTGTTCGATCGTCAGTTCTGACAATTCTTGAAGGCATTCTGCCCGCCACTTGATGTCAAGTTTCACTGTTCTCTCCATCAATAGAATTGAGGGTATTTATCCCTCACTTGATCAACCGTACCCAATACTTTTTTCCAAAGAATGGTTCAAAAGAGAGTCCCAGCCGATGGTAGACCTCTGGCGGAATGCCAATGTCACCTAAATAGAGATCTCTAGACACGCCGTGGAGCCCGGTTTTGGGTAAAGCTAGGGTCAGGGTTCGTTCGGGATGGATGATTGCCCCCCAGCGCTTTACCTGTCGTGGCGTCGAGCCCTGAAGGAACGTCTAAAGAAAGTACCCTAGCAGCGCGCTCATTACATAGCTCGATCAATTCGGCCGCTCTCCCCCGAGGTGCCCCGCGCAAGCTGTATCCGATGAGGGCATCCACGATGATCTGCGAACGGCCCATCACATCTTTTGCCTGGGCAGGCTCTACCGGCTGCACCCCTGCCGCTTGCAGAATCTGAAACTGGTGGCGTGCGGCTCCTGTCAATGTCGCCGATTCTTTGCTGAGCACGATCCAGACCTGGAAACCACGGTTGTACAAGTGTCGCGCACAGCAGAGGCCGCCACCACCATTCCCCCCTGATCCCGCTAGGATCGTGATAGTTCCTTTCGTCCCATCGAGCATATCCAGTACATTCTCGGCTAGATTCCGACCGGCGTTCTCCATCATTTGCAGGATACCCAGGCCGAATTCCTCCATCGCGATGCGGTCCACTTTCCGCATCTGTTCGGCGGTTATGGCTGGCACTGTATGCCCATCTTGGGTTTGGAATCGCACGTTTCTTTCCTCTTACACCGTCTTGAGATGCTCACGGATGAGCAGGGCTGCCGTAGCCCCTTCGCCAGCGGCTGAAGCGACTTGTTTGGTGCTACCGGCACGGACGTCGCCAGCAGCAAAGATGCCGGGAATGCTGGTCTCTAAAAAGGCAGGCTCTTGCCCTATGAAACCAGTGGGACGGTCATCGTCGTGGACCAAGTCGTGACCGGTGATGATAAAGCCCCACTGGTCGGTTCGCACGCCAGACTCGGCTAAAAATCCAGTGTTTGGGGTCTGACCGATAAAGACGAAAACGGCAGCTGGTTCTATGTCTTTGGTAGCGTTTGTTTTTCTGTTTCTAATGGTCACAGACTTGAGCTTGCTCTTTGCTCCGTGGAATTGGACAGCCTCGGCGTTGAAACGGACGTCTATCCTGGGATGCCCTAACACCTTTTCCTGAAGAATCTGACTGGCTTTGAGTGTGTCGCCCCGCACCAACAGCGTCACCCGCTCCACGAATTTGAGCAGGAACAGGCTCTCTTCCGTGGCGCTATTGCCCCCGCCGACGACGGCCACGTGCAGTCCCTTGTAGAACGGGCCATCGCAGGTGGCGCAAAAGTGAACCCCTGCACCGATATAGCTGTCCTCGCCGGGAACACCCAATCGTCGATAATGACTGCCGGTCGTCAGCAGTAGGGTTTTGGCGCTGTATTCGCTGCCGTCGGCAGTGTCTACGCAGTGGTAGTTATCGTGGCTGTGAATGTGAACCACTTCTTGGGCTTGGAGCACTTCCACGCCAAAGCGTTCCGCTTGACGGTAAAGTTGATTCGAAAAGGCGGCGCCCTCGATCCCGTCGGTGAAACCAGGTACGTTGTCCAGCCACTGGGTAGCGGCCGCTTGCCCATCCAGCGCTGCACGCTCAATGACCAGGGTGTCGATTCCTTCGCGGGCGGCGTAGAGCGCGGTCGTCAATCCGGCTGGCCCGCCGCCGATGATAATGAGGTCATAGTGACTGCGCTCGGCGGTTGTTTTGAGACCTAGCTTGGCTGCCAGTTCAGCGTTGGACGGCTCGACCAGGATAGAGCCATCGGCAAACTCGATGGTGGGGATGATGCGCTTGCCGTCGTTCTTTTGAAGCACGTACTGTTCACCCGCCCTGTCTTGTTCGACATCCACCCAGTTGTAGGGAATTTGGTGTTCGCCCAGGAACTGTTTGCTGCGTCGGCAGTCGGGGCACCAGTGAGCGCCGTAAACGGTAATGCTGATTTTTTCATTCATCATTTTTTCCTTGATTTCATTCATGATCTTTGTGGGTGCCGCAATTGCGGTGCCAGGCACGCCCGTCACGGGCCAGAAATTCATTCGCTGCCCTCGGTCCCCAACACCCCGGTTCGTAGAAAGCCAGCGACGGTGTGTCAGGCTGCGTCCAGTTGTTTAGAATGGGATCAATGATTCCCCAGGTTAGCTCGATCTCGTCGGCTCGCGCGAATAGCGAGGCGTCCCCTTGCATCGTGTCCAGTAACAACCGCTCGTAAGCATCTGGCAACGCGCTGGTCCCAAAATCGTCTGCATAATGAAATTCCATATCCACCGGACGGGTTCGCATACCGGCACCTGGTTCCTTGGCCTCAAAATGTAGGTGAATCCCTTCGTCGGGTTGGAGGCAGAGGGATAGGACATTTGGGGTGATGCTACCACCGCCAGACAGCGGACTTGTCCCGAGCTTGGTCGAAGGGAACATCAAGTGGGGCACGCGTTTGAACTGGATGACGATCCCGGTGACCTTTTCGGCCAGCGATTTGCCGGAGCGAAGGTAAAAGGGCACATCACGCCAGCGCCAGTTGTCTACCATCAACTGGAGCGCGGCGTAGGTCGATGTCTGCGAGTCGGAGGCGACATTCGGCTCGTCGCGATAGCCGGAGTACTGGCCGCGCACGCTCTGGATTGCCGGACGAACCGCTCGCAGCACCTTGACCTTTTCGTCTCGCAGGGCGTTTGCCTCAAAAACAGCGGGCGGCTCCATCGCTGTCAATGTCAGCAGTTGCAGTAAGTGATTCTGAAACATGTCTCGTAGCACACTGGCTTTTTCGTAATAGCCTGCCCGGTGGCCCACGCCGACGCTTTCGGCCACGGTGATTTGAACATGGTCCACATAGTTGCGGGTCCAGAGTGGCTCAAAGATGGTGTTGGCAAAGCGAAAGGTGAGGATGTTCTGCACTGTCTCTTTGCCCAGGTAATGGTCGATACGATAGATTTGATCCTCGTCAAAAACAGCGTGGAGTTGTTGGTTGAGTTGACGAGCGCTTTTCAAGTCACGTCCAAAGGGTTTTTCGATAATGATGCGCGCCCAGCCGTGGTCGCTTTTGTTCAATCCGGCTTGTCCCAGTTGCTCGACAATTAGTAGGTAGAGCACGGGCGGTGTTGCCAGGTAAAAAAGATGATTGCCCCGTATACCGGCCTTGGCATCGACTTGTGCCAGTCGCTCTGCCAGGTGGTGGTAGGTGTCGGGATCGTCATAACTGCCCACCAGGTAGGAATGGCGCGCGGCGAATCTGGGCCAGAGTTCGCAAACACCCGGACTGAGCCGCGCGTAATTGGTCACGCCATCGTAGAGCCGGTCACGAAAGGCGTCATTGGTGATGGCACTACGAGCCACGCCGATCACCTGGGTGTTTGGGTGCAAAAGCCCCCCACACGCCAGGCTGTGCAGTGCGGGCACCAACTTGCGTTGCGTCAAATCGCCTGATGCACCAAAGATGACGATGGCGGCAGGATCATCTTGGTTTTGTTTTGCGGTATTTAGCGTTTGCATCTTGGGAGAACTCCTTCCCTGTGCCCTGGACTTGTCGGCTTGTCTATCATCCAGACGTTCCCAATGATTCTTATCTTACTTGTTCTCAGAGTGATCGTATTTTGTAGAGAATTATTTAGAACCAGCGAGGCAAACTTTATTAGACCGTGCTCTATTTTATCCTCAATCTTCTCTCTTGGCAAAACGCATCGCTTCCAAACGAGATATATGTCACGTTGTAGGAAAAATCCCTTGGGGTGCTAGTGCATTGACATGAAAGGAAAAAGCCCCCCAAAGGGAGGCTCATTTCCAATTTATGTGATGGCTTTGACCTTGGAGCTATCGTTATTCTGAACAATCTGGTGTGGCGCAATAACGAGCATCCAGTGTTTGCAGATCCAAAGACTCCATAGCCGAGATCAATTGCTCGTCAGAGACGTTAGTAACTCGAACCGTGAGTTGACGATGGTCCGAATCCTCTCCCATCATTGTGCCCAATGCCAGGATGTTGCCGCCCATCTCGGCGATCTTGCCGGCGATCTTGGCCAGTATTCCCTTTTCCTCCGGGATCAACATAGTCAGGCGGACGGCTCCTTCACGCGCTCCCAACATTTCCAAAAACACCTTGAACATGTCGGTTTCGGTGATGATGCCTGCCAGGTCGTCATTGCTCACCACCGGCAACCCTCCTACCTTGTTATCGGCCATGATGCGGGCGGCTTCCTCTAGGGGGGTGTCTTTTGTGACAGTGATTACGTCCTTTGTCATAGTGTCCCGCATCCTGATCTTGGAGAGCAGGTAGGGAATCTCCCATACACTCAGCGACGTGGCCGGGGAAGGGGTTACATACAGCAGGTCTTTTTCTGATACGATGCCCACTAGTTTGCCATGTTCATCCAACACCGGAAGACGGCGAACTTGATTCTCCTTCATTTGTTGCAGTGCTTTATCAACAGGGGTATCCTCAGTCACAGTGATGAGATCCCTGGTCATTCTGTCTCCTACTAGCATTTGTTAACCTCCTCAGTTTGTGATTTGATGTTTTGTCTGTTTTACCGGACATGAAAAGCACCTGACTCAAAAGCTCAGGTACCTTTCGGGGATAAAAGAATCATGCACATCTCCTTATCGCTAATCCAATCAAAAATCTCCATTATCAGCTACTCTGTCTGGACCACGCGTCTCCTCCACGATTGTTCAGTCTCCAATAGACCTTGTCGAGGATTTTGTGGTTGGCATCTTCTTCTGCGGCCAACCTTTTGAGCATGTCTTGCCCATCTGGATCGGTGGTTTGCTCGGCTAGGGCAGTGTATTTTTCTTTGGCCTTGCTTTTGATCTCCATAGCCATCGTGATGATTCCCATTGCACTCGTAGTGTCGGCTTGTTTGATTTGTTCAACCTCGTCAGGAACCGGAAAATCCAGTTCTCGGTTCTCGTACATAATGCAAGCATTATTCTCACAGAGAGACTTTTCCAAGTCTGCCAGTTTGGTATAGTGATAGTGTTCAAAGTTGGCCAGTTGCCCAAAAAGCTTCCGGGCCAGTGGGTTAGTCGTCTTTGGGACAGCGTCGTTATAAAAAGTTGTTGCCTTTTGTTCCGCGTCCATAGCCATCCGAATGGCATTCAGGAAATTCACATCTTGGTTATGCAATTTTGCACCTTCATAGGTGATTGTGTGTGATGATTTTACAGTTTAGTTAGTGTTTTTAGTTTTTCGCAAATTCATAGTCTGCGAGGTGTAGGGAATAAAATCTCACCTAAACCGCATTTTGAAGGTATTTTTGCCTTGTATTTGCCTCAAAATATCTGAAACGTGATACCTTTTCACAGTGGTTATTCCACTTGAAAATCGCTGTGGAAATTGCGAAAACTTTGTGACACTGACCAGTTTGTTATTTGATCGCCCTTTTTATTCTGCGACCCACAAATACAAAATCATTATACCATATTTTTCAATAAAGTCAACATCTATCTTTTAAATTAGCGAGATATGCAAACCCTGCGGCGCAAGTTGGAAAACAGTGTTTATCATGTCTCCACTATGGAATACAAGGTAGAGGCTAAACACCAAAAGGAGAACACACTAGAAACCCAAGAGAGTTTGGGCCAAGCAGAGACCGAATCACTCGATCAAGCAAAACTGCACGACAGCTTTGAAGAGTACATCTTGCGAGTCAGCGACGCATTTGAGATTGTCGATCTACATAGTAGCACGATACGCGATTGAGAGATCAACGGGTGGCTGTTGGACGAGGTTATTGCAGGGGTGGCGCAATTGAATCATCCTGACGTGGTCAAGATGAGTGAGCGATTAAAGAATCACAAAAGCTGTCTCTTGCTCTATCTCGACTGGTTGGAAACGCGATTATCGTCCTTACTGGTAGATCTGCCCCCAAGTCATTGTCGCTTGCCCGTACTTGGCTGATTATCACTTTTTACACCCAAAAGTGTAAACGGATCCCTATTTTGTCAGACTGTCCTATAAAACAATGCCCGAATTTGTTTCGAATTGTTCTCTGAATAACGCTTTTCAGGGCAGGATAGTGATTACAACTGGTAAAACAACGTGGTCGACACCAGATTGAGTTAGTACTCGTCCAACCGATGGATCATATAGACCAATCGAGATTCTCGCTGGCCCGGTATAAGTAGTATCCTGGAAAACCAGTGAGTGGAGGTCTATAATAGTCTCGCCAGTGCTCCAGCCACTGGTAGGACGGGTCCCCCCAGCGGGAACGCCATCGTGCTGTGCAATAAGGCGTCCATCCTCCGTCATAAGATGGGTAAACACCCAATAATCCAGTGGACTAGTTCCCACCAACCCTTGCCAGTAAATAGTAAGCGGCATAGACTGTCCTACGCTAAACTCGGCAGCCGGCAGGCTATAACTGGTCAGTTCTGCAAAGTCGCCAAAACGAACATTTACCCCGCCTGAGATGGTCGACACTGGCACATTGGTTGGCGTTGGAGTGGAAGGCTCGGTTGGCTCGGCTGGTTCCGCCGGAGGCGGGACAACTGGTATGTCTATCGAGGTGGTAGTTGGCTCCACGGCTGTGAGGGTAGGGCTAGGAGTGGATGTGCTGCTGAGGGTTGGAGGTACTATGCCGGAAGATGGTGTGGGGGTTGGAGTACGAGTTTCTCCCGAATTATCGGAGGACAAGTTTGGTAGAACAAAGGTGGTACCGGCGAAAATGGCTACTCCAATGGCAATAAAGACAAATACCATCGTCCACGCCTGTATGATTTGTGCTGTGGCAGTCTCTCGCTCAAGCGTGAACATGGCAAGTCTTTGTTCCCTCTGCGCGGCTAACGCGCGTGCTGCATAAGGGATAATACCGATGACGCATAAAGCATAGAAAATCCAGGCATGCTCTACCAGCCATTGAAGGAGAATCGTCATAGTGTTCTTAACACTCCACGAATGATGGTTTCCAGCCGTGGTACTAGTACCTGACCAGTTTCTAGTACCTCTTTGTGAGTCGTCTCTACTGGTGAGGAATTTTCTGGCAGTGCAACGTTGCTGATGCCAGAAAGCCCCAACACTCGCGTACCGCCGTGTCGGGCCACGGTGGTCTCGGGTACAGTTGACATACCCACAGCGTCTGCCCCAATCAAGCGCAGAAACCGCAAGTCAGCTCGGGTCTCGAAAGTAGGGCCGGATAGACAGATGTACACTCCTTCTCGTAGCGGAACATTGGCCTTTGCCGCCACTTGCTTGGCAAGTGTGCGTAAATGAGCGTCATACGGCTCTGACATGTCTGGAAAGCGTGGTCCGAATTCGTCAAGATTGGGGCCACGTAATGGGTTCAAGCCACACATTCCGATCAAGTTGATGTGATCGTTGATGAGCATTACGTCTCCTGATGCAAAATCTGGGTTGAGACCTCCGGCTGCGTTGGTGATGATCAAGCTTTCGATTCCCAAGACTTGCATCACGCGTATGGGAAAGACAATCTCGTCCATCGAATAGCCCTCATAGTAGTGGGCTCGTCCTTGCATCACTATTATGCTCTGTCCTTCCAACTGGCCCACGATCAATTGCCCAATGTGTCCCTTTACAGTTGCAATGGAAAAGTGAGGGATTTCGCCATAGGGAATTGTAATACTGTTCTCGATAGCTTTGGCCAATGGGTTAAGACCAGAGCCGAGAATTAGGCCAACCTTGGGTTCAAGCTGGGTCAACTTGCGTATTGCAGCGGCGGCGGTTTCGAAATGTGATCGTGCAAAGAATTCAGACATGATGGTTTTCCTCTCGTTCGATAACTTGGGAAAATCGCCGTTATGCTCGGGGTTAGGCCTCGTCGTGAGTCTCCTGCTTGTGCTTGGTGGAGACTTTGGTATAGATTTGAGTACTGGTGATATTGGTGTGACCCATCAACTGTTGAACCTCGCGTAGCTCGGCACCTCCGTCGAGTAGGTGGGTGGCGAAAGAGTGACGAAATGTGTGAGGAGTGACCTTGCGCGCAATGCCTGCGTCTGCGGCATATTGCTTGACGATCAGCCACAATCCCTGCCGGGTCAGAGGCCGCCCCAAACGACTGAGAAACAATGTCGTTTCATTTCGACCGCGCATCAACTTGGTACGGCCGTACTCAAGATAAACACTGATAGTCTCGCATGCCCGTTTATGTAATGGCAGGAGACGTTCTTTTTTTCCCTTTCCCGGACAGCGTACGGTTTCAGATTTCAGGTCTATGGCATCTGTTTCGAGCCCGATGATCTCACTGGCCCGCATACCGGTCGCGTACAGTAGCTCTAGCAAGGCTTGATCTCGTAATCCTTTCGGCGTATTCAATTTGGTTGGTTCGGATAACAAGCGGGCCATCTCCTTTGGGCTTAGGGGGAGGGGCAAGTGCTTGTCTACTATGGGAAAATCTACTGCAATCGTAGGATCTTTTTTCAATACGTTATCGGCAGCCAGAAAATGAAAGAACGATTTGACGGTCGCCAGCTTGCGGGCTACGGTCGAAGATGCATACCCGCGCTCCTTCAGGTATTGAACATATTTGAGAATTTGGGCCCGGTCCACATCGTGGCAGGAAGAAATGTTCTCGTTCGCTAAATAGGCTAAAAGTTGAACAAGATCATTCCGATAAGCTGCGACAGTGTGTTCCGAGCAACCTTTTTTTACTACTATGTAATGAAGGAATTCGTCAACTCGGGTTTGCATCACAACGTATCCTTTCCCTATATGATTCGTCTAAAAAAATTAAACTCGGCGAAAAAATAGAGCCAGTGTCCCATTTTGGCCCTAAAAACAGCGAATTTTTGGGTCAACGCCCCAAAAATGATACCTTTTGCTCCCTATTCTCCTCCCATTGAGTGTAGGGGGATGATCTTTTTTCAGTAGAGTCTTGTTCTCTCTGGGCAAGATTATAGCATACTTTGCATAAACTAGAAAACATATGCTTTTTGAGAACAATCTGGTGACTATATTGCCGATTGCACCGCTTCAATAGTTGTTTGAATGTCCTCGTCGCTAATCCAATAGTGTGTGACTGCCCGAATGCGACCATCTATCCGACCTAATACCCGCACTCCTTGTCCCGCCAGTGCCTCTACTATGTCCTCTTGAGTTTTGGATACCTCATCTGTCAGCCCAAAGTAAAGGATGTTTGATATCGTGGGAGAAACCTCTACACCGGGTATTTCTGCTAGCCCTTTGGCCAGTTGCTTTGCTCGGCGGTGATCCTCGTCCATTCGATCTGCTATTTGCTCTAGAGCAATGATACCGGCTGCTGCCAATATTCCTGCCTGCCGCATACCACCGCCAACAACTTTTCGAGCGCGTCTTGCCTCGGCGATAAAGTCGGCATCGCCGCACAAGAGCGATCCCACTGGCGCACATAATCCTTTGGAAAGACAAAACATCACCGAGTCCACTTCTCGTACGACATCTCGTACGTTTACTCCCAGTGCCGCTGCCGCATTAAAGACTCGCGCGCCATCCAAGTGGATCTGCAAGCCGTGGTCGTGGGCCAACTGTGCAACCTGTGTCATATATTCTAGTGTGAGTGGTATGCCGTCGCACATATTGTGTGTATTTTCTAGGCAAATCAGTCGCGTGCGAGGAAAGTGAACGTTATCTCCCCGGATTGCCCCCTCAATGTCTTCCAATTTGAGCGTGCCATCGGGCTGGTTGGGGAGGGACCAGGGTGTAACGCCTCCCAATGCGGCCATTCCTCCCTGTTCATAGAGATACATGTGGCTGCGGTTTCCGACGATTGCCTCGTCGCCTCGTCCACAGTGGGTGAGGAGTGCAACTAGATTCCCCATCGTGCCGCTGGCCACGAACAACGCTGCCTTCTTGCCCAACCGCTCTGCCGTCATCTCTTCCAGCCGGTTGACGGTGGGGTCATCTCCAAAGACATCGTCGCCTACCTCTGCACGGTACATGGCCTCCCGCATTTCTGGTGTTGGATGGGTCACGGTATCGCTGCGCAAATCAATGATTTTCATTTATGTCTCCCAAATTGTGATGTACGAATTATAGCCTTTCTTGCTCTTTGGTCAACCGGAAACCCCACTTGACCACCTGGCAGGGGAGTCTATAATCTGTACTGAAATCAGCGTGGATTGTGCATTTGTATGACTGCGACCGACGAGTATAATAGAGGCAAATATGTAATGACGTCCGAGATTGATTAGTGATGAAAGTTATCTTAACCCACGAGAACGCAGATTTTGACGCGGTTGCCAGCCTGCTAGGAGCGAGCAAGTTGTTCTTGGATGCCACACCCGTACTGCCCCGCCGTGTCAACCGCAACGGTCGTGCTTTTCTGGCGCTCTATGGTGCTGAGCTTGCTTTTATTGAACCCGATGATCTCCCCCGCCGCCGCAAGATCACGCACGCAACCCTGGTGGACACGCAGAGCTTGACCACGCTCAAGGGGATGGGGCGTGATTTGCAGGTATACATCATTGACCACCACCCCCTCGATCGCGAGCTACCTCCTACCTGGACTTTTTCCGGTGAGCCAACGGGGGCAACGACGACGTTGCTGGTCGAGGAGATTTCAGCACGCGCGCTTGCATTGACCAGTATCGAAGCCACGTTGCTGCTACTGGGCATCTATGAGGATACCGGCTCTCTCTTGTATCAATCGACGACCACCCGTGATTTGCGCGCGGCGGCTTGGTTGATGGAACAGGGTGCGCGTCTCTCTGTCGTCAATGAGTTTCTTCACCATCCCTTGACACCTGAGCAGAGCGAACTCTATGACTTGTTGCAAGAGCAAAGCAAGACCCACAAGATCAAGGGCCATACCATCATCATCGCCCAGGCTGAGGCGTTGGGGTTCTCGGACGAGATCTCGACTCTGGCCCACAAACTACGTGAATTGTTAGAGCCATCGGCACTATTCGTACTTGTTGGACTCGATAGGCGCATCCAACTCGTTGCCCGCAGCACTACTGATGATATTGATGTCTCGGCGATCGCAAAACAGTTCGATGGCGGAGGGCACACGCGTGCAGCCGCAGCACTCATTCGCACGCGCTCGCTGCAAACAGTGTATGACAAACTGCTCAACTTGTTGCCTGGGATCGTGCAACCCACGGTCACTGTGGCTCAGGTGATGTCCCGAGGCGTACAGGTGCTTTCTCCTGACGACAAAATCACCGATGCCGCCGAGCGTATGCGGCGCACCGGCCACGAGGGATATCCGGTCGTTGCGGAGGGGCGTGTGCTTGGACTATTGACCCGTCGGGCTGTGGATCAGGCATTGCAACACGAGATGGCCGATGCTCCCGTAACTCAAGTGATGAATGCCGGCAATATCACCGTCGGCAGCAGTGACCCGATAGTGCACCTTCAGCAATTGATGATCGAAAACGGCTGGGGTCAAATTCCGGTTGTTGAGGATGGTCGTATCGTTGGGGTAGTCACGCGTACCGACCTGATCACGTTATGGGGCACTCCCCCCGCCCCGCCTCGTTGTAGTAAAGTCTCTGCCATGCTGGAAAAAGCGCTTGCCGAGCCGCTTCTGGCCTTGGTGCGCCGTATCTCGCAAAAAGCTTTTGGAATGGGTGTCGTTCCTTACTTTGTTGGCGGGTTGGTGCGTGACTTGTTGCTAGACCAATCCATCGTGGACGTAGATATGGTCATCGAAGGAGACGCGATTGCGCTGGCGCGGCGGCTGGCCGACGACCTAGGTGGGCGGGTGCGTGCCCACAAGCGCTTCCGTACCGCCAAATGGCTTCTTTCACAGGATGTCTGGCGACAAGTGATAGGTTCCGTTCCTAAAGGCGTGGATTTGGGCAATGGACTGCCGCTCAGTGTGGATTTTGCCACTGCGCGCACTGAATTTTACACGTACCCGACTGCCCTGCCGCAGATAGAGCGCAGCTCGATTACTCAAGACCTTCATCGGCGCGATTTCACCATCAATACCCTGGCGATCCGTCTCGATCCCGATCATTGGGGAGAACTCTTGGATTTTTACGGCGGTGAGACTGACCTGCGCAATGGCGTCATCCGCGTGCTGCACAGCCTTAGCTTTGTGGACGATCCTACCCGTATGCTGCGGGCGGCGCGGCTGGAGAGTCGGATGGACTTTCATCTTGACCCTCGCAGTGAAGAACTAATCTCTGACGCGCTGCCACTATTGAAACGAGTCAGTGGCGACCGCGTTCGCCACGAATTCGAGTTGATCTTTCGCGAAGCTGAGCCAGAACGTGCGTTACACCGTTTGGAGGAACTAGGAGGGTTGCGCCTCATCCACTCCGGCCTGCGTTGCGACCGATGGTTGCAAGCCAAGTATCGCGTTCTCCGCGAGGAATTCAAGTCTGAAGCGGCTCGGACCGAAATCCTCGGCTTGAGCATTGGGTCCAAACCTCAAAACGAAGTCTGGAATATGGCGGTCTGGAACATGCAACCTCATGATAACGTGTATCTGCACCTAGCCCTGTTGGCATACCGTCTTAACAGTGAAGAGTTGGAAAAGCTGATTGTACGTCTAAAAGTGAGACGTGACGATGCCGAGGATATGCGCTTATTGTCCAATCTGAAAGAGGTATTGCCGCAACTGGGAAGAGCGCGCCGCCCCAGCGCCGTTTACCGTTTACTGCATCCGTATCCATCGCGCGTCTTGTCTGTGGCCTGGATCGCTACAGATCGCAAGCGGCTTCAGAGACGGCTGCTGCGGTATCAGACGGAATGGCGATTGGCGGAGATCGAATTGAGCGGTAACGATCTAAAAGCAATGGGGCTCAACCCTGGCCCCCTCTTTGGGCGATTGTTAAACGCACTGCTCGACGCCCGTCTGGATGGTAAGGTGAGCACGAGAGAGGATGAACAAGCATTGTTGGAAAAATTGCTGGCCGCTGAGGGCGAAAATGCGGCCGAATGATAGGAGGATTTATGAACGAACAGGATGTTGAGAGACAAAATCCACTAGTGACTAAAATCATCAAAGGGGAGCCGATCCATGTCGGCGAGCGCGAATTGGTGCCCTTGGTACGTGTGACAACCTATGCGCGGCGCCAAGCCGTTGTCGGTTCCCGCCAGTTGAGTGGACAAGGTTGGGGATTTGTACATATGCATCCCGTCGCAATCCTAGAGCGGAGAAATGGAAGGGAACGCCGCATTCCCATCCAGGATACGACAACTCAATGGCTCAGTGGGCTGTTACTGGCAGCATTCATCATCCCAATGCTGCTGTTGTTGGCTGTGCGCCTGGTGCGCAAGTGAGATAGTAGTAGAGTAAAACAAAGGAGAAGATCAATGAATCCAGTTCAAGGACTGCTCGATTCTGTTGCCGAATTGCAAGACAACGCAAATGTCAACGCTATATTTGGTGCGCCTGTGATCGTCGATGAATGTACCGTCATCCCTGTTGCCAAAGTCGCGTATGGCTTTGGGATGGGGGTTGGGTATGGAATGACGGATGAGATTGAGAGTGATATGGGGGAGGATTTGGGAGAATTTGCTGAAGGAGTTGGTGGCAGTGGTGGTGCGGCCGTGCAGGCCCGCCCCTTTGCCGTCGTTCAAGTGACACCGGAGGGAGTTCGGGTGGAGCCCATCGTTGACGAACAAAAACTGGCAATAGCCGGTTCGTTGCTGGCCGGTTGGAGCATCTTTTGCTTGGCCAAGACACTGATCAAGATTTTTGGCCAACGAGAGTGACCAAAAAGCATTCGCTACCGAATACTTTTCAGAACACAGATTGCCACAGATGTTTGTTTATCTGTGGCATCAGTGTCCTAACATTTCTCAAAGTCGACTTGTCCGAATTGCCCACGCTGACCTATCATCCTTGAAAGTTTTTTCCCTGGCGGACATCTCGCGTGATTGCGAGGACGACGATGGCTTTCGGTTACAATATGCAACTGGGTAGAGACTCGCCGCGGGCCGAGTGGGCGCAGGGCGCTCCACATCCTGCTCTGCACTTACTGGCAGCCGGGATGATCACCGGATTTCTGCGCGAGTTTTGGAACTATTGGGCCGCGGCGGGCTGGCGGTACACGGTGCCCTGGCCGCTCGATTTTGGCGTTTACTATTTTCGTATGCCGATGCTGGGATTGTTGGGCTTTCCACCTTTTGCCTGGGAAGCGTGGGCCATGTACCAATTGCTCAAGCGTGTTATGCGTGGAGATGTACTGTGGCGCGCGGCTTGACTCATCAAAAAAAGAACCGAGGCTAACCAATGAACAAACAACCCAAGTCTCAACTGCGGCTTGGCACGTGGCTCTTGCCTATCTTGGTCGGTTTGCTGCTGGTATTGCAATTGGTTGCCCCCTACCGGGGCTGGCGCATCCTCTTGGTCGGGTTGAGTGGAATGTGGTTGATCAGCTATTTGTGGGCGCGGTCGCTATCACGCGGGTTGCACCTGGTACGCGAGATGCGGTTTGGCTGGGCGCAAGTGGGCGATGAAATGGTCGAGCGCTTTACGCTCACAAACGATGGTTGGGCACATGCCCTGTGGGCCGAGGTTATGGATTACTCTACCTTGCCTGACTATCGGGCTGGGCGGGGAACCCGCGTAAACAGCAAACGCTCTGTCCGGTGGCACACAGAGGCAGCTTGCACCCGGCGTGGACTTTTTACCCTCGGGCCAACCACCCTGCGCACGAGCGACCCCTTTGGACTTTACACCGTCACACTGAATTACGATGCGACCTTGCCTTTGATGGTTTTGCCGCCTATTGTGCCTCTACCAACCATCGAGGTGTCGCCGGGTGGACGGACGGGCGTGGGGCATCCTCGCCCCAACGCGCTTGAACGTACTGTCAGTGCCGCTGGTGTGCGGGAGCACGTTCACGGCGATAGCTTTCGGTGGATTCATTGGCCCACCTCGGCTCGTCGTGATGCGTTATTTGTGCGGCTTTTCGACGGCACACCTGCCAGCGACCGTTGGATACTCTTGGATATGGACCAATCCGTCCAAGTGGGGGATGGTCAGGATGCCACTGAAGAGCATGGCGTTATCTTGACCGCATCGCTGGCCGACCGGGGCCTGCGGTCGGGGTGGGCAGTAGGATTGGCGGCGCATGGCGAACAATTGGCCTGGCTTCCGCCGCGAGAGGGCGAGGCCCAGCGGTGGGAAATCCTGCGCACACTGGCTCTGCTCTCTCTTGGGTCGTGCCCCCTGGCCGAGTTACTGGCGCGGGTCGGATCTGCGCTTGGACACTCGGCCAGCATTGTGGTCATCACACCATCCAACGATACTGCCTGGATCGAGGCGCTCGTGCCCCTCCTGCGGCGTGGCGCCATTCCGACCGTACTGCTGCTGGATTCTGTCTCTTTCGGTGGAGCTGGTGATCAGAGAGCTGTTCGGGCAGCGCTGACCGATTTAGGCGTGGCGCACTATGTCATCACACGCGACCTGCTCGACCGGCCCGAAACCAGGGCAGAGCAGCGTGAGATTTGGGAGAGGATGGTTGCTGGCACCGGGAGATCGGTGTCGTTTCGCCAGCGCCCTGACGCATTATGGCGGGTGTTGTCATCGTGAACGGCAGCGTGATGAATGGCAGTGCTCCTCACTCGTCTGAACGAGAGGTGTCCAAGAGCACGCGACGCGGGTTGTTTCTCTTGTTTCTGTTGTGGGTGGCATTGGTCAGCGTGGCGTTTGGGTTGGCTGAAGCTGTTCGAGATATAGATGTCCTGTTGATATTGGCCATGCTGACGGCAGGCGCGCTGACCGGATGGGTGTTGGCTGCCTCGCGGCTGCCGGACTGGTTGGTGGGAATAGTAATTTGCGTGTTGGGCGTCGTCGTGGTCCTCACACGCGTCGGGCGACTGGACAGATACCTGGCGACAATGTTCAAGGGGCTGCTTGCTTTATACTGGGATATCTGGCGTTGGCTTTTGCGTGGCTCGCCGCCAGATTGGTCACCGTTCTTTCTAGCCTTGATTGAACTGCGAGTTGGTGTAGAGACCCTTTTCGCCCGTTGGAGCGATTGGCTGGGGGCACTGACGTCTGGTAATGCGGTTTTTGACCCTGTAGCGGTGGCATTAGTGTGGGGGGGCGCTGCGTGGATCGTGGCTGCGTGGGCCGGTTGGAAGGTGCGTCGTCACCAACCACTGCCTGCTCTGGTTCCCGCTATTGCCCTGCTGGTCGCTACCCTCAAATATGTGCGAGCCAGCTCTCTCAGCTTGTTGCTGCCGCTAGGTGTGACATTGCTGCTGATGCCACTGGTGCGACACGATGCCCGTGAGCATCGCTGGCGGGTGTCCGAGATCAAATTCTCCCGTGATATCTGGCGAGATCTGGCTCTACAGGCTGCTCTTTTGTCGTTGATGCTGATGATCGCGGCCACGTGGGGATCGTCTATCTCGATGCAACAAATTATCAAATTTAGGGGCAGGTCCAGTGAGGAGCAACAAAGTGGAGGCAGCGCGGTTGCTGAATCGTTGGGGATGGAACAGCGGTCCGCTCCGGCAGAAGAGAGTATTTTTGACACAGCCCGCATTGGTTGGTTACCTCGCCGTCATTTGATTGGAACTGGCCCAGAATTGTCGGGACGCGTGATGCTGGTCATCACTACCAGTGATTCGCCATCTGATTCACCGCCTCATTATTATTGGCAAAGCATCACCTATGATCGCTATTTCAGTTACGGTTGGTTCACGGGCAAGACGTCAGTGACGGAATACGATGCGGGCCAGGCCGTTATCTCGACGACTGTGCCTTTTCATCGAGTGGTGCGGCAAGAGGTAGATATCCGGGGCAATGTGGAAGGTTTGGTTCATGTAGCAGGCACGCTGCTGGCGGTCGACAGAGATTATAGTGTTGCTTGGCGTCCCCCCAGTGATGCTTTTGGCGCGATGATCGACACCCGGCGAGCGAACGTTTACCGGGCTGACTCGTTGGTGCCTGTTGTGAGCGAGGATCAATTGCTGGCTGCCGGGAGCGATTACCCCGAGTGGATAGAATCGCGTTACCTGTTTCTGCCTGATACTGTCCCCCTGCGGGTGCTATCGCTGGCGCGCGATCTGACGGCTACCGAGCCGACTCCGTACGACCGGGCGCGCGCTATCGAGACCTACTTGCGGACCTTTTCCTACAACCTAGACGTCCCTATGCCGCCGCAGAACCGGGACGTTGTGGATTACTTTCTCTTTGACTTGCAAGAGGGGTATTGCGACTATTTCGCCTCAGCGATGGTAGTGCTGGCACGGGCGGCGGGCTTGCCAGCACGGCTGGCGGTTGGCTATGCCTCTGGCGCGTACGACGCCGAGAATGCACGTTACATCGTCACTGCCGATCAGGCCCATGCCTGGGTTCAAGTTTATTTTCCTGGCTATGGGTGGATAGAGTTCGAGCCGACCAGCAGTCATCCGCTCGTCAATCGTCCGGCTAAAATGGTGCCGATCGAGTGGTCTGAGCCGGAGGGGATGCTGGAACCGGTGGGTACCGGCTGGGGGGCATCAAGCTGGCTTTGGGGACGAGGTATATTGGCGGGGTTGGTGCTGTTGGTGTTGGGAGGTATGGGGTGGACGGAGATCGATAATTGGCGGCTGCGCCATCAAGAACCGACAATAACTGTGGCAACGCTGTACGGGCGATTGTGGCACTATGGGCGATGGATGGCCGTGCCAATCCAGTCGGGAGACACGCCCTATGAATTTGTTCTGTCGCTGAAAGGGTGGATGGCAGACCGAGCACAGGATATGCGACGGGGTGGGGCGGTATCCTCCGCTATTCAAGATGCACAGTTGTTGGTCAGTTTGTACGTGTGGGCGAGTTACAGTCCACGCACGCTGGATGGATCTGACCGGATGCGAGCCGTTCAGGCATGGTGGCGGCTGCGCCGGTGGTTGTGGCTCTCGTGGGGGGGGAGAACACGGATCGGCAGGATTTTCGGATTTTGGTCAAAGTAACAGTACTTTGACTACCAATGTCGCATAGCTGCCTCGTGGAAGGGTAAATGCGAACGTCAGTTTGTTGCGTCCGGGGAAGCGGTCGTCGGGTTCTGGCGGTGAGATGAATGTGTTTTGGGGAAGGAGCAATAACGCGCGTTTTCCTTTGGACAGATAGGCCTTTTTCAGAATGCGTGCTTTGAGGTCATTCAGAGCTAATCCTTCTTCGGCCAAGACGTGGGCGACGATTGTTGCCAAGTCGGGATCGGCATACACGGCGCGGTGGTTGGGCAGTGAGATGGTCAGGTTGAGACCGTGCTCCAAGTGTGCGGGCATCTCGTGGTAGAGGGGGAGTTGCTCATCCGCGATTTCTACGTGGGTTGATATTTTTTCCAGCCGCTCCACTAACTGCCGGGCGGCAATGCGATTCCACAGCAAAGATTGGTAGGCGGACAGATAGATGCTAAGGAGCCGCCGCGTGATTAGGTTGAGGGCCTTGCGAGATTCAGTCTCGGTCGGATACGGATGGTCGCGCAGGTAGGTGAGAACGGAGCGATAGTTGGAAGGGCGAGGGGCCGCGTCAAAGAGGGCATCCCAATCTTTCCAGTGGTTGGCGGCAAAAGTTTTGAACTTGCGCACCGGGCGCGGGTCGCCGACAAAGGGGAGGGTGAGATAGGCACGCAGCGCACCCTCGGTATCCCGGCGTAGGATGCGTTTGCCGATGTGATCTTGACCGGGTGCAAGGGAGCCAAAGCGTTGCTGGTCAAAATAGTTGGGCAGGCCGAATCGGTCCATCTGAGGCAATCGTTTCTGGATATGCTCCGTTTCTTCCTCTGACAAGTCCCGCAGCACGATTGTGAAACGATTGGCGACGATATCGGCGGGGGAGAGAGGTCGTGGGATACGACCCAGAAACTCGGCTCGGTACCCGTTGCCCGTCAACTGGGTTGGGCCAGTGCCGCGCACAGCAGCATGTTGTGTGGTGATGGCATCCTTGTCTTTGAGCGCCGGGAAAATGACGTTAGACTGTGGCACGTTCAGCGCTCGTGCCATCTGAGCTTGCACACTCATTGTCGTTACGCCCTGCTTGCGCACGCGATAGACGGCAAAGGAGCCTTGGGGCACAAAAGAAAGCCGAGTTTGCTCCTCGACGTCAAAGTCCTCTGGTTGTACTTTGTAGCGCATTGGTGCCTCTAAAAGATGAATTCCTTCACGTCTGGGTCGTCAAAGAGTCTCTCTGTCAGCCGAACGTGATTTTTGGGTGAGCCTGATACTATCCAAGTGGAGACCATATCGTCACCGCGCTTGTGTCTGTGTCCCTTGGCGCGCAGGCTGCATTGGACAAATGTACCTTCCAATTGGGCAAACTTTCCAAAGCCTATCGGGGTGATGATCTGGTATGTTCGGGTCTCGCGAGCGTTATCTATCCATCCCTCGACTATCGGGAAAAGCCAGAGGACGACCAGGATAGCAACAGCGGCCGCGATGGCAATCAAGTAATATCCTCCGCCAATTCCCATACCCAATGCAGCGGCGAGCCAGACGGTGGCTGCCGTCGTCAATCCTATGACCTGGCCTTCGCCGCGCATAATGGCGCCCGCGCCGAGAAAGCCGACACCACTGACAATGTTCGCGGCGATGCGAACTGGATCTCCAGCACCACCGATCTTGCTCGAAAAGATCGTAAAGAGCGCCGAGCCGACACAGATAAAGATGATGGTGCGGAAACCGGCGGCCTTGTCGCGGAACTCGCGTTCGGCACCAATAAGACCCCCTACGAGAATCGCCAAGCATATCTTGAACGCGTCTATCAGATGGATTTCCATAATATACCTCCTGTTGGTTGAACAATCTGAACAAACCCGCCCAAGCGCTATCGTGTGCGTTATTTACGTTTCGTTTTTCCCCTTGTTTTTTTCATAAAGCGACTCACTACTGTTGCTTCATTGTGCATCACCAGCCGGTCGCCAATCTCTAGTTCTTCGTAGGGCTTTTCCCACGACTCTCGGGTGGGATGAGGGACAATGTTGATCTCTGCGCCTACCTTGGCGTGGCGTTGGTTGAGATGGGCCTGTCCGACCAAGTAACCCTCCGTGTCCATCGCGCACGAAGTTATCTGGCCGACGATCCGCCCACGACTCTCGGTCACCACGTCTCCCTGCTTTGGCATGCGCACACCCTTTTCATTGATGCGGAAGCGAGCTACGATCATTTTGCGCTCGCGGGTGTGTTCAATATAGGCTTGTCGTCCAACAAAGAAAGGTTTATGCACTTTGACATAACTCCTGAAACCCGCGTCATCAGGGCGTAGGTCGAGCGGCCCTGCTAGTTCGTGGCCATAGAGCGGCAATCCGGCCTCGACTCTCAAGCTGTCACGTGCACCCAGCCCGATGGGGCGCAGGCCAAAGGGTGCACCGACCTCTAGCAATTGTTCCCACAGCAGTTCCATTACGTCAGGGTGGACGAAAATCTCGAACCCCATTCGCTCACCCGTGTAACCGGTACGGGCAACGATCAGGTTGAAAATGCCACCCGGCGCGCGGCTGGATGGGATTTGCACTTCTGTCACCTCGGTGCGCTTTAGGGTCAATAACTTGCTTCGAATTTCGGGGACGGCGCCAGAATAAGGCGCTTTATCGAGGAGGGCAAGCAAAATATCTCGTGAGCGCGGTCCTTGGAGAGCAACGTCGGCCAGCCAAGCGTAGCTCTCGTGAGGATCGTGTAGGTCTCGTAATCCGGCTTGAAAGCTGGTTCGCGCCCAAGGTCGCGCGTTATCTATCAGCACTTCTCGTTCGTTCACCGCACATAGCCATACCCAGTCCTTGTCTTTGTTGACAGCGTTGACTACCACGAGATAGCGGGATGGACTGAGCATATAGACCATCAGGTCGTCTATCACACGGCCATCGGGTGTCAACAGGTAGGCGTATTGTGATTCTCCAGGCCGGAGGGCATTGGTGTCGTTCGAGGTGACCAAATTGAGAAAGTACGAGGCATGGGGGCCGCTTACTTCGAATATCCCCATATGAGAGACGTCAAAGAGACCCGCAGCGCCCCGCACGGCCCGATGTTCGTCACTGATAGAGGTGTACCAGAGCGGCATCTCCCACCCGGCAAAGGGGGCCATCTTTGCCCCATGCTTTGTGTGCCAGTTGAATAGGGGCGTGCGACGCGGGGATGATCGCTCTGTCCCCTGCCACTCAAAGTGCGGAAGTGGCTCTCCTGTAGGGTCGGCATAGTCGGATGCCGAGAGGCCAATGAAATAGGGCTTGTAGGAAAATGGCGGGGTGAACGTGTCCTGTTCCAGAGTTTGCAGTTCAGGGATGGCTTCATCGAACGTTCCCATGTCTCGTACAACGACTGGCCCGGGCAGTTTGGCCCACGGGTCAGCGTCATCGAAACGTACGAATCCATCGGCAAGATCGCGCAGCCAGGCTATGACTCTCCACGCCCGGTTTGCTGGCACGACGATTCGGTAACGATAGTGGCCAAAACTGGGACGTTGGATGAGGGCCAGGCTCATCACTTTCCCATCTCGTTCCAGCATCGTCATTGGTTGCCAGTTCCCTTGTTTGAGATAAGCGAGGTTAGCGGGCGTGATCTGCTCGACAAAGGTCGCGGCCAGATTACCCTCGATCTCGATTTGACGGTATTGTTCTTTTTCTTCATGGTCGGGCTCTGGCACTATATAGTGGTGGGGATAACCGCTGTGTAGAGGTTCAAAGTCAATTCCGGCTTGTTCGGCCAGTTCTGCCACTTGAAGGCGCAACTTGCCCAGTACGTCAAAGTCTATTTTGCCTCGGTAGACTAGTCCACGCACACCTTTGTAGATGAGGGGTTCGGTGGCCTTCATCGCGTCGGCAATGATCTTGGCAATTTTCTCCATTTCGGGTTCGCCCATACCCCGTTGAGTAATCCACGGTGTACCCAAGCGAATACCACTTGGATAGGCGGCGGTCTTGTCGCCAGGGATCGTATTTTTGTTGACGACGATGCCGATCAAGTCGAGAATTGCCGCCGTGACATCGCCCATCAAAGGGGTGCCATCGCGTCCCTTTATGGTCTTGCAATCAAGAAGCAATAGATGGGTATCGGTGCCGCCACAAGGAACGCGCAAGTCGTTGTCGGTCAATGCTTGGGCGAGGGCTTGAGCGTTAGTCACAACTTGGTGCTGCAAGGTGTGAAACTGTTCGGTCTGTGCTAGACGAAAGGCAACAGCCATCGCCGCAAATTTGTTGACGTGAGGCCCTCCCTGGAGACCGGGGAAAACGGCGCGATCAATCCGTTGCGCTAGTATGGAATCTGTAGTAATGATGCAGGCTCCCCGCGGACCACAGAGCGTCTTGTGGGTGGTAAAGGATATCACGTCGGCATATCCCAGTGGGCTGGGGTATGCCCCGGCGATGACCATACCGGCCACATGGGCGATGTCGGCTAAGAGATAAGCGCCAACTCGATCGGCAATCTGGCGGAACTTGGCCCAGTTGGGAAGACGTGGATAAGAGGTGTAACCGGCAATGATTAACTTGGGTCGATGTTCCAGCGCCATTTCCTCAATTTCGTCATAGTCGAGCAATTCCGTCTGCTCGTCCACTTGATAGGAAACGACGTTGTAGAGTCGGCCCGATAAATTGACTGGGCTGCCGTGGGTCAGGTGGCCGCCGTGGTGCAATGCCATACCCATAATGGTGTCGCCAGGCTTGAGCAGCGCTTGTTGGACGGCAACGTTGGCTGGGCCGCCGGATAGCGGCTGGACGTTGACATAGAGCTGGTCCGCACTGATCCTACTGGTGGCGAATGCCTCAGCACAGCGGCGTCGGGCCAAGGATTCGATTACATCGACGTATTCCACGCCTCGATAATAGCGTCGATCCCCGTAGCGGCGGTAATGGGCCAAATGATGCTCATAGTCGAGGATTTCATTTTCGGCCAGCCAGTGGGTTTCTGGGTTGGGGTAACCTTCGGCGTAGATGTTCATTAACACGGAACCCAGTGCTTCGCGCACCGCCCACGGTGAGCTGCTCTCCGAGGGGATCATGATCAACTTGCGGGCCTGGCGTTCCTTTTCCAGATCGATCAATTGAGCAACGTCTGGATCGAGAGTAGATAGATCGCCGCGAAAAAGGAAATCGTTGGATAAAGACATAGATGCCTCCAAAAAATTATATCGTTCGCACTATAATCTATTGTACCCGCTCCAAGTCTGGTGTCAAGATGTGCGTTTGGGTATAGCCGTTCCCATATTGACATTTGCTATCGCGTGGTGTAGAATAAGTACAAATTGTATTTATGCTATGGGATGTGGGGGAGAGACCGCTGAGGAAGGCGGGCACCGAAGGGGCAAGTTGGCGCGTGGGCTGATTGCGACAGCGAAACTCTCAGGTCGTAGGACCTCGCATACCGGCACCTCTGGAAAGTCTTTTGGACAATTTTGACCGTTGCGGTCAGAATTGTCCCCAGACACCGATGGGGCAAGCCCCGGCAGTTTATCGGGAGGAATCTCTCAGGTTAGTAGACAGAGGACACACAGCAATTGTGTTTGTGTGTCCCTTTTTTTGTTTAGGGGAGCCGATAAATCGATCCCAAACTTGCAGTGTCTGGAGTAAACTGACATCTTGTGCAAGATCGACAAGCTTCCCCCCATACTATCTAACAGGAGGTTGTAATGTACAAGAAACTTTTTATTCCAGGGCCGACTCACGTGCGGGACGAAATCCTGCAGGCTCAGGCCGCGCCGATGCTCGGCCATCGTTCCAAGGAGTACGCCGCCTTGCAAGAAGCGGTGACCCCAAAGCTGCAGCAGATGCTTTACACTGAGCAACGGGTCTATCTTTATGCCAGCTCATCGACTGGTCTGATGGAAGGGTCGATCCGCCAGGCATCCACCAAGCGGATACTCAACACGGTGTGTGGTGCTTTTTCCAAGCGCTGGCATCAACTAACCGCCGCCAACGGCGTTCCCTGTGACAAGATAGAGGTGCCGATGGGCCAGGCCATCACACCCGAAAAGGTGGACGAGGCACTCTCCAAGGGAGACTATGATGCCATCACTGTGGTATTGAATGAGACTTCTACCGGGCTGATGAATCCGGTCAAAGAGATCGCCGCTCTCGTTCGCGAAAAGTACCCCGACGTCCTGATCCTGGTGGACGCCGTCAGTGGTATGGCTGGCACCAAGATCGAGTTTGATGCTTGGAGATTGGATGTCTGCTTGGCCGGTGTACAAAAGTGCTTTGCTCTTCCTCCAGGATTGACGATCTGTGCAGTGAGCGATCGGGCGCGGGAGCGAGCTACACAGGTGGAAAACCCTGGCTATTACTTTGCCTATGCGCAGATGGATAAAAAGTACGAAAATCATCAGACTCCGGCTACCCCGGCCATCAGCTTGATCCAGGCACTGAATGCTCAATTGGACGACATTTTTGCTGTGGGGTTGGACAATCATTGGGCCAAATACAAAGAGATGGCGGCCTATGTCCAAGATTGGGCTCGTCGTTACTTTGGCCTTTACTCTGACGAAAAGTACCTCTCATACACAGTCACCAACATTGAGAACACGCGTGGTATTAGTGTGGCTGATCTCAATAAAGAGTTGGGCAAGCGAGGGGCAACGCTCTCTAATGGGTACGGTGCCCTCAAGGAGAAATGCTTCCGCATCGCGCACATGGGTGATCTGACATTGGACGACCTCAAATGGCTCACCGGGCAAATTGAGGACATTTTAGGACTCGCGTAAAACGAGATAAAAGGAGATCGAGATGAAATTGATTGTTTGTGACCCAAGTGCTCCTCAGGCCGTCGCAGCGATGCGTGAGGCGGGGATCGAGGTAGACGTTCGGGATGACATCACGCCAGAGGATCTAGAGACGGTTATCGCCGATTATGATGCAATGGTCGTTCGCAGCCGCACCAAGGTGCGCGAATCCTTGATCGACAAGGCGACCAATCTGAAACTGATTGTCCGGGGCGGCGTTGGCCTGGATAACATTGACGTGGCGTACGCTGAATCGAAAGGTGTCGAGGTGCGCAACACTCCCTCCGCCTCATCCAACTCGGTGGCAGAGCTGGCTGTGGGTTATTTGTTGTCCCTGGTACGCCAGGTTCCCCAGGTTACCGCTTCGATGAAGGACGGCAAGTGGGAGAAGAAAGTATATAGCAAGGGCGTCGAGCTGTCGGGCAAGACATTGGGACTGATTGGCTTGGGACGTATCGGTGGTTTGACGGGGCAAAAAGCGAATGCTTTGGGAATGGATGTGCTGTTTTATCGCCGCACGCCTACCGAGGTAGATTATGCCGATCAAGTCTCGTTGGACGAACTCTTTGCTCGCTCTGATTTTGTTTCACTCCACGTGCCTCACACGCCAGAGACTCATTACATCGTCGGCGCTGAATCGTTCGGAAAGATGAAGGATGGGGTCTACATCGTTAACTGTGGGCGCGGCGGCACGCTGGATGAGGTGGCGTTATATGATGCCATCAAGAGCGGCAAAGTGTCCGGCGCAGCGTTGGACGTTTACGAGGATGAGAAAGAAGAGCGGGGTAAGCGGTTTGTTGACCTCCCGCAGGTGATTGGCTCTCCCCACATCGGTGCCGGGACGATGGAAGCTAAGGCGCGGGTGGGAGAGGAAGTGGCCCAGATTGCTATTGAAGTTGCAAGTCGATAGCAAAAAGTCATAGGAGGTAAATATGGCAACCATTCGACCTTTTAAAGGCGTACGTTACAACCCGGAAAAGACCGACGACCTCTCTGCCGTCATCAGCCAGCCTTACGACCGGGTGCGACATGGACTTCAAGACAAATATTACGACCAGAGCCCACACACCATTGTGCGCATTATCAAGGGGAAGGAAGAGGCAGGGGATGACGAGCAGAACAACGTCTATACCCGCGCGCAGGGCTATTACGAGTCCTGGCTCCAGGAAGGCATCTTGATGCAGGAAGATGCCCCGGCATTCTATGTCCTTCATCAGACTGCGACTCTTCCTGATGGTAGTACCAAGACCCGCAAAGGACTGGTCGCCGCACTGGAACTGAGTCGATTCGACGAGGGCATCGTTTTGCCTCACGAGCGTACTCACTCTGGCCCCAAGGTGGATCGACTGAACCTGATGCGAGCTACAGAGGTCAACTTTGGCCACATCTTTATGCTCTATCCTGGTGGCAGGATCAACGATTTGCTGGATGCGGCCATTGAGGGTCAGCCGGGGTTCGAGTTGCGCGAGATGTTCGAGCACGACGTAGTGCAGCAATTTTGGCCCGTGACTGATCCAGAGGTCATCCAGGCTGTAGTGGATGAAATGGCTCCCCAACGGAATTTGATCATCGCCGATGGTCACCATCGCTATGAGACGGCTATCAACTATCGGGACGAGATGCGAGAAAAGTATCCCGATGCGCCTGTGAACGCCGGATTCAACTATCGGATGGTGACGTTGGTGAGCATGGAGGATCCAGGACTTGTCATTCTGCCCACTCACCGCCAAATCTATGCTTACGACAAGGTGAATGGCCAAGAGGCACTGGAACGGGCGAAAGAGTACTTTGTGGTGATGCCGGTGGCAGACCGTCCGGCGCTGGAGGCAGCGTTGGCAGAGGCAGAACCCACGCATCCCCGCTTTGGCTTTTACGATGGCAATTATGCCGTGATCAGGTTGCAAGACCCGGCGATGCTTGAGGAATTGTTGCCGGATCGTTCTTCCGACTGGCGATTACTTGATGTCTCGGTGTTGCATGAAATATTCATCGAGCGGGTGCTGGGGCTTGACAAGGCAATTGTCGAGCGCAAGGAAAACATCGAGTACCTGCGTGATCCACAAATGGGATACGATGCCGTGGATCAGGGCAAGGCCAACTTTTTGCTGGTGATGAACCCGACACGCATGGGGCAAGTGCGGGATTGTACCGCCGCTGGTGAAAAGATGCCTCAAAAGTCCACAGACTTTTTCCCCAAGGTCATCGGTGGGCTGGTGATGATGCCCATCAGCGCGGACGAGCAGTTGTAAATAGAAATGCAAAAAAACAGCCCCGGTGATTAGCACCGGGGCTGTTTCGTGTAACAGATAGTCTTGTGGTTGTTGATGTGAAAATCTGCGTCATTGTTCTCTTGTGGTCAACAGTTCTGACAGTATCCCCGTGGCAGTGGCCGTCAATCTCTTGCATTTGAGGCCATCTTTTTGTCCGTCGAATTCATCCAATAAGATCTGGCACTTGGTAGCGCCAAACTCTTGGATAAATCGTCTTCTGTACTCTGATGCCAACTTTTTGATGTTCTCAACACCTGTTTCTGGATCCGTTCTTCCAAACAGACAGCCGATGGCGATTATGCCGCCAGTCAGTGCTCCACAAGCTTCTTCGTGTGTTCCTCCGATTCCGCCCATAAAACCTGCCGCAGCCTTTGGTATCCGACTGCTTGGATTCTTTTCATAGGTTTCTACGATTGCCAGTAAAATAGATTCTGCGCAGTGGAATCCTGATTGAAAATACTCAAATGCTCGTAGTTCTATTTCTGTACTAGTCATTCTTTCTCCTTGATATTGTTTTGATTGTTCATGTTTCACAGGGTCACTTTTTTGCTGAACGATCTAACTCTTCCAAAACCTTAAAGACAAAGCGGGCCGGCCACTGGGCGTTCCCTCCCCCCATAACCTGAGCTACTGCTGCGGCCTCTAATATCTCCCTACGACTGGCCCCCAGGTCAGCAGTACTGCTGACCTGGCACTCTATTCAACCATAACACGATGACACGATGCTGATCCCTAATGCAACGAGTTCTTTATGTTTTTGGCCAAGGGCACCATCGGCAAGAGCATTGGCTTCCATTTCTTCTAGCTCACGGAAGGTACTGATGCCGCTGCGAAACATCTGTAGGTTGTACCGTTTGCGGTCTTTTCTCATTTGCTGAATGTTGTTCACGATTCCTCCTTGTACTTATAAATATGGGTGCATGATGCGGTAAACTGCCTTCACCTTGAGGGTCGTGTCGTGCATCTGCGCGTCTTTCAATGCTGCTTTGAACGATCTCTCTGGCACAGTATCAGTGGTCAAGACCACCTCTTGAGAGTTTTCGATGGTCTCTTTTCTCTTTATCAATGGTTCGGACAGTTTTTAAACATGTTGAGTAGGCTCAGGCAGAATGTCGTAAGCGAAATATTGATTTGAGTGGCAGAGATAAGGCAAAAAAGTGATTTTAGCCATATCCTGATGG
>JAAEPW010000730.1 GCA_024232355.1 Chloroflexota bacterium | reverse complement strand
TGAATTGTGCTCAGATCGTGATAGTGGGAGTGTTTTTGACGGTCACTGCCGAAAACCTCCCATCGAAGCTGAAATCAGCAGATTGTGTAACCAATTGTCGTGATACACAAATCCGTTGAGTTTGTGAGCAGGTGATTGGTATTGATCAGCCACGGAAGCGCGAGGACAATAGGGTCGGAAATTGTGTAACAATGCCCAGGCGCGAATACCATACTCGGCTGTCATAAGGGCACTGGTTCAGTTGGATGGGAATTTTCAAGATGGAATGTACTGCATTCGAAAGATGTCCTCCAAGGAAAACCCTTGGCCGATAATACCCATTGCAACAGCTGGGACTTGTTTAGTCGTGAAGTGAGGTCGAACGAAATTGTACAATACCCAATAAGCGTCCAATCTGGTTTGTAGTGCTCGTTGGTTTTTGGCGTAAGTATTGGTCTTGCGCCGGTAACAAGACATACGCCGCCGCAAGGAACTGTTGAATGCTTCGACATGATTTGCGTGAATCTCTTTGTTTTCAAGATCCTGTTTGGTTTCTGGATGTTCATTGTGCGGTACCTGGTACTTGGAACGTTTAGGGCCCTTCTTGTGTGTTTGTGAGCCTTTGTTTTTGACACGTACTTTGACACCTTTGGGTAGCACGTGCTTGGGACGACCAGGTTTACCTGTTCGTAGCGATTGTTGGCAAATCTCAAACAGTAGATTGCCATAACGTCGCTCACCATCTGTCAAAAGGGAAAGGTCTACTGTTTGTTCAATGACCAAACAGAGCGTTTTCATTGCTGCTTCAAAGAAACTGCGGTCTTTTTCGCCACATTTCAGTTCTCAGATGAACCGTGTAGCTCGGTCCATCAACACAATAGTCCATCCTTCAGACTCGTATGGCGGTTTGTTCTTTCCAATCTTGGTGTACAACTCATCCCCTTCGATCAATTGTTGTAAAAACTGATGACACAAGGAATAGAGAATCAAGGTTTCTTTGACACCAGCAAGTCGCTTCTGCCATTGATAAATGCTGTTCTTGGCTACTTTGAAGGTTCGACAGGTTGCGTTAATGCTCAGTCCATCGTTGAGCGCGTCAATCACCAAGGTGATTTTACTCAACGGTGTGCGCAAGCCTTCCAATGGTGTGTTTTTTGTTTCAGAGAAGAAGTTTCCACATTCTTCACAGTGATAGATGTAACGCTGTTCGCTATCCATGAACACAGCGTAGGTTGTATGAATACTCAGCTTTTCAGAATTGCATTCCGGGCAGTTTATTTTGGCCAGTAGCATAGAGCGATCCTCCTGTTATTATGGTTTCACAGAGGCCGATACTACGCCATACTGCCTGTCTAGTCAAATCCCATTCAACTGAACCAGTGCCTGGCAGTTGGACAATACAACCAAACTGGGACAGATTGATTATTGCCTTCGTTCATTACTATCAGGGAGGGCACGAAGTTGATGACAGGTTCTTCATCAACCTTGACGTTCAATAGGGGTAGGGAGCCCAAGTGACAAAACGGATATCGTTGTTTATACTTTTCACGACAAGCCTAATTATAGTCTTCTACGCTATTTTTGCTGTAACTATAGGGATGGTTTCAGCGTCAGGAGTAGAAAGGTCTTTGTGTGTTGATCATACAGAAAAAGCTGAAAAAGACTCTTTTCTCAAAAGGTCACTTGCACGTGGCAAGGAGGCTACCACCGAGCAGATCAATGGAACATATCGGGGATTGTGGATTTGGAACACGGATATCGTGATAGACAGCGATGCTCAGCACGAGTTCTTTATCTTTGCCCAACTCAAAAACGTTAGCGGCGCCTACCTATATGCGTATAGCCTTCTTCCAAACAACTCTGATGAGCTAGAAGATTTCATAGCTAGAGGCAGTAATATCAACATCGAAGTCGAGTTGTTGGCTGGAGATCCCACATGGGCACTCACACCTACCCACCCTGTTGCACTCGGTTTTGTTCAACGCACCATAACTTTTACCAAAAGCATCACGGAAAGTGCCAGACCAATTGGCATTCACTTGGACATCGAGCCCTATCTGCTTCCAGAGTGGAATAGTGATCGCTCAAGCATAATCACTCAATATCTTGACTTGCTGAGCGATGTCAAACAGGAACTTGTTGCCTCAAGCATCAATATGACCTTTTCGGTGGATATCCCTTTCTGGTACGATACCATCACAGCCACCTACACGAGTGTGACGAAACCACTCAATCAACACGTTCAGGATATCACTGACCGCATCGTGATAATGGACTATCGCGATTTCGCTGAGGGCAATGATGGCATCATCTACCACGCCCAAGACGAGATGGACTATGCCCAGGGCATTGGGAAAGAAATCATCATCGGTGTTGAAACGAATGACATTGAACCTGAAAAGATTACCTTTTTCGAGGAAGGTGAAACGGTAATGGAAAATGAACTAGCCTTTGTTAAGCAGCATTACCAAACAAGTTCAGCATTCCGCGGCCTTGCTATTCACGACTATTCAGGTTACTATGCGTTAGCGCCCATCCGAATAATCCATTTACCTATTGTACTGAAAAACTCTCTCGCAAACTGACCGCTGCCGTAGTTCAAATAATACTGTATGGGAAAAACTGTATAGTGGACGACAAATGTGGGGGTCACCCTCTGACCATATCCTGTCGAGATCACCCCAGTAAAGAGAGCAATGTTGCCATCGTTGCCTGTGAAGGTGCTCAGTTAACCATCACCATACAAGGCGAAAGAGCGCATTCCAAGAGATAGGAGGTTACGAAATGAACGACAGTTATGATACCAGCTTTGAGCAGTTGAGCGAATTTGTTACCGATGCAATGACTACCAAACGCATCCCCGGCGTGGCCGTGGGCATCCTACACCAGGGCAAGACCTACACCACTGGCTTTGGCGTGACCAACGTGAACCACCCTTTGCCCGTCACCGATGAGACGCTATTCCAGATTGGTTCGATCACCAAGACGTTCACCGGCACAGCCATTATGCGACTGGTAGAGATGGGAAAGCTAGACCTGGACGCAATGGTGCGTACGTATGTGCCGGATTTCAAACTGGCCGACGAAAAAGCCGCTTCCCAGGCCACGATCCGCCACATTTTCACCCACACCGGCGGCTGGGTGGGCGACTTTTTCGACGACACCGGTGTCGGAGATGACGCTTCGGCCAAGTACGTGGCCAATATGACCGACCTGGAACAACTGGCTCCCATTGGAACCGTCTATTCCTACAACAACTCGGGCTTCTGCCTGGCGGGCTACATCATCGAGCAGGTAACGGGCCAGAGTTACCAGACAGCGCTCAAAGAGTTGGTCCTTGAGTCACTTGGGCTGGAAAACTGCTACTTTGATCCTGGCGACGTCATCACCTATCGCTTTGCAGTGGGTCACCAGTTGCAAGACCAAGAGGCCCAGGTTGCCCGACCTTGGCCTTTGCCTCGCGCAGTCTATCCTGCTGGCGGCATCGTGTGCCACGTAAAAGATTTGTTACACTATGCCCAGTTCCACCTGGGGAATGGCGTGACCGAGGATGAAACTAGATTGCTTACACCAGAATCTATGTCGCAGATGCAATCACCGCATGTAACCATCCGGGGTACCGAGTCTGTGGGACTGACCTGGTTCATTGAGAATGTGAACGGGACGCGGTTGCTCTTACACAGCGGAGGCACAATAGGTCAGGTCTCCTTGCTCACGCTGGTTCCCGAGCACGACTTTGCCATCGCCATCTTTACCAATGCCGACGAGGGTGGATCCCTGACGCAGGACGTGAGCCGTTGGGCGTTGAGGGAATACCTGGAACTGGAGATCACGGACCCCACACCCGTCGAATCGTCTGTAGAAGAACTGGCCCCTTACGTGGGTCGCTACGCCCGACCTTTTTCAGAGATCGAACTCGGCATATTGGGTGGGAAACTTGTGGCTCAACTGACGTACAAACAGGGGTTTCCGGACAAGGATTCGCCCCTACCGCCCCCGCCACCACCAATGTCCCTTGCTTTGTATGAGCCAGACCATCTCCTTGTACTGGATGGTCCCTACAAGGATTCACGGGGTGATATCGTTCGCAAACCCGATGGCTCCATAGGATGGTTGAGAGTAGGCCGCATCCACAAAAAGGTAGAAGAATAAAAGAAGAAAATCCTTGGCCAGATTGCTCCACACTACCAGATTTGCAGAATCGTGAAAATGCACACATCATCCATCACCACAACCCTAAATACCCGCTTTGGGCTTCCGGCTTTCCGCCCTGGACAGTCGGAAGCGATTCAACACCTGCTGGCTGGTCAGCATACCCTCGTGGTTATGCCGACCGGATCCGGCAAATCCCTCGTCTACCAGTTAGCCACGCTCCACCGTCCGGGCCTGGCCGTGGTCATCTCGCCCCTCATCGCCCTGATGCAAGACCAGGTGACCAGCCTGACCGGTCTCGGTATCCCCGCCACCTATATCAACAGTACGCTAGATGCAGGCGAACAAAACCGTCGCTTGCAGGCGATGACGAACGAGAATTTCAAATTGGTCTACGTGGCCCCAGAACGCCTGCGCAGCGTCCCGTTCCGGCAAGTGCTGCGTCAAGTAAACGTGGGGTTATTGGCCGTGGACGAAGCCCACTGCATTTCCCAGTGGGGTCACGACTTTCGACCCGACTATCGCCATATTGCAGAAACAAAGTCCCTGATGCGAGACCCCGTGACCGTTGCCCTCACCGCCACGGCCACGCCACAGGTTCAAGACGACATCGTGCAGGCGTTGGGTTTCACCTCGATGCAGCGCATCGTCACTGGCTTTGATCGCCCCAACCTGTTCTTTTCTGTGCGTCACACGGTCGGTCCGGATGCCAAGCTGCGCGCGCTACGCGATTTGCTGAGCAACTGGGCAGATGGCGCCGCCATTATTTACGTGGGAACCCGGCGCGATGCCGAACAAGTGGCCGAGTTCCTACGCGATGTGGTCAACCTGGATGCAGCCCACTACCACGCGGGGCTGGATGCAGACAGCCGCCAACGCCTCCAGGAATCGTTCCTCGATGGCCGCCGGTCAGTAATAGTTGCCACCAACGCCTTCGGCATGGGGATAGACCGTCCCGACGTGCGATTGGTGGTACACTATAGCATCACCGGCACCATAGAGGCCTACTACCAAGAAGCAGGGCGAGCAGGTCGAGATGGAGACCCGGCCCAGGTTGTATTGCTCTACGTGCCCCAAGACCGGGCTTTGCAGGAATGGTTTATCAGGACCGGCACGCTCACGCAGAGTGACCTGGACAAACTATATAAAAGTCTGCCCCCTGCCAGCGGATCTGATATTTGGACGACCACCGCCAAACTCGCCTTGGTCAACCATATTCCCCAGGTAAAAGTAAAGCTGGGCCTGGTCCAACTGGAGGCAGCCGGTGCCCTGGTACGGCTGGGTGATCAAGGAATGCGTATGCTGTTGCGGCGGGGTGAGTGGGATGAGGTGACCATCAAGTCCACCCTTGCCGATTCTGAACAATACCGCCGCCACCGCGAGACCCAATTGGCTCAAATGATCGCCTACGCCAAAAGTGATACCTGCCGCCGTCACATCCTCCTGGCTCATTTTGGCGATACAGCCCCATCTGATGCCCCACGCTGCTGTGATAACTGTACAACACCTGTGCCCGCGCCCAAGACGGTGAGCAAGCCAAGCCACCCTCGAGACATTGAGCTAACCGAAACGCACCAGATCATCCTGAATTGTGTCCAATCGATTCCCGGTCAACTACCCCGCAGCGGTGTAGCCAAACTGCTTGTTGGATCGTCATCGAAACGGATGGACTCGTTCAAAACGCACCCTCACTACGGTCAGATGGCCGGTCACACGCGCAAAGCCATCACCCAGCAGGTAGACGTCTTGATCGAGCGAGGTGACCTAGCCCTTGACAGCCACAACAAAGTCACAGTGGCACAAGAACGAAAACGCTCACTCACATTGCCCTCCACGAACCGTACCCAGCGTGTCGTTCAGCTGGGCAAAGCCGGTTCCCCATCGTCCATACCAGAGCTGACCACTGCCCTCCAGGACCCAAACGGAAATGTCCGCCGCCTGGCGGCCTCAGCACTGGGGAAAATCGGCGACGCCCGCGCCGTGACGCCACTCCTGGACTTGCTGGCGCAAGAACAAAAACCCCAGGTGCGCCAATACGCTGTCAAAGCCCTGGGTAAAATCAGAGACCCGCGCGCTCACCCCATACTGCAACAGATCGCCAACGACGAAAACGAACAGCATTATACCAAAAAGACCGCGCGCATCGCACTCGGACGACTCAAAGGTGAGGACATTCTCTCAACACAACCTATGCACAATTACCACAACAAAGGAGAAACTAATGTTCGATCAAGCAGAGGCCCAAGCAGCCATTCATCAGATCCACCAAGGGTTACAGGCACTAAGCCAAGCATTTGACTCGGAGGACATCGACGGTTGGTTGTCGTGGCCTCCCGTGGCGCTGGATATGATGCTGATAGGCAATGCTAGACTACAAGCAATTCAACAAATGGAGGTGGCTCTTGAAGAGAAACCCTTGCTCATTCCAAACCTTGAATGTGAGCCGCGAATGTACCTCATAGATGCCGAGGGCGGACTGTTCGCGATGATCCTCCCCGGCGATTCAGACCGGAGCAAAGAATTTGAACTGGCCTTTGATGGAATAATGACGGAAATAAGCAAATCCACCCGAGATTACGAGCTTTGGCTTTTAGACGATACAGGCACGCGGATGATCGAACTGCCAGGCACCGGCACCCGCCTAGCCGATGGTCTCTTTGGAACCGAGACCATCACCGAGGACTAGATCTAAAATGACCACAAACTCAAAAGAGAATAGTAAACGAGGAATAAACGTATGCCGCCAGTTACCTACACCAACCGCAAAGGCTTGATCTACTATCTCTGCCAGACCACCACCAAAACCGGCAAGCCCCGCTACTACTTTGCGCGTGAGCAAAAGGGCGAGCCTATGGACGAGATACCGGAAGGTTTCGAGATCGGGGAAAGCGTCAACGGCCTCGTCTTTGTGAGAAAAGTTCGCCCGATGCAGATTTTGCCCAAAGAAGTCGCGGCGGTCGAGGCGGCGGTGAAAAAGCACCCTAAATCGAGCAACTACCGCGTCAACGTCAAACACGCCCGGATTGAAATCTACGAGTCGACTGGCCCGGATGTGGAGGAACTGCTCTCTCGTCTGACGGGGGCCAGTACCTTGTTCCGTGGACGAGAGCAGGATATGCGTGAGACTCTGGAACAAGGCGCTCGATTCACGCCAGTGTTACGCTTTATCCTGGCCGATGCCAAGCGGCGCACCTTTCGCGTGGAGCGGATGCACTATGGCGGTCGTGACGAGTGGTTTGAGCTTGGGCACACAGGACCCGCAAAGCGACTGGCCCAGCGGCTAGTTTCCACGTTGGGCACCCAGGCATTCTTTGAGTTATATTGATGATGAAAAAGAGCAATGCAAGCGCCAAGAGGTCCAAACGCAACGCCCCCTGTTCTTGTGGTAGTGGGAAAAAGTACAAGTACTGTTGTATGAGAAAAAAGCGGTCACGTCGTCAGACACGGAATGCTTCACAGGGCTCTCCGGAACTGGGCAGGCTGTCGAGATTGGGCCGGGTACAAGAACACATAGATGAAGCACAAATCCACATCGAGAGGTATGACAAAATTTTGGCTGCTTCAGAAGCCCTGGAGGCGCACCGTGCCGACTTTTACGAAATGATGGAGGACGAGTGGGCTGCGGGGGAACGAGCACATGATCTATTTTCAGAGGAACGGTTTGTGCCCATGCGCTATACTGCTGACGATGTCCATCGCGCTTTTGAGGCTGTGGGATACCCTCTTTGGTACCAGGACAAGCCAGATGACAAGGAGTCAGAGACAATTGCTGCCGCTATCCTACATCTGGCGGGTGATACAGCACAGCGAATGGACCTGGCTCAACGGCTGATGATCTCGTTGCCCGAATACGTGTCTGCCGGACGCTATATGGATGCCTGGTTGGTCCAGTTCTCTGCTATGCAGACAACCGAAGCGCCTAACTACGTCAACCCTTTCTTATTCGAGATGTTCAATTATGGATTTTCCGAGTGGTCGCGCCAAATCAAGAACCAACAAGAGACCGCATTGCGCGAGTTGGGCATTGACCCATCCGAGTTTGCCAAAATGGACGTTGAAAAAGCCGAATCCTGGCTCAGAGTACAATTAGATGACCCGTCCAAGATGGACCGCTTGAATGAATACTATGAAACCCATACGATGATACACGATCAGTTCAAGTCGACAGCCAACGAACTGGGCCGTGGCGCGCTATTACTCGTAGAACGCGATGACGCCGTTGATTTTTATCTACCGCCGCAGGAAGTAGATCCGTGGGAGGCATTGCTTAATGAGAGACTGGAACCGATTGATGCACGGATTCGACAGGCAATAGAGCAAAAGGGTTGGCGCAATCGTGATTTATTGAACGAGATGAACGAGATTCTAGTGCGAGTTGCACAAGAAATGATTCCGGTCATTTTTGTCCCTGAGCGGATCGAGCAACTCCAGTCCGACTTGAGGCGTTACCGGCGTAGATTGGAAAAAGCGGGAGAGCGAGAGGCAGCAGTGTATGCCCATGCTGCATTGATATCGTTGGAACACCCAGATCCGCTTGCTTCAAATCGTTTCCTGATTGGTATTTGTTATGTCTCGCTTCGCCTCAGGGTGATGGAGTGGGGAGAACAAGCATTGGCGAGAGCCGAGGGCGACGGGTCACAAGATAGAGGCGAGGTGTCAGAATGACGAAACGACGTAGACGAAAGCCATCTAAAGATCGTAGAAAACCAGTGCGGCGTTACATATCGAAAAAACGCGCCAAGGAAATGGTTCTTGAAAAATTTCCCAGCGCGTCGACGCTTTTTCGATTTGGACTGGTCAATGCTCGGTCAAAGAGCTTGTTGAGTAAAGTCATGTCTGTCGCAAATGTGTTTGTCTGGAGACGTGACCAAAGCAAAGTCAAGCAGATCAAACACGCACGCACTCCCCAAGAGTTGATTGACCTGGTAACCATAGTAAGTGGCCTGGGGGAGGATGTTTGGCAAAAGCGAATGAGCGAATTCGGCCCGGAAGTGCTGCCGCTCATTTCAGAGCGATTACGAACGGTCAAACAAACCTGCAAGGAAGAGAACCTGGACATGGTCTACGAGCAACTCATCACCAACCTGCGTTGGCGGGGTGCTGGCGGGGCAGAGGTGCTGCTGGAACGTTTTGACGGCCTCAACGACTATGGCAAGAACCTGGCGTGTGTCGTGTTGGGTTTATTGGAAGTCCAGTCCAGCGCCGACAGGATGTGGGCTTTTTACCAAAAGGTGGATCGCAACCGGCAAAGGTCATACCTGGTGGGTGCGTTGTGGGGGCTAATCCACTTGAGAGATGAGCGGGTTAGCGGTGCGTTGATTGATCGACTACGTCAAAAACACGTCTTTTACGAGATGTTTGGCTTTTTCGCGCTCGCCGGAGACATACACACCGTCCAGCCATTGATGTGGGCGGTTGATCGATTATCCCGTGATGATCGAGCGGATCCTTTGATGGCGTTGGTCAGCGTCGCACACCGTATTGGCCGCGAATCGTTGATCACCGAACTAGCCAAGATCGCTTCACCGAATGAATCACGCGAGACCCAAGAAATCGCTGTCGATGAGATTCTTTCACATCCGACCAGCCAGGCAGAAAAACACTTTGAGCTGTTCTATCAAGGATTCGAACTGGTTGACGAAAAGTAATGAACCACACGCCCACGCCCATTCTGTGCGTGGGGAAAGTTGGCCTTGCGACAAGAGGAATCTTGCTATGAGCGAGCAAAAACTATCATCTGACCAAGCAAATCGACCACGGGGAACAAACAGTGACCCAAACCCAACTATGTACATCTTGGCTACGTGCCGTCAGTTCAACGGCGTCGTGCTCTCCTGGAAATCTGAGGAGAATTGGCTCCGGTTACCTCCCAAAGCCTGGATGCTGTATGCTGATATGATCGAGAGTGCAGATCGGGACTTGGATCGTTGGCTTGAATTGCTGGAATATGGATACGGCGCAGACGACTATTACGACGAGGTGTTTGAACAAGCTCGCGCCGGACATCGGGATTGGTTGTCTATTGCCGAGTCTGAGGTCATTCAAGATATCAGATTGGACGAATTAGGCCAATCTCCAATCTGGGTGGGAGCATTCAGTGGGCTGATGAGCTTTCTCTTGCCATCAGCACGGGTTCTCACTGTCATCCGCGATGCACAATCTGAGCTGGAAATTACTTTTCAACTCTTGCTCGACAATTGGTTCGACCACGTTTTCTCTGTCCGAAATACTGACACACGGATGAGCGAGGTCATAAAGATTATTGAGGAATGGAAAAACGATCCGTTGGGAGTGACACTGTGGGAGGAACTGGCGAGTGCAGATCCGGAGTTGACAAACATTCTGCCTGCATTACAGCGAGCCGATATGCGCACGCTCCATTCTTGTGCCGGACACATCTACCCGGTGCGCGACACTTACGGTGTGCCCGATAGTGCCGTGGTTCCCTATGCATCGTACATCAGGTTCCTGACCACGGAAAAGGGAAAGTGGCAGGTTGAGGACCTGGTGAGGCTGCTGAAGCAAGCATTGCCGGGATGTGAAGTGAGTTACAGGCATAACCATTCAAAAAGAGAAAGCACGTCAACATTCGATGTGGTCGTGGATGTCTCGTATATTCCCAGGTTCCATCCTGACCAATTCATAGAAACGGACAACCCTGAGTGGTTTCAGGATCAACGTGATACGTTTCTTCGCATTCTGGCCGAGTGGACAGAGGCGCTGCCGCTGGCTGAGAGTAGATTGGTCTGATCAAGATAGACAGTGCAAGAGGAGAATTACGAATGCTCAAAAAGTGGAAATCTTCTAACGAACCAACCCGCTACGACGAGGCCCGGGTGGCGTTATTGGAACCGATCGAGGTCGAGTTCAAAAAACTGGGGTTGCCCCCCATTCGTTTTCGCAAACTCAACGCCATTCTCAATGCTCTTCAAGTGCAGATCGAGGATGGTGGCGATAGTCCGAAAATCAACGTTATGCTGCTGGAAGCGCTGCGGGAAGGGGTCAAGCACCAGGTCGACAAACAGCAAGCCAGGGCCGCGCTGCGTGCCATAGATGCCTTTCATAACAAAGAGATCAGGCGTTGGAAGCAGGTAAAGGCAGGCACTTTGCCACCCATCAAGTTGGCGGTAGAGGAACAAGTGAGTGACCTGATAAAGGCAGGCTACGATCTGTTGAAAGCGGACCAACAGATCACTGCCTGTGACAAGTGGCTGGAGGCCTGGGAGTTGATCAAACAGATGGCGGCCCCCGAAATGCGAACTGAGATAGACTTTGATAATGTCTATCCAGAAATGTTGTACTCTGTATTCAACTGGTGTTCAGATATGGGTATGGAGCTTCACAATGCTGGTGTGGATGATCCCGTCTATCACGAGCACCGGTTGCGTTACGCGAGAGAGTTCTTGGAGCAGTTTCCCGATGTAGATGAGAATCGCCACATCGATCTTAAACGTGCCGAAGGTGAGGCATTGTGGAATCTGGGGCAGCGGGCCGAGGCTGAGACGGTCTATGAGAAGTTGGTCGAACGTCTCCCGGACGAGGGATGGGGATACATTGGCTGGTCAGATCATTATTGGATTGGGGGGATTCATAATCCAAAGGAGTATGAGAGAGCCGAGGCGATTCTACAACGTGCCCTGGCGCGTTCCAATCTGAGCTATCGTGGCGATGTGCTGGACCGGTTGGACATGCTATATGGACAATGGGACAAACCGGAAAAACGAGCTTCTGATACTGCTAAAGCAATCGACCCGGCTCCAAAGCGCGAAAAGCGTAGGCGTAGAAAGTCAAAGCGATAGGATGAAGCCGATACCGAAACAAATAATCAAACTGTCGGGTAGAGCCCAGGCTCTACGAGAAGGAACCGAGACATACTTTTCCATCACTTGCCCGACCGGTCTCAAAAGCCTCTGCCGTGATCCTCAAGTAGCGGCTCGCTTTGTGCTGTACCTGGTCGAGCGAACCCAGGAAAAGATGAGTGGGGGTGTTCTTTCCGAGTATATCGATGAAGCAAACTGGGCGCACTATGAGGTGCTCATCGCTAAAGTCATTGATGCAATGAAAAGTTACCTGGAAGCGCCTGATGCTGTCGATGGTGACCACAGAGACCGCACATCGGCTTTGCGAGATATCCTGTCCCAGGTAATAAAAGTGCAGAACGAGTATAAAAGGCAAAAATGGGGGCCGGTGCGACTGATTCGCAGTTGGGATCTGTTGGTAGTGGAAAAGGCGCTTCGCTGCTTTGTTTCTCCTGACGATGCATCGTGCTGGGCTTATCACGCCGCCAGACGATACGCGGAGCGATACAATCCTCATTTCGGTACTGGCCTCATTCCGGCTTCTGCCCCGTTGTTGGAAGACATTGTCCAGTTTTGGCACAGTGGCCAGATTTACAGAGACTGATGGAGAAATAAAAGAGTAGCAACTTGAATCGATTGGAGATAGACGAATGAATCTTGACAAACTTGAAAAACAGGTTCGCATCCTGATCGACCAGGACCAAAAGATCGAAGCGATCAAACACGTGCGGGAACAGACCGGCTGGGGCTTGCGCGAGTCCAAAGATTATGTGGATTCATTGGAATCGAAGAAAAAGCGCCGTCGAAAGCGTCGTCGCAAGAGAGCAAAAACGCGACCGGCGAGCGATGGGTTCCAGGTAGGTGATTCCGTGATAGTCAAGGTAAGGATCGCTGATCCTGACCTCGGTGTCGATCTTGGCAGGTGGCGCGGCCGTATCACAGAAGAACCGGATACAGCGAATATGATCCTGATCAGTTAGGACAGTGTCACACTCCGAAATATGCCCGATTCGATGATCGTGCAATGTGAAGATCAGGGGCTGGACTGGACCGGCATGGTTCTCAGCATGCAAGACGTCGAGCTAACCAGCCCCAGAGATACAGAGACGGACGTTGCCCAAGTTGTTGATGAGATTTCCAAAAAATATGCCTGGGTCTATTTGGGTGAAGAGGGGCAACGCATTAGCAAAGTCTTGGTCGGAATAGATCCCCGCAACGAGATGGCAATTCTGAGAGCCTGGGAAAAGCATTTCAGGAAAAGCCTGGTCTTTCCCTTTGATGCGGAGGTCTCCGAGCACGAGGGCAGGGGACCCTTGCGGATAGGAGATCGAGTGACTGTCCAGGGCATCGAGGGGATAGATGATCTCTACGGGGTTCTCGTCCGCTTGAGGTACCGTCAGCGACGGTACGATTTCCCGCTCTGCGATCTGGAGGCCACCGACGAGCGTTCACCGAACTACCAACTGGTTCGAGATTATGTGGTTTGGTTCGCTAATCGGTAGCACTGAAATCTGAGAGGAGACAAACGATGGAGAAAACTGTGAACTGCAAGTGCAAGTCTGGTTGTCAAAGCAGGCGCTGCGCTTGTCTCAAGAACAATGAGCCATGTGACGAGAACTGCGCCTGCGCCGATTGTCACAATCCGTTGAACGGCGTGGATGTGGAAGCATTGTCTGTCTGTGCCATCCAGCACATTGACGAGTACAAGGCGCTTTCGGAAAAAGAGTTGGCGAAAGAGTACGAATTGCCATGCGAGTGTGAGTCGGTCCCGCTCAGTCAACTCATCAATGATTACGAGTGCCGGAAATGTGGCGAGACGTACTGGTACTCTTTCTGTTGGGATGATGCGGTCCAGTATGGTCATACCTGGCACTGTGAGGTGTGTGGGGAGTGTCGAGATTGGCGGGAGTGGCACTGCAAACGATGTAACAAATGTACGTATGGGGTTACCTTTTCCTGTCAGCATTGCGGCGCACCAAGGTCACGGTAGAAGGTTTTTTGCTTTGGGAGGGGGTAATACAATGGATAAAGAGCGAGTACGCGATCTGTTTGACGAAGCGACAGTGGATTGTCACGATGATCACGAGCAATTTATGGGCATTTTCTACGCCCTGGCTGAAGGGGGTTTGAACTTTCCACTCAAGGCCAGGGCGTTGGGAGACCTGGTGGAGGTTGTTGACCAGGACGGAGGGCGCAGTGATCTCCGTCGTGGGATTACGGCCCTCGTGCGCAAGGGTGACCAAGAATACCCGGTGGGTTTGGCTGATCTGGAATTCGTGGATCCGGATCCCAGCAGCGCGGAATGGCTGGAAGTGTACCAGTATTGGCTGGGGCTGGGCTAATACACTTGAGCCATCACCAATCTTGCATTGCCGGGCACAAGGCCTTGGCCAAGAAACCCTGTGAACCTGTGTTTGCTTGGAGGTGAAATAATGGAAGAGATCTTGCAGCGATGTACCAAGACTGAACTTGTTGCCCTCATCAACCAAATGGTGGACCGCTACCCCGATCTGGAATTACTCATCTTGCGTTCCGCGATCGGTGAAGATGAACGACCTGCCGTGGATCCGGCGATGATCCGCCGACAAGTGGATAACATATTCTACGATGCCGAGGATGATCACCAATCGGCCGATGACATTAGCTGGAAGTTGAAGAATGCGGTGCTAAAGGCCGGCAATGACTATGCTGAACAGAAAGACTGGCAAAACGCGGCGGTGGTCTACGAGACCATAGCCCGAGAAATCCTGGACAACTATGAGACGGTCTACGATCACGATGGTGATCTCTCTGATTTGGTCAACGATTGTGCAAGTGGGTTGGGACATTGCCTCGATGGAACGGAGGATTCTGCGAAACGGGAGATGTTTCTGCGGGCATTGTTCGACATCTACTGTTGGAATGTGAACTATGGGGGTGTGGGGATTGGAGATGATGTGCCTGCCATCATCTTGGAGCGTGCCACGCCGGAGGAACAGGAGCAGGTTGCCGAGTGGGTACGCAATGCTATGCCAAAGGGCGACGGCCAGCGCGACACTTGGCATCGAGAGCACTTTGGCAGCTTTCTGGTCAAGTTGGATAAGGATCGCCTGGATAACGAGACTTTCCTGGATCTCTGCCGGCAGACTGGGCAGAGACGTGAGTTGATGGATCGACTCTTGGCATTGGGCAGGGTGGACGAGGCGATATCCGAGATTCGGCAGGTGGAGGATTCGTTACTGCTTTCGTTGGCCGAACTCTTTGTGTCCCACGGCTATGGCAACCAGATCGAGAAACTGATTCAAGAACGTGCCCAGACCAGTCGGGGCACCCGTCTGATCGAATGGCTGAAGGATTGGGCCAAGGCGCAGGGTGATCTGGAGGAAGCTCTGAGCCTGATGGAGACATTGTTCTGGAATTATCCCTCGTTGGCAGGTTACTGCGAGTTTAAAGCCCTGGCACAGACGTCGGCGCGCTGGGAGGGTGCTGAGGGACTGGGAATGGTGATTCTGACCCGATTGACCGAGGCATCCAAGTACGCATTGTTGACCGAGATTCACCTGGAGGAGGGTGAGATTGATCAAGCGCTAGAGATGTTGGGACGGGTTCGTATCGCTTCAAGGGGAAGGGGACAAACACTGCGCATCCAGGTGGCGCGGGCGGCGGAACAAAAACGACCACAGGCAGCGGTTGATCTTTACATGCAACAAATCGAACAACTTGTCGAGGCGCGGGGGCGGCGGAACTATGCTGGTGCAGCGAAATACCTGTGCTGTATACGAGATCTGTACCAACGGTTGGGTGATCTGGAAACTTGGAAGACTCTTTGCGACGATCTGCGGACACGTCACCGCCGCTTGCAAGCATTTCAGGACGAGTTGGAAAAAGCCGGTCTGTAGGTGGCCTCTGCGACTGTTGAGTAAATAGTATTGAGATAGACGATGCAAGACGCAATGGTAAACGGCCAACTGATACAAGCCGATCCAGATTCACCAGAGAAAGCTCAATGTCCTTCCTGCGGTGGTACCGTCACCAAACGCAAGCGCCGCCGAATGGATGGCACCGTTGCGCACTTTTATCGTCACGATCGGGGAAAGGTGTCGGATGTCCACGGCGATACACGCCGATTAGCGTGGACCGATGACCATTGTCACAAGCCTCATTTGCCGTGCAGAACCTAGTGCATAACAATCGCCTCCACCGCTTGCTCCAAATCCTGCTGACCAGGTCGGGTATAGATGCGGGTTATGTCCAATCAGCTATGCCCATCAGGTCGGCGACTGTTTCCAACCCCACACCGGCGTTCACCAAGTTTTTGGCAAAAAAGTGGCGTAGTACATGAGGTGTGAGATCCTCCACCCCCGCTGCTTTTCCAATCCGTGATACGACTCTTTGAATTGCCATCTCTCCTAACTTGTCTCCCTGTCGACCGACGAAAACCTCAACGACGTCCGTCTCGGGCCGCAGCGTTATCCAGGTGGATAGCGCTGCCCGTATTTCGGCATTGAGTGGGGTTGTGCGCTGCTTGGTCCCCTTGCCCAGCACCTTGATCTTGCCAGAGCGGTCCCGCAGTTCAACATTCTCCACCTTGAGAACCGTGACTTCCTCCACACGCAAGCCAGTGTGAAGCATCAATTGGACCAGAGCTACATCCCTGCGTGCCCAGATCAATTCTGGAGGAGTAGGACGGTCTTCCAGTTCCGCCAGGCGGGCCTTGAGTTCGGCGCGCTCCAGCGTCCGTTCCAGTGCCCGGTTCAGGGCTGCCTGCTGCTGACTGTCGAGCCAACGAGGTGGACTGCGCTGCTCGGCCACGAACTTGATGCCATTGGTGGGAGTGCCTGCGATGAGACCGGCGGAGCGCGCCCAGGACGTGTAGGCCCGCAGGGCGGCGATGCGCCGGTTGGCGGTGGCGGGAGCCAGGCCCCGAGTGGTGACCATCCACTGGCGATATTCGCGCACATCTGTGGGAGTGAGTGTGTCTGGCGTGAGCGATTGGCCGTTGGTTTGGGTAAACCAGCGGGCGAAATGGGATAGGTCGGCGGTGTAGGCTTGGACAGTGCGAGGGCTGCGGTCCCGTTCTACGAGCCAGTTTTGGAATGGTTGAAGGGTTTCGTTCATCGTTTGGTTCTCCAACTTATGCGACGCGAAAAACGATAGATAAATGGGTCAAAAACAACGCTTATACGTCGTGTTCGCGGTCTGCAACGACGGCCAAAGGGTCTTATGCGAGGTGATTATAGGGTATGACGACGCATAAGAGAAGTGTCTGGGGATGATATGGGGTGACGTGGGCTGCCGATATCTTTGACCTTGACGTGTTTTTGTGGGGCAGTTGGAGCAAATTGCTTTTTACCCAGCCAACTGTCGTCAAGAGCCAATGCGACAGGAGATGCCTACGCTGAACACCTGGTGGTTTCGTTGATGCTTTTGGATGTCGTTTTCAATCCAAAGCGGGTCTGATTCCTCGCGACTTGCCGTGTTCCTCATCGCTTATGATGGGCGCATGAGTAAGATGTGCAGAAACAAGGTTAGGAAGAGCAGTACGAGCAGATCCACGCCCGACAGTTGTCTTTCTTCTGCTACCGCGTGGTAGTTTATTAGGAGGCAACAGACCTGGCTAGGGCGAATGCAATGACTCTCTGCCGATCCTCACACAGCAAGTTGTAAGATACTCTGGTACGCAGAAATGTACGATATGGGAGCGACGGGATTCACTCACGCAAGTGACATCATACAAATCGGCTCGGATACACTCTCCGAGCCGATTTCTTTCGATCAGACCAATCAATCTTGCACCGATTGGGGTTGTGTGATCGTTCTATTTCACTATCATCGGCAGATACACCTGATTCGGGAAAACAGCCAGGCTGTGATCCCAATTCCTCGCCACCATCGGCAGATAGACCAGGTACCCGGCAGGCAGACGTTCGACCTGATAAGGGCCAACAATCTCCACGTTGCCCACCGCATCCTCGGCCTCCACCCACACCCGGTAGTCGCCCGCCCGCAGGAACGTGCGAGTATCGCTATAGACCCAGGTGTTCCCCGTCCGCTCGGTCCGGTCGGCGGTAAACTGCCCGTTGGGCGTCAGAATCGACAACCGCACCACCACGTCATTGGCATCGCTGACCAGACCGTCAGCCGTCATAAGCTCGTCCAGCCTGCTCGACGCGAGCATACTGCTCACACTCAGGTCCGGTGCGCGAGTGTCGATCTCAAAGGTGAGCGGGATCGGATCGCTGCGGTTGCCCAGGCTGTCATAACCATAGATCACGATCGTCTTGTTCATCTGATCCACGTTTGCGGGCAAATCCAGGTTGTACCACCAACTTGCAGCACTGTTCGCCGGGATGGTCACCGCCTGGAAACTGAGTTGGCTGTGATTATACAAGCCTTCGTCCTCGTCCGGGTAATGGTCGCAGATATCTAACAGCCACGTCCCCAACGCCGACTCGCCCCGGAAGGCGTAAAGCTGATCCGCGCGCGGTTGGCGATGATTGTCATAGAGCGGCGCGCTGTTATCGTGACTGCCCGCATCGCCGTCCAGTGTGACCGCGCGCAGCGCCGCGTCGTCGAGCGTCACGTCCAGATTCGCCGCCGCCGCGCTCTCTGCCGCCAACTGTACCCGCGTGCCCGCCGGTGATTGCAGCCAGATGTCCAGGTCGTTGCGGAAGGCGTGCTCGATGCTCAACCCCACGTCCAGATCGGCTATCACAAAGTCGTCGCTGACCATAAAGGTGCGCACCAACGGCGTGCCGCCACTGCAAGCGTTGTTCAGCCCAATCAGGATGGGTGCGGCGGGATCGTCGTCGTAGGTATAGCCACTCTGCGCGACGGTGCTCGGATCAACCAGCATCTGCGCCGGGTTGCATACACCGGCCTCGCACACCTCCACCCGGTCAACCAGGCGATTGTCGAGCAACGTGCCGAGCAACAGCGTATCATCCGGCCCCACCAGCCCGCCGTCAAAAGTGTCGGTGCTGATGTTGGTGTTGCTGATGACGGGCGCAGTCGTATCGACCGTGAGCGCCGGTCCATCGAACCACCCGCTCGCTTGCCCGTGCGCGTCCACGGCTCGAACCCGCAGCGCCACACTGTCGCCATCGTTGCGCGCGCCCAGGTCAACGTCGCACGACCACTGCGCCCCGCCGCCGGTCTGGCAGCTTTGTTCGCCGCCGTCGATTTCCAGAACGATGGTCGGCACGGCGGATTGATCGGAGACAAAGCCCCGGATCGTCTGCTCGCCCGCTCCGGCGAGGCTGGATGGAGATTGGATTTCGACGTAATCGGGCGCGTCTTGATCCACCTCGTGGTTCAGATGCAGGATCTCACGCGGATGGTCGCG
>JAAEPW010000729.1 GCA_024232355.1 Chloroflexota bacterium | reverse complement strand
CGTAATAGATGGTAAAGGGATTAAATGGGTCCGTGTCATCCGTGACGAGGATGAGCCAGTCTGTCTCGTCGTAGGTGTACGAGCGGGATTTGGTCGCCAAGCCGTTTTCGATGACTTTCTCGGTTTTTCGGTTGTATCCCTCATACGTGTAGGTCGTCTCTTCGGTGTTGGCTCCGGAGACCCTGAAATGGATGAGCCGATCCAGGTCGTCGTATTCGTACGTGGTGGTTTCGCTAAGCCCGTTCTGAAACTCGATCTGCCGGGTGCGATTGCCATTGTGGTCATAAATGTAGGTGTACGATGAAATCACACTTTGGTCGGACGTTCGGGTATGGGTGATGGACTCAATGCGGTTGGCTGCCGTGTAGTCGTAGTCCGCCATGGTGTTGTTTGGATAGGTCACCGTATCCTTTTTCCCGTCGGCGTAGTAGGTGTAGATGGTTGTCCCTGCATCGGTCGCCGCGGTTTCCAGGCGGTTGCGGACGCCATAGGTGTAATTAGTGGTCCCGGCCGGGGTGGACACCCTGGTGCGGTTCCCGTTGTCGTCATATGCATAATCGACTGTCAGGCCTCGCTGGGTTGAATCAACCAGACGATCGAAATTGTCGTAGTTGTTGATGGTTGTATCGGTAAGGCTCCCAGCCCCACCGATTTTTGATTCTATGATCCTTTTTACATTATTATTCTCATCATAAACCGTTTGCACATGGGTTGTTTCATAATACGGCGATCCTGTTGTCGGATTAAAGGCGTCGATCTGGCGATTGAGAACGT
>JAAEPW010000728.1 GCA_024232355.1 Chloroflexota bacterium | reverse complement strand
GGTTTGCACACACTGACCCGACGAGTTTCATCACCAGCGCGTCGTCCACGTCTGACATAGGCAAGCCCCCGGTGGACGCGCTCAGACCAGCATCTTCCAGCGACTTTTCCCACTTGTCTTGCCCAAATTGGGTGACCACTAGCTCCTCAAGACACTTGACGATGGTACCTTTCACACTACACCTCCTCCACTCTTTGTGGAAACCTGACAGGTCTTCTTAGACCTGTCAGGTTTGCTCAAGCCAGCGCTCCAAGGCGGCACAAAGGCTATCGGCGGTGTGATGTACAAAGGGCTCGCCCGTTTGTGCTACCCAATGCCACGTGTCAAAATACTCCAACCCATTGTACCAGGGCAAGGCGGCGGGGTCAAATCCCATGCGACGGCAATAACGCTCCTCAGTGCCGCGGCCGTGCAGTTCGGGATGCACAAAGAACGGCAGCAGAAATTCGTAAACGGGATCGCTAAATCCCGCGTTCTCGAAATCAATCACGCCGACCAGGCGCTGCTCGTGGACGATCAAGTTGTCCACATACAGGTCGCCATTGCTAAAACGCAGCCCTAGCGGCGGCGGCATGGTCTGTTTCAACCTGGCATACACGGCATCCGCCAGCGGGTGCGGGTTGGACTTGAAATAGTCATAGGCGGCCTCGAGAAAATCCACCGCCGTCTCGCCACCGGCAAAG
>JAAEPW010000727.1 GCA_024232355.1 Chloroflexota bacterium | reverse complement strand
TCCCAAATTTCTTCGCTCATAGGTCTCCTTTCGCACGGTGCTAAACCACCGTGCTGATAGCTAAACCCTGCTTCGCAGGCTGTTTCACCCGTCGTAGGCCAAGTCCAGGCCCAAGAGTATGCTGAATTTGCTCCACATTTCGCGGACTTTGTGACTTGTGCCTTCTTTTAGTGCATCCCCACCGTGGAGTTTGTGAAAGTAGTGGCGCTCATTCTTGCGCAGTCTGTCGCGGTACTCGATGATCTGGCGCATGGTGCGGATGGGCCAGGGTTTACCCCGCCAGGCGCGGGCACCATAGTGCCAACTGCGGACGGAGTAGCCGTTTTCGCGGCACCAATCAAGGGCGGCGTCGAGGTCAAAGTCGGCGGCTTTGATTTCGCGTTCGGTGGGGATGCTGCGGCGTCCATTCCGGCGCATTTTGATGACGATGACTTGCCCATCGTTCAGTTTTTCAAAGTCTATGCGGTCAGGGTATGACATTGGCTTCCTCCGTTGGTTCGTCCAGGATCAGGGCGAGGACTTGCTCGACCTTGGCGAGGGCTTTCATGATGGCGGTCAGGGGGTCTTTGTGGTAACCGGCGATGTACTGCCAGGTGTTGCCGGTGCGGTCTCCGAGGCCATAGAGGTGCATCAGGACGCAGGCGCTAAAGTCGGCGATGGTCTCGCGGTGGGGGTCTTGGCCGGGTCTCTGCTTGGGACCGTCAATTTGCGTGTGGGCGGCGTGGGCTAGTTCGTGGAAAAAGGTGCTTTCGTCGTGGGTAGCAACGTCAATTTGGTCTTTGCCGTTCCATTGCCCAAGGCGGTCGGGCGGGAGCGGCTGCCAGGTGACAGTGACATTGAGGCGGGCGGCGACGTCTGCCAGGGGTGGGAGTTGGCGGGGTTCGTAGTCTTGTTCGGGGAGGGGGTCGCCTTTGGTGCTGTGGTAGGGAAAAACGGCGATAGTGAGAAAGCCGATCATTTTTTGGCTTTCCTTGCCGGTCTTGTCGTCTTGCTCCTTTTTGAAGCGGGGCGCGAGGATAAAGGAAGCAAGGCTGCCCTTTTTGACTTGGCGGCCAACACTGCGCCACTGGTTATATCCGCGCAGGTCGGTGCTGCCGCTCTGGACGTAGGCCATGATGCGGTTGCAGAACGACCACTTGTCAAAGGGGACGGGGTCACCTTTGCGGTGGAGGCGGGCGATCTCGACGATGGGGGAAAGGTCTCCGGCCTTGAATTGCTCGATCACTCGGTTTAGGGATGCTTGGGCTTTGGGTGAGAGTTTCATCGGATTGGCTCCTTGTTCAGTTCGGCTTTGAGGGTGGCTACAAGTCTGCGGCGTCTACCGCTGATGTTGTTGGGGGTGGTGCCCATCTCGTGGGCAATTCCTTCATTGTTATGGCCTTGCGAAAGGAGCAGCAAAAGGAGAGCGTCTT
>JAAEPW010000726.1 GCA_024232355.1 Chloroflexota bacterium | reverse complement strand
TCCCAAATTTCTTCGCTCATAGGTCTCCTTTCGCACGGTGCTAAACCACCGTGCTGATAGCTAAACCCTGCTTCGCAGGCTGTTTCACCCGTCGTAGGCCAAGTCCAGGCCCAAGAGTATGCTGAATTTGCTCCACATTTCACGGACTTTGTGACTTGTGCCTTCTTTTAGTGCATCTCCACCGTGGAGTTTGTGAAAGTAGTGGCGCTCGTTCTTGCGCAGTCTGTCGCGGTCCTCGATGATCTGGCGCACGGTGCGGATGGGCCAGGGTTTACCACGCCAGGCACGCGCGCCATAGTGCCAACTGCGGACGGTGTAGCCGTTTTCGCGGCACCAATCGAGGGCGGCGTCGAGGTCAAAGTCAGCGGCTTTGATTTCGTGTTCGGTGGGGATGCTGCGGCGTCCATTCCGGCGCATTTTGATGACGATGATTTGGCCATCGTTCAGTTTTTCAAAGTCTATGCGGTCAGGGTATGACATTGGCTTCCTCCGTTGGTTCGTCCAGGATCAGGGCAAGGACTTGCTCGACCATGGCGAGGGCTTTCATGATGGCGATGAGAGGGTCTTTGTGATAGCCCGCGATGTAACGCCAGGTATTGCCGGTGCGGTCTCCGAGGCCGTAAAGGTGCATCAGGACGCAGGCGGTAAAGTCGGCGATGGTCTCGCGGCGGGGGTCTTGGCCGCGCTTTTTCTTGGGGCCGTCAATTTGTGTGTGGGCGGCGTGGGCCAGTTCGTGGAAAAAGGTGCTGGTGTCGTGCGTCCCAACGTCGATTTGGTCTTTGCCGTTCCATTGGCCTAGACGGTCGGGCGGGAGGGGCTGCCAGGTGACGGCGACATTGAGGCGGGCGGCGACGTCTGCCAGGGGTGGGAGTTGGCGGGGTTCGTAGTCGTGTTCGGGGAGGGGTTCACCTTGGGTGCTGTGGTAGGGGAAAACGGCGATAGAGAGAAAGCCGATCATTTGCTGGCTTTCCTTGCCGGTCTTGTCGTCTTGCTCTTTTTTGAAACGGGGGGCGAGGATAAAGGCGGCGCAACTGCCCTTTTTGACCTGGCGGCCAACGCTGCGCCACTGGTTGTATCCGCGAAGGTCGGTGCTGCCGGTCTGGACGTAGGCCATGATGCGGTTGCAGAATGACCACTTGTCAAAGGGGACGGGGTCACCTTTGCGGTGGAGGCGGGCGATCTCGACGACGGGCGAGAGGTCTCCGGCCTTGAATTGTTCGATCACTCGGTCTAGGGATACTTGGGCTTTGGTTGATAGTTTCATCGGGTCAGCTCCTTGTTCAGTTCGGCTTTGAGGGTGGCTACAAGTCTGCGGCGTCTACCGCTGATGTTGTTGGGGGTGGTGCCCATCTCGTGGGCAATTCCTTCATTGTTATGGCCTTGCGAAAGGAGCAGCAAAAGGAGAGCGTCTT
>JAAEPW010000725.1 GCA_024232355.1 Chloroflexota bacterium | reverse complement strand
TTTATCTCGCTTTCGAACTTCGGCTGTGATACTCATCTATGCTCCTTTTTTGTGGATACTTGGAGCTATAGGTTATCACATTTCGTCACATACTCCCAGCTTTTCTTTGTCTCAAGTGTCGCGGCTTATGTTAATACCCGGACAAAGTGTACTTGGACGAGCGTCTGGTTGAAGAGACCCATCGTCCCTTTGATCTGCAGCAGGGATCCTTGATGCGGATACACCTGTTCAGCCGCTCGGCACAGGAGCATATTCTCCTGTTGGTTATGCATCATATCATAGCTGACTTGTGGTCTCTGGTTGTGTTGTTAGATGAACTGGGTGTCCTGTACCCGGCGGAATGTGCGGGTGAGCAGGTGACGCTGCCTCCACACGAGCTTCAATATCCCGATCACGTTCGCCGGCAAGCAAGAACGCTGGATGGGCCGAGAGGCAGACAATTGCAGGCGTACTGGCAAGAGCATCTGTCGGGCGAGTTGCCTGTTCTGGATTTACACACTGATCAACCTCGACCGGCGGTTCAGACCTATCGCGGAGCTTCCCAGGCTCTCACACTAGACGAGGAGTTGACAGAGAACCTCAAGGCAGTCGGTCGTGCCCATGGCGCTACCCTTTACATGACTCTACTCGCAGCCTTCCAGGCGCTGCTTTACCGCTACACAGGCCAGCAGGATATCCTGGTTGGCTCACCCACGTCTGGCAGAAATTCCGCAGAGTCAGCCAGGCTGGTGGGCTACTTTGTGAATCCAATTGTATTGCGTGCCAATGTATCCAGTGATCTGTCGTTCACAGGATTCCTGGATCAAGTGCGTCAGACGGTGCTGGAGGCTTTTGCGCATCAGGACTATCCCTTCGATTTGTTAGTGGAGCAATTGCGGCCAGTTCGGGACCCTAGTCGGTCACCGATCTTCCAGGCAATGTTGGCCTTGCAGCAGTCGCCGCTATCCAAGACCGGGAAGGAGATAGCCCCGTTTGTGCTAGGCGAAGCGGGGGCCTGCATAGAGATGGGGGGGATCTCCGTGGAGTCTACAGCGTTGGACCGACGAGCAGCTCAGTTTGATCTGGCGCTGGTCGCAGCGGAGAAGGCGGACGGTTTGGGGATTTCGCTGCAGTACAATGTTGACTTGTTCGATGCTGCTACGATTGCGAGAATGGCGGCACATTTCCACTGTTTACTGGAGAGTATCGTTGCCAATCCAGAGCAACGGATTTCGGACTTGACTCTCTTAACAGAGGTGGAGCGGCGGCAGTTGTTGGAAGGGTGGAATGAGACCGAGGCTTACTATCCACAGGACCAATGCATCCACAAGTTGTTCGAGGCACAGGTGGAGCGAACACCGGATAGGGTAGCGGTGGTCTTTCCTTCGACAGGCTCAGGACACGGCGAAGATCAACATTTGACCTACCGGGAACTGAATTGTCGGGCCAATCAACTAGCACATCACCTGCAGGCAGTGGGCGTAGGCCCAGAGGTACTAGTCGGAATTTGCGTGGAACGGTCACTGGAGATGGTGGTGGGATTGCTGGGTGTTCTAAAGGCCAGTGGAACATACGTGCCGCTGGATCCGGCCTATCCCCAAGATCGTCTGTCCTTCGTGCTGGAGGACACTCGATCGTCGGTGGTGTTGACCCAACGACAGTTGACCGAACGACTTCCTGTACAGAGATCTCGGCTCGTGTGCCTCGACGTAGACTGGCAGATCATCGCCCGGGCAGGCGAGGAAAACCCAACTGACAGGGCAACGCCGGAGAACCTGGCCTACGTGATCTACACCTCCGGCTCGACCGGGAGACCCAAGGGAGTTGCCATCCAACATAACAGTGCAGTGGCGCTCATCCATTGGGCCAGGGACGTCTTCGGTTCAGAGTTGCTTGCCGGCACCTTGGCCTCGACGTCCATCTGCTTCGACCTCTCGATCTTTGAGATCTTTGTGCCACTGAGTTGCGGGGGGATGGTGATTCTAGCTGAGACAGCCTTGCATCTTTCCGCTATGCCGACTGCCGAGGCGGTCACTCTGATTAACACAGTACCCTCGACGATGAGGGAGTTGCTGCACGTGGACGGGGTGCCTACCTCTGTGCGCGTGGTCAACTTGGCTGGCGAGCCTCTTCAAACGCAACTCGTGCGGCAGATCTATCAGCAGGAGATGGTTCAACGGGTCTTTGATCTCTATGGCCCCTCGGAGGATACAACCTATTCGACGTATGCTTTGAGAAGTGCCACGGGGCTGGCCACAATCGGACGGCCCATCGCCAACACGCAAGTCTATCTGCTGGATGCCCACCTAAACCCTGCGCCAGTCGGAGTTCCTGGAGAGTTGTGCATTGGAGGGGCAGGTCTTGCACGGGGATATCTCTTCCGACCAGAGTTGACCGCCGAGAGATTCATTCCCAACCCGTTCCTCTCCGGAGAGGATGAAAGGAGGAGCGCGCGGCTGTATCGCACGGGGGACTTTGCCCGCTATCTACCCGATGGCAACATCGAACTTTTAGGACGTATCGACCATCAGGTCAAGATTCGCGGCTACCGCATCGAGTTGGGGGAGATCGAGATGGTGCTTGCCCAACACCCGGCGGTGCAGGAGACAGTTGTGCTGACGCGGGAGGATGAGCCGAGTGACGCAGGCAAGCAGTTGGTGGCCTATGTGGTTGCGAAAGAGGGGCAGGCTCTCGCGGTGGAAAAACTGCGTCGCTTCTTGTGGGAAAAGCTGCCGACCTACATGGTGCCGTCAGCGTTCGTGACGTTGGAGGCATTGCCACTGATGCTCAACGGGAAGGTGGACCGCCGCGCTCTGCCTATACCGGGTCGAGCGAGAAAGTCAGAGCATATATTTGTAGCGCCGCGCACGGCCTCAGAAAAAATACTGGCAGATATCTGGGTCAAAGTACTCGATCTTGAGCAGGTGGGGATTCACGACGACTTTTTCGATCTGGGCGGACATTCCCTGCTGGCTACCCGGATCATATCCCGCGTGCGCGACGCCTTCCAGGTCGACCTTTCCCTACGTGCGTTTTTTGAGGCGCCGACGGTCGCCAGTTTGGCAGAGCGCGTCGAGAAGAATCATCGTTCAGGGCAAAAGCCGTCGATGCCGCCCATTGTGCCTATCGCACAAGATAGTGGCCTTCCTGTCGTCTTTTCGCAGCAACGGTTGTGGTTCCTGGATCAGTTGGAGTCTGGTAGTTCTACTGGCGGCAGCCCTGTTGCCGTGCGGCTCATTGGTCAACTCAGCGTGACCGCATTGGAGCAGAGCCTCGTGAAACTCGCTGAACATCAAGTTCTCGTCCCTTTCGAGGAAGTGAATGGACACCCCATACAGACCGCTATTCTGGCTCCGGATAACTCACTGTTGGTGTTGAACCTGCAGGGGCTTTCCGAGGTCGAGCAGGAGGCTCGGATGCAGCAACTGGTCACCGAGGGGGTCCAACGTCCCCTTGACTTGGCACGGGATCGGCTTGTACAGGGGGTGTTGCTGCAGGTGGCCGACGAGACACATATTCTGCTGATGTTCATACGTCGCGATACTTGGGATGGCTGGTCAATAGATGCACTGATCCGGGAACTGGCGGTGTTCTATCAAGCCCGTGTTATGGCATAGATGTACTACTTCAGGTGCCACAACTCACTTGTCGACCGCCAGATGTGGCGGACTGACCGGTATATGTGGAGGCGAGCAGATGTTTCGACCCGCTGCGCAAGCCCTCGACGCCTGGGACAGACCTACGCGGCAGGCGACATACGGGCAGTACGCAGAATCACGGCATCGTGGCTCTGTACTGACGGCAAGCCGGTGACCGAGCTCGATCAGACTCGGAAACACGCGATCCTCATCCAAGATGATGCCAAATACCATACCCGCAAGGTCACACGCGCCTTCTTCGAGGCACACCGAGACCATCTCACGGTCTTCTAGCTTTCGTACTATTCGCCGGACGATAACCCGATCTAGTTTTTGCGGAAGAAAATGAAGCAGCGAGTTTGTAGTGGAGTCATTATCTGGATGTCTATAACAGAGGTAGGACGGAGAAGCAAATAGATGTTGAAGAATGATGTGCGCAGGACTCGGTCGAGGACTGACTCTGTCGTGGGTCTTTTGACACTTGTGAACGTCGCACTTTTTGTGTTTCTTGGACTGGGCCAACTACAGCCTTCCAAGCCAACACTCTCAGATGCGCCTCTCGTAGAGTTCTCCTCTGATCGCGCGATGAGACATCTCGAGGCCATAGCCAAGAGACCTCACCCGGTGGGCTCACCTGAACAGACAGAGGTCCGTGATTACATTCTCGAAGAATTGACCGCTATGGGGCTTGAAATACAAGTCCAAGAGTCAACGGGGCTGAATCTACTGTGGGGTTCTCCTTTCCGTGCTGGGACCGTGCGAAACATCGTGGCCAGGCTGAAAGGAACAGAGAGCACCAAGTCTATCTTGCTCATGGTACACTATGACTCGGTACCGACCGGGCCTGGTGCCAGCGATAACGGTGCTTCTGTTGCGGCAATGCTTGAAACCGTACGTGCCTTGAGAGCAGGTTCACCTTTGAAGAACGATTTGATCCTCCTATTCACTGATGGTGAAGAAGTCGGGCTTTTGGGAGCTTTTGCTTTTGTAGATGAACATCCTTGGGCTAGAGATGTCGGGCTCGTAGTGAATCTTGAAGCGCGCGGAATTGGTGGCCCTTCTATGATGTTCGAAACAAGTGCAGAGAATGGGTGGCTCATCGAGGAGTTTGCCAAAGCAGTTCCTCATCCTGTTGCGAACTCGCTTGCCTACGAAATCTATAGGCTTTTGCCAAACGATACCGATTTCACCGTGTTTCGAGAAGCAGGATTTTCTGGATTCAATATAGCCTTTTTCAAAGGGAGTGTTTACTACCACACTCTGCTCGACAATGTTGAAAACATGGATGAGCGCAGTCTTCAACACCAAGGCTCTTACACCCTGGCTCTGGCACGTCACTTTGGCAACCTGCCTTTGGAAGACACCAAAGAGAGCAATGAGGTATACTTTGATATTTTCAGCTCGATGCTTGTCCACTACCCTGGGACGTGGGTTATCCCTCTGATGATCTTGGTGGTGCTACTGTTTATTGGGGTCACGGCACTCGGTTTTCGGAAAAGACGGTTGGCATTCTCCAAGATTGCCCTGGGATTCCTCGCTTTCCTGGTAAGCGTACTTGCTGCTCCCATCATAGTGATGCTGACGTGGAAGATAATTCAGGCATTGGCCGGTAGGCATGGGTCACCTCCTTGGGGCGACGCGTACAACAGTGATCTATACATGATCGGTTTTTCAGCCCTCACCGTCGCTATTACCTCACTGCTCTGCATTTGGTTCCGCGAAAAGGTCGGTGTAGAGAACCTGACGATCGGTGGCTTGCTCTGGTGGCTTGTCCTGACAGTTCTGACGAGCCTATGTTTGCCAGGTAGCAGCTATCTATTTGCTTGGCCGCTGTTGTTCAGCCTAGTTGGATTGGGATCCACGTTTGTTTTGCAGGAACAGGGTTCGGTTCCGGTGAAACGACTTGTGATACTTTCCGTCTGTGCAATACCTGGTATTGTCCTTCTCGCTCCAATGATCTATTTGATCTTTGTCGCAATGTCCTTGACTATGTCGGGAATGGTGATGGTGCTCGTAGTGCTTCTAATGGGACTGCTCATTCCACATCTCGACCTTATGGCCATTCCAAACAGATGGTGGTTGCCCGTTATTTCAGCATTGGTAAGCCTGGGATTCGTCGTGGCTGGCAGCCTGACTTTTGGCTTTGACGTTGATCATCCCAAGGCCAACAGTATTTTCTATGCTTTGAATGCCGACACGAAGGAAGCTGTTTGGGTCAGTGTTGATCAGAGGCTAGACGAGTGGACATCACAGTTCATCTCTACAGATGCCAAAAGGGATATCTTGCCAGCGTTCTTTCCTCATTACCCCAGAGAGCTTTTACAGGCTCCAGCTCCCACAGTACAGCTTCCTTCACCTGATATGGTGTTACTTGGTGATAGTACAAGCAATAATACTCGAATGTTGGATGTGCGCATTACTTCGCCTCGACAAGCTTCTTCCATCAGAATCTATATAATCTCCAAGACGCGCGTCCTTCGGGCCATAGTCAATGGAAGGCAAATTGATTGCAGTGCTTTGCCTGCGCAGGCTGGGATCGAGCAAGGAAGTCAATGGGGGCTCGTGTACTGGGCTCCTCCAAGAGAGGGTATAAAGCTGACTCTAGAAATCGAGCCAACTCAAACAGTGGAGATCAGAGTCGTGGATCAATCGTATGGGTTTCCAGAGATACCGGGCCAACACTATGAACCAAGAGCGGAGCATATGATATCGGCGCCATTCCCGATAAACAGTGATTTGACTTTAGTGAGCAAAACATTCATTTACTAGATCTGTGTCTCTAGAATAAGGGAGTAGTGCAAGGATGACATCTTTTCCGGCGAATACTGGAAATACATCGCGTTCGGAAGAAGGGATATTTGTCTTTCCAGCATCTTTTGCCCAACGGCGGTTGTGGTTCCTTGACCATCTGGTGCCCAATAGTCCTGTTTACAATGTCTCTGCTGCCGTGCGCTTCTCGGGCACACTCTCCGTGGTAGCGTTGGAGCAGAGTCTTAACGAGATCATCAGGCGTCACCAAGTCCTGAGAACAACCTTTGCGATGGTGGACAGAGAAGTAGTTCAGGTCATCGCCGCGAGTTTGACGATAGAGTTGCCGATAGTAGATTTGCAGGATCTTGCTGATGTGGAGCAGGAAGCCCAGGTCCATCATCTGGCTCTAGAGGAGGCGCAGCAGGCGTTCGATCTAATGCGTGGCCCGCTATTGCGGACCATTGTACTGCGGCTCGGAGAGAGCGAACGCGTATTGCTCCTGACGATACACCACATCGTCTCGGACGGCTGGTCAATGGAGGTGTTCACCCAAGAGGTAATGACGCTCTACGAGGCCTTTTCTACTGGACAGCCGTCGCCACTACCCGAATTGTTGATCCAGTATGCGGATTTTACCGTGTGGCAGCGCAAGTGGTTGCAAGGTGAGGGAGTGGAAAGGCTGCTTGTTTATTGGAAGGAGCAGCTTGGTGATAACGTGCCAGTGCTAAAACTGCCGACCGACTACCCGCGTCCACCAGTCCAAACATTCCACGGCGCGACTCAAACTCTGGCGCCTTCGAGAGAGTCAAGTGAAGTGTTGAAAGAATTGAGCCGACGGGAGGAAGTGACGCTGTTTATGACGTTGTTGGCGGCGTTCAAGACGTTGCTGTACCGCTATACGGGACAGGAGGACGTCGTGGTGGGCACTCCCATCGCCAACCGCAACCAGTCCGAAATCGAGGGGCTGATCGGCTTTTTTGTCAATATGTTGGTGTTGCGCACTAATCTAGAAGGCAACCCGAGCTTCCGAGAATTGCTAGGCCGGGTGCGGGAGGTGGCATTAGGGGCATATGCGCACCAAGACTTGCCGTTTGAGATACTGGTGGATGAACTGCAGTTGGAGCGGGATACGAGTCGCACACCGTTGTTCCAGGTGATGTTCGCACTCGAGAATGCACCGCTGGAACCACCAGAGTTGCCTGGCTTGACGCTGAATCTATTAGAGACAGACAACAGAACAGCAAAGTTTGATTTGACTCTATCTATGACTGAAACGGCGCAAGGGCTGAGAGGGGCATTGGAGTACAACACCGACCTGTTCGATGAGGGCACGATAGCCCGGCTGGTGGACCACTTTCGGGTCTTGCTGCAAGGCATCGTTGCCGATCCGGACCAGCGCATCTCGGACCTGCCACTCTTGACGGAGACAGAGCGGCAGCAGTTGCTGGCGGGGTGGAATGACACCTGGACGGAGTACCCCAAGGGTGCATGCATTCACGAGCTATTCGAGTTGCAGGAAGATCAAACGCCAGACGCAGTGGCAGTGGTCTTTTCTGCGGCAGGCTCACCACAGGGATCTGGACACGGCGAGGACCAGCATCTGACCTATCGGGAGTTGAGCCGGCGAGCGAACCAATTGGCGCATCACCTGCGAGGGCTGGGCGTGGGGCCAGAGATATTGGTGGGCATCTGTGTGGAGCGTTCCCTGGAAATGATCGTGGGATTGATGGGGATCATCAAGGCTGGGGGCGCATATGTGCCACTGGACCCGGCGTATCCGCAGGAACGGTTAGCCCTGATGCTGGAGGACTCTCAGGCAGCGGTGCTATTGACGCAGCAGCGACTGGTGGAGAGGATGCCGGAGCACGAGGCGCGGGTGGTGTGTCTGGACACAGACTGGGAAACCATCGCTCAACAGAGCCAAGAGAATCCCATCAGTGGAGCAACTGCCGACAACCTGGCCTATGTGATTTACACCTCGGGCTCGACAGGAAAGCCCAAGGGTGTGCAGGTTCTCCAACGAGCCGCCGTCAACTTTTTAGAGAGCATGCGCCAGCAACCTGGACTGACGGAGCAGGACATCCTGCTCTCCGTGACCACACTATCTTTCGACATTGCGGTCCTGGAACTGTTCCTCCCCCTGGCTGTTGCTGCTCGCGTCGTGTTGGTCAACCGTGCCGTGGCTGCTGACGGAGTTCGGCTGATGAAAGTGTTGGCCACTTCTCGCACGACGCTGATGCAAGCCACGCCAGCGACTTGGCGGCTACTGCTGGAATCGGGATGGCAGGGCAGCGATGGCGTGAGAATCCTTTGCGGCGGAGAAGCGCTCCCGTCGGTACTGGCCGACGAACTGATGGGACAAAGTGCAGCGCTTTGGAACATGTACGGCCCCACAGAGACGACCGTCTGGTCATCCATCTACGAGGTGAAAACAGCCGGTGTCCCAATCACCATCGGGCGTCCGATTGCCAACACAGAGATGTATCTGTTGGACGACCACCTCACTCCAGTGCCCATCGGGGTGCCAGGCGAACTATACATCGGTGGAGATGGCCTGGCACGGGGCTACTTTGACCGACCCAAACTGACAGCACAGGCGTTCATTCCAAACCCCTTTTCCGACGAGAAGGAGAAAAAGACAGGCACGCGACTGTACAAGACGGGGGACCTGGCGCGTTACCTGCCGGACGGGAACATCGAGTTCCTGGGACGTGCAGACCACCAGGTGAAGGTGCGCGGTTTCCGTATCGAGTTGGGAGAGATCGAAACTGTTTTGAGCCAACACTCGGCGGTACGCGAGACGGTGGTGGTCGCTTTGAAGGACAGACCTGGCGGTGCGCGCCTGGTGGCCTACGTGGTCCCCAACCAGGGGCAAGCGCCTGCCCTCTCTGAGCTACGCAGTGCGTTGAAATCCCAACTGCCCGACTATATGGTACCTGCGGCCTTTGTGGTGCTAGAAGCGCTGCCGTTGACGCCCAATGGCAAGGTGGACCGCCGCGCGCTGCCCGCGCCCGACACTGAACAGCCTGATCTGGCAAACGACTTTGTGGCTCCTCGCACGCTGGTCGAGGAAATGCTGGCGGGAATCTGGTGCAGGATTCTAGGTATAGAACAGGTCGGTATCTATGACAACTTTTTCCATCTGGGCGGTCACTCCTTGCTGGCAACCCAGGTCGTGTCCTGCGTGCGCGATGTCTTCCAGGTCGAGTTGCCCTTGCAGGCGTTGTTCGAGGAACCCTCTGTCGCCGATCTAGCCGAGCGCATCCGGACGGCTCGTCGGGCGGAGCAGGGATTGCAGGTGCCTCCTCTGGCGCCTGTGGTCCACGAGGAAGAGATACCTCTCTCCTTTGCCCAGCAGCGGCTGTGGTTTATGGACCAGTTGGTACCGGACAATCCCGCCTACAACGCACCCAATGCCACACGCCTGATGGGCCCCCTTGACGTTGCCGCATTGATGCAGACACTTGACGAAATCGTGAGGCGGCACGAGACCTTGCGGACTACCTTTGTGGCAGTGGATGGACGGCCGATTCAGGCCATCGCTCCGGCCCTGCCCGTGCCGTTACCAGTGGTGGATATGGGTCCGCTTCCTGAGATCGAACGGGAAGCCGAGGCGCGGAGGCTGGCTACCGAGGAAGCCTGGCGACCCTTCGATCTGGAACAAGGCCCATTGCTGCGGGTCACCTTGTTGCGGATGGATGTGAAGAAACACGTGTTGCTGCTGACAATGCATCACATCGTCTCCGATGGCTGGTCTATGGGGGTCTTGATCCAGGAGGTGGGGGTGCTCTATCAAGCCTTCACGGCGGGAAAACCCTCACCGCTTGCTGAACTGCCCATCCAGTACGCGGACTTTGCGGTGTGGCAGCGTGAATGGCTGCGGGGAGAGGTGTTGGAGGAGCAGCTTTCCTACTGGAAGGAGCAACTTGACGGGATGCCTGAACTGCTGGAACTGCCAACCGACCGGCCCCGACCACCGACGCCAACGTTTCGTGGTGCAGGGGAAACCTTTGAACTGTCCATGACGTTGACCGAGGCGTTAAAGACATTAAGCCAGCGTGAGGGGGTCACCCTGTTCATGACGCTGCTGGCGGCGTTCCAGACATTGCTGTACCGCTACACAGGTCAGGAGGATACGGTAGTGGGAAGTTCGATCGGCAACCGCAATCGGAGCGAGATCACAGGCTTGATTGGGTTCTTCGTAAACACTCTGGTACTACGCACCGACCTGTCGGGCAATCCCACGTTCCGGGAGTTGCTGGGTCGGGTGCGTGAGGTGACGTTGGATGCGTATGCCCATCAGGATTTGCCTTTTGAAATGTTGGTAGAGGAACTGCGTCTGAAGCGAGATACGAGTTATAATCCATTATGTCAGGTGGTGTTCGTTTTTCAGAATGCACCGATGCCGGAACTGGAACTACCAGAACTGACCTTAAGTGGATTGGATCTGGATAGCAGAAAATCATCTTTTGATCTGATCCTTTCTATGAGAGACACAGAGCAAGGGTTGCTAGGGACGTTGGAGTACAGCACCCACTTGTTTGACGCCGTCACGATCACTCGGATGCTGAATCATTTCAAAGTGATGCTAGAGGAGATCGTAGCATGCCCGGAACAGTTACTGCTCGATATTCCGCTTTCGGGGGATGAGCCGAGTCGTCTTGTCGAGGATGCTTCCAGCCTTCGAGCCAAGGAATTTGCGCAATTCGACTTTCGATTGTAAGAGTACGAGATAGGGGTTTTCCTGATATGAGTAATAGAATACTGCTTATAATGCCTCCCTTCTTTACGCCGTGGACCCCGCCGCTGGGTATCGCCGTACTCAAATCTTTTCTAGAACAGCACGGTTATTCCGTTACATGTCTTGATTTCAACACAGACCCTGGTCTATGGGGAACGCACCATCAGTATTTTGCAGCATTGCAGCAACTGCAAGATCTCTCCATCAATGATGGCTACTCAAAGCTATGGCCGATTCTCAACGCTCATATGTTGGCTTACGCGAATGGAGCTGACCACGCAACGTGCTCGAGAATACTCGATCTCATAGCCCCAACCCACGAAATCATGTACAACAGTGATATTACTCGGTCCCTGATCTCAATAGTCGAAGCATACTTTGCAAGGCTCGTAGAACTGATTGACTGCCTGGATTTGTTGGACTTTGAAACCGTCGGGACAAGCACTTATACCACCTCGCTGGCGTCATCCCTATTCATCTTGAAAAAGATTAAACAAAGACATCCCCATATCGTTACCGTCATGGGGGGTGGTGTTTTTGCTGATGACCTCGCGCCAGGATCGGATAACCTGAAAACACTCCTTGAAGAGTGCCCCTTTGTTGATCATATCGTCGTTGGCGAAGGAGAACATCTCTTTCTCAAGCTTCTTCGAGGAGAGCTTAGCAACAAACGCATAGCATCCATTGCCGACATCGGGGGAACAACTCTGGATCTGAGCAAGTCTTGCATTCCCGATTTTTCGGATTTGGATCTCGAATTCTACTATCATCTGAGCATTGAGGGAGGCCGCAGTTGTCCCTTCCAATGTCGATTTTGTTCCGAAACCTTGCAATGGGGAAAATACCGCAAAAAGCCAGCGGATGTGTTTGTAGAACAGCTTGTGGACCTTGCTCAGAAGTATGGAAACAACACATTCCTTCTGGCTGATTCACTGATGAATCCATACATCATAGAGTTCTCACACGAATTGATTAGGAGGGAAGCTCATATACTCTATGATGGATATCTACGGGCGGACAAACTTGTCACAGATCGCAACAGGGTGAGGCTCTGGGCACGCTCAGGTCTCTATCGTGCGAGATTGGGAGTGGAAAGTGGCTCTGCGCGCGTATTGAATTTGATGGATAAAGGGACGACTCCTGAGATCGTATCTGAGGCTTTGATATCCCTGGCCAGTGCGGGAATACGGACAACCACTTACTGGGTCGTTGGCTTTCCAGGGGAAACAGAGGCAGACTTTCAACGGACACTTGACTTTATTCGGGAGCACCATCGATACATCTACGAGTTGGAGGCTCATCCTTACTGCTACCATCCTCATGGTCAGGTGGGGTCAGGACTGTATACAGGTTGCTCTCTATACCCTGAGGATGTGAACAGAGTCATCAAGTTTAGGCAATGGGAGATCAAAGACCGCAGACCGACACGGAGGGAGACATATGATAGGCTAAAGAGGATCTCCAGATTTGCAGCCGAACTTGGTTTGCCCAATATGTACACAATGACAGAGCGTTATCAAGCCGAGAACAGGTGGCACCTACTACACCCGCTGGCACACGAGGTGTACGAGGGAACTCGGATACATAGGGGCAGGACTCATCTGTCTCAATATCCTGTCCCAGTCTTTTCACAAGAGTGGAGACAGCAGACTGCGGAAGGAATATCGAACACAGCTTCCATATTGTGCTATCACGTCTTGGTCAAGAAAAATCTGGACGAAACCACGCTTTCCGCGTCCATAGACCAACTCATTCAGAATAACGACGTACTACAAGTGCGTTTCCACGAGGGTGAGTACGTTCCGACCCCGGAGGAGGCTGAACACCAAGGTAACAAGATTGTGTTTGTATATCCTCGTCGAGCAGAACATGTGACCGAGATTGACATCACGCGACGCCGGATCATAGAGAGACTATCAGCAGAGATGCGTCCTGGACGAGGCGGATCCATACGAGTTGCGCTCATCGAAACTGGACAGCAATCGTGTGACATTCTCGTGCTCGTGCATCGAGCCGTGGCCGATGGCAAGGGTGTGGTGCTTCTTCTTGAGGACTTGTTTCGAATCTATGAGCAATTGTATGAAGGAAAAGAGATATCATTGCGCCCAGTGCAAAAGACATATACGCAACTCATCAGCGAATTGGCAGCCAAGAGTGTTTCGATAAAAAGAGAATTCCCGCCACGCGATCTATCATCTCGCCTCGGCGCTCAGGGAGGTAGTGTGATTGATGGTCAGGCTGGGGCCGAGAACTGGAAGACCAAGACAGTCGCCGTACTGTTTGAGAAGAGTCCTGTACGGGGAATGTTGTCCGAGATCTTGGTAGAATGTGATTTGACAAAAACCGAAGTGCTTGTGAATGGGTTCCTGCAAAGTCTGGTAAAGGCGAGGGGGAGAGAAAATATCGGTGTTGATGTAACCGTCGATTGTAGGACTTTCGTTAGGGACTTGGAGGACACAGTGGGTGTGTTGATGCACACAGTCCAGTTGTCTCCTAAGGATGTTGGAGATAATGGCCTTTCTGATCTATTTGAAATACGACGGGTTTTGAGGAGAATCCCTTGGGACAATGTAGAACCTGAAGCCCCTTGGTCACAAAGTGCTGCAGAAAAGAGATGGGTACTGCTGAACTTTGAATACCTTGTAGATGAGCCATGGCTTGGAGGTGATGAGTGGGTTCCACAGGGGTTTGTGGTGGACGAGAGTGGGCCAAGAGGAACGTACGTGTTGGAAATAGTGCCCATTCTCTCCAATTCGTGCATCAAGATACGTTTCAAGTATCAAGACAGATCGGATGTGGAGGAACTCGTCGAAGCAATAGCGGGTTGCTTGACTCAAGAGGTAGAGGCAATTCTGGAGGATTGCGAGCGCTACGTTGCTGCGAAACGGTTCTGCCAGCAGGAATTCTGCCAGGATGCACTGGAATCAAGCATAGGAATCGAACGTGATGCACATAGGATCACGGATAGGGGATGGGCTTTGACACGTTGTGGAGTCAAGGAATCAGTATTGAATAGGTTACAGTTAGATTGTCAAGCGGACTTGCCCGATGTCATTTTGGCAGCGTACAGTGTTTTGCTCTCGCGATTAAATGGGTTACAAGACATGGCGATTATATCGGCCATTCGCGGAAAAGGAGTGTTTCCATTAAGGGTGTACCCGTCTTGGGACATGGGTTTTCGAGAGTTTGTCCAAAACGTTCGTTACAAGATCACGCAGGCAGCAGAACATCATTTGTACGCTTTTCACGTCTTGACCAATCCGTTGCAAATGATGGGGCGTGATATTCTGTGTCCTGCTTTTGATGTGGGATACGAGTTTTGCGACTTGGAACAAGAACGAGAGGGGACTGGGTTAGGAGAAACGCTGGAGCTTTACCCGACAATCGGCAAAGAGATGGCCCTGATTCTAGAGGTGGTTGAAAATAAGGGTGATGTCGACGTGCGATTCTCATATAGGCAGAGCTTGTTGGGGCAGGAGATCGTTAGAGAACTGGTCTCTTGCCTGCTAATCATTCTGGAGGAGGCCAGCAAGGATCCTGACGTCCCACTCGGAGACATCGCGTTGGGCAGCGCGGAAGAGAAACATAGTTGGGCGACCAATATAGCCACAGATGCAAATTTCAATTTTTGAAGGCTGTCGCCGTTGAAGAGGAGTTAAAATGAGTCCTACTAGATCAAATGTGACTATCCTAGATCGAAAGATGATAGAGGACAGGGATTATTGGCTGGCCAAGCTATCCAAAGAAATGGCACGCTCCAATCTCAGGCCAGATTTTCCGAGGCCAGAAAACTATCCCGGGAAAACGGATGCCGTGAGTACAAGTTTGCCTGACGAGGTGTACCAAAAGCTGACCAAATTGACATCTGGCGATTCTTTCTTGCTTTATGCAACCCTGATGGCAGCTCTGAAGATTTGTCTGCACAAGTATACGGGCAGTACCTCCATTGTCGTGGGAAGTCCTGCACTTAGACCAGGCGATGATCCTTGCCCCTTGCCCAATGTGCTGGTGATCGTGGATGATGTGTATGACCAATTCACGTTTAGGCAATTCCTTCTGAATGTCCGCCAGTCCCTGTTGGATTCCTATGCCAGGCAGGATTATCCTTTCGATCGCCTCGTGCGGGATCTGGGGTTGAAGGATGTGGAGAACAAGTGTCCACTGTTCGATGTTGCCCTAGTCCTGGAGGGCATTCACTGTGACATGCCCGAGGTGAGGAATGACATTACCCTGACGTTCGTCAAAGAGCCCAATGGGATATCGGGATGTGTGGTGTTCAATAAGAGTGTGTTCAACCGGGATAACATCGAGCGTTTTGTGGGACATTTTGTGAGCGTATTGCAGGCAGGATTGGAGGATACGAATGCGTCGCTCCATGAGTTGCAGATGTTGACGGATGCAGAGCGGCATCAGATGCTCGTGGAGTGGAACGCTACTGAAGCAGAGTATCCGCGGGAAAAGTGCATCCACGAGTTGATCGAGGCGCAGGTGGAGCGGGTGTCGGACACAGTGGCGGTGGTGGTGTGTTCTGAGCCAGGCTCAGAACACAGCCAAGACCAGTATCTGACTTATCGGGAACTAAATTGCCGGGCCAATCAACTGGCACGCTATCTGCGCAAGCTAGGCGTGGGACCAGAAGTACGCGTTGCTATTTGTGTGGAGCATTCGCCGGAGATGATGGTGGGAGTCCTGGGTATCCTCAAGGCCGGGGGGGCATATGTACCCTTGGATCCAACGTATCCCCAGCGGCGGCTGGCCTTTATGTTGGCGGACAGCCAGGCGCCAGTGGTGTTGACGCAGGATCGGCTGGTGGAGAGATTGCCTGAACACGAGGCGCGGGTGGTTTGCCTGGACGTCGAGTGGGGCAGTATTGCCGGAGAGAGTGAAGATAATCCTACTACTGGGGTAATGGCTGACAACCTGGCCTACACAATCTATACCTCAGGTTCAACGGGTAGACCAAAGGGCGTGCTCGTTAACCACCGGAACCTGGTTCACTCAACAAGCGCGCGTATGTTTTACTATGATGAGCCTGTGACCGGTTATCTCTTGCTCCCTTCACTCGCTTTCGATAGCTCAGTGCACGTCATCTTTTGGACATTGTGTGAGGGAGGTACACTTGTACTTCCGCCAGAGGACTCTTGGCATAATGTTCCTCACCTGGCGATTTTGGTGGCTCGACATCCGGTATCCCATTTGTCGTGTGTGCCATCCCTCTATGGACTGATATTAGCAGAGCTAACCCCGGAGCTTTTTGCTGGCCTTCGTTGTGCCATAGTAGCTGGCGAGTCTTGTCCAATTCACTTGGTTGAGCGTCACAACACATTGCTCCCTCGCGTTTCTTTGTTTAACGAATATGGCCCAACAGAAGGCACGGTTTGGAGCAGTGTGTATGACTGTAAATCCCCAAGCCAGGCCGAGTCGGTGCCCATAGGTCGCCCCACACCCAATATGCAGGTCTACTTGCTCGACACTCACTTGCATCCGGTACCAGTTGGTATGGTTGGCGAGCTATACGTTGGCGGCGAGGGGGTAGCGCGTGGCTATTTGAATCGATCCGGGCTGACGGCTGGTCGGTTTGTGCCTAACCCCTTTGCCTCAAGAGCCGGTAGCCGCCTCTACAGAACAGGAGATCTGGCCCGCTACCTGCCGGACGGTAATATTGAGTTTCTAGGGCGCGTAGACCACCAGGTCAAGA
>JAAEPW010000724.1 GCA_024232355.1 Chloroflexota bacterium | reverse complement strand
TCTTGACCTGGTGGTCTACGCGCCCTAGAAACTCAATATTACCGTCCGGCAGGTAGCGGGCCAGATCTCCTGTTCTGTAGAGGCGGCTACCGGCTCTTGAGGCAAAGGGGTTAGGCACAAACCGACCAGCCGTCAGCCCGGCTCGATTCAGATAGCCACGCGCTACCCCTTCGCCACCAACGTATAACTCGCCAACCATACCGACTGGTACCGGATGCAAGTGAGTGTCGAGCAAGTAGACCTGCATATTGGGTGTGGGGCGACCTATGGGCACCGACGTTGACTGGCCTAGGGATTTGCAGTCGTACACACTACTCCAAACCGTGCCTTCGGTTGGGCCGTATTCGTTGAATAGAGGGACATAGGGAAGCAATGTATTGTGACGCTCAACCAAGTGAATTGGACAAGACTCGCCAGCTACTATGGCACAACGAAGGCCAGCAAGAAACTCCGTGTTTGGCTCTGCTAGTATCAGCCCATAAAGGGATGGCACACACAACAAATGGGATACCGGATGCCGAGCCACCAAAATCGCCAGGTGAGGAACATCATGCCAAGAGTTCTCTGGCGGAAGTACAAGCGAGCCTCCTTCACACAATGTCCAAAAAACAACACCCACTGAGCTATCGAATGCGAGTGAAGGGAGCAAGAGATAACCGGTCACAGGCTCATCATAGTAAAACATACGCGCGCTTGTTGAGTGAACCAGGTTCTGGTGGTTAACGAGCACGCCCTTTGGTCTACCCGTCGAACCTGAGGTATAGATTGTGTAGGCCAGGTTGTCAGCCATCACCCCAGTAACAGGATCATCCACACTCTTCCCAGCAATACTGCTCCACTCGACATCCAGGCAAACCACCCGCGCCTCGTGCTCAGGCAACCTCTCCACCAGCCGATCCTGCGTCAATACCACTGGCGCTTGGCTATCCGCCAACATAAAGGCCAACCGCTCCTGGGGGTACGTCGGGTCCAAGGGCACATATGCCCCCCCCGCTTTGAGGATACCCAGGACTCCCACCACCATCTCCAGCGAACGCTCCATACAAACGGCAACGCTTACTTCTGGTTCCACGCCCAGCTTGCGTAGATAGTGCGCCAGTTGATTGGCCCGGCGATCGAGTTCCCGGTAAGTCAGATACTGATCGTCGCTGTGTTCTGAGCCTGGATCAGAACACACCACCACCGCCACTGCGTCCGGCACCCGCTCCACCTGCACCTCGAACAACTCGTGGATGCACTTTTCCTGTGGATACTCTACTGTAGTAGCGTTCCACTCTACCAGCAATCGCTGACGTTCGGTCTTTGTCAGCAAGGGTAAATTCGAGAGCCGCCGACCTAGACGTCCTCCGGCCGCAATCATCCCTTCCAACAACGTCTGAAAGTGTCCCATCATCTGGGTGATCGTCGCTGCACCAAAACGCCCACTCTCGTATCCAATCCTCAACGACAACGACTCCGCACTTGCCTCCACCACCACGGTGAGAGGATAGTTTGTTCTTTGGTTGGAACATGTATCGCGGATATTGAGATCCTTACCCTGCTCTCTCAAAGAAGCGTCCACCGGGTAGTTCTGAAAGACCACAATACTCTCAAACAGAGGCATTCCCCGAGGTACCTGGCTCCACCCTTGCACCTCCACCAGCGGCGAGTACTCGTACTGTCGAACCTCGACCTGCTGGGTCTGGATCTCCTTCAGCCAGGGTAGAAGCAAAGTGCCGGGCGACACCCACACCCGCGCCGGTAACGTATTGATGAATAGCCCTATCATCTTCTCTGATCCTGCCATATTCGTCGGACGGCCAGAGGTCGTCACACCAAAGACAATGTCCTCCTCACCGCTATAGTGGCTCAGAAGCAGTGCCCACGCCCCTTGTACCAAAGTGTTCAGCGTCAACCGATGCTGCTTGGCAAAGGACCGCAACGCAGCCGTCGTGGCTGTTGACAGCCGGATCTGCTGCTCCTCATAGCCCCCTACCTGTTTCAGCAATCCCGCTGGCACCCGACCGACTCCCAGCGACGTCGGAGCAGTGAATCCCTGGAGCTTCTCTCGCCAGAAGGCTTCGGCCCTAGACATATCTTGTCGCAACAGCCAGGTGATATAATCTTGATAGGAGCGAGGTAGCTTCAAGTGTACATCCTGCCCCTGGCAAAACACCTCGTAAAAGTCAAACACCTCTTTTATGATCCGAGACCGAGACCAGCCATCTATTAACAGGTGGTGGTCACTCCAGACAAAGTAATAGACGTCTTTGGCAATTTGCATAAGGGCCAGACGCATCAGTGGCGCTCTCGTCAAATCAAAGCCTCGCCTGTGATCTGCCTCCAGGAAACGCGCCAGTTGCTCTGACTGTTCAGTTGACGACATCTCCTGCCAGTTGTGCTCCTCCCATGGTAGTTCAACCTGCTCACGCACGACCTGAAGGGGTCTATCGCGATGCTCCCAGGTGAAACAGGTACGTAGAACTGCATGTCGTTCCACCACCCTCTGCCAGGCCCGCCTAAATGCAGGAATGTTCAGATCGGTATTAATGGTACAAGTCAACTGCTCGAAATATGTCCCCGAAGCTGGGTCGTAAAGAGTGTGAAAGAGTATACCCTGCTGCATAGGCGAAAGGGGATAGATGGTTTCAATATTATGTTTGCTTTCCATTATTATTCCTTTGTTCTTCACACGCTAGACTCGCTGAATTCTGCAATAAGATCATCTAGCTCCCGTTGACTTAGTTCCGTTTCTGGGAAATCAGAGGGCGTAAATCCTCCCACATCCGGAGATTGGCAGTGAGTGATAAGCACCCGTAGTGCATCCATATACCCTTGCGCCAACTCCTCGATCGTTGAACGACGATGCAACCCCTCGCTATACCTCCAGGCCATCTGCAACCGCCCTTTGCTGACGCTTCCGGTGATCTCCAGCAGATAACGTCTCTCTCCACGCAGGCTATGGGACGGTCCGCTGGACGCTGAAGCAAATCCAAACAAGGAGGACTCAATCAAGACCTGGTCCAACTGTCCCAGATAGTTAAAGCTCACCTCCGCTTGGGGCAATGCTTGCAGCCTCTCGGCAATCCTTGCTCCCTCACTCAGGTAGCGCAATACCCCATAGTTGATTCCCCGCCTGGGGATGCGGCGGAGTTGTTCCTTGACCGACTTGAGGGCTTCCCCCGGCCCATTCACCTCTCCCAGGTCCAGAAACACCGGAAAGACCGTGGTGAAACAACCCACTGTACGGGACAGATCCACGTCCACAAGAATCTCTTCCCGTCCATATCCCTCCAGGTCGATCGGCAGCAACTCTTCTCCTGTCCACCGCCCATAAGCCTGTGCCAGCGCCGTCAGCAGCACATCGTTGATCTGAGTCCGATAAGCCCGTGGCACCTCCCGCAGTAGTGCCTCTGTCTCTTCCACATTCAGTGACATCGATACCGTTCGAGCCAAAGTCTCTATATTGGCTCCTCCCGAATGATCCACCGGCAGAGACGGGACTCTCCCTCCCGTATGAGCCAGCCAATAATCTAACTCTTGCTCTACTTCCTCTGATTGCGCATACGCCCTCAGTTTCTCTGCCCACCTCTTGAAAGCGGTCGTCTTGAGAGGAAGCTTGATCGCTTCCCCTTGACCCAACTGTTGATAGACCGCCACAAGATCCTCAAGCAAAACTCGCCACGAGATACCGTCTACCGCCAGGTGATGAATGGCAATAAACAATCTACCCGACCTCTCCTCGCCAAGATCAAAGAGGGCAACACATATCAGAGGCCCGGTTGTCAGATTTAGGCTTGCCTGTAGTTCGGCAGCCACTCTCTCAACAGTTGCACCCTGCTCCGTCTCTGATTGGGCCGACAAGTCAATACACGTAAAGGGCACAGCGCCATCCCAACCGACGTTGATCTGCCGCCAGCCAGATGCAAGGTGCTCGAAACGCAACCTCAGCCCGTCATGATGCAGTAATAACTGCTCCAACGCCTTTTCTAACAAATCAAGGTTCAGGCGCTGTTTCACTTGAAGGAGCAATACCTGGTTGCAATGGTGAGGATCGAGACGGTTCTGTTCAAGGAACCAGTGTTGAATCGGTGTCAACGGCACCGAACCCGTCACCAGCCCCTGCTCGGCCTGGATCGTCGCGGTCGTGCCCGCCACCGCCGCCAACTCGGCGACGGTCTGGCGCTCGAAAAGCTGCCTGGGGGTAAGATAAAGCCCCGCTTGGTTGGCCCTGGCAATGACCTGGATACTGAGAATAGAATCTCCTCCCAACTCGAAGAAATTATCGTACACTCCTACCTGCCCGACACCGAGGACACGCGCCCAAATTGCCGCCAATATCTCCTCGACGGGCGTACGCGGCGCTACAAAAGCCGCTTCTAGCTCAGGCCTGATTGCGTCGGGCGTGGGCAACGCCCGACGGTCCACCTTGCCGTTGGGTGTCAGCGGCAAGGCCTCCAACGTCACGAACGCCGAGGGCACCATATACTCGGGCAGCTTCTCTTGCAGAAAGCGGCGCAGTTCTGCTCTCTCTGGAGCCTGTCCTTCCTTCGCAACCACGTACGCCACCAACCGCTTGCTTGACCTGATCCCCTCGGCTTCGCTCGGGATAAACTCCGCCGAAGGATCACTGGGTTCGTCTTTAAGCGTCAGTACCACTGTCTCTTGCACCGATGGGTGTTGGGCGAGCACCTCCTCGATCTCCCCCAGTTCGATGCGGTAGCCACGCACTTTCACCTGATAGTCAATACGCCCCAGGAATTCGATGTTTCCATCCGGCAAGTAGCGTGCCAGGTCGCCTGTGCGGTACAGCCGCGCCCCAGGCTCCTCGCTGAAGGGATTCGGAATGAACTTTTCTGCTGTCAACTCAGGCCGGTTCAGGTAACCCCGGGCCACCCCGGCGCCGCCAATGTGTAACTCACCGGGAATTCCAATAGGTCCTGGACGCAAGTCCGCGTCCAGGATGTAGAGTTGGGTGTTGATGATTGGATGTCCAATGGGCACCGATCCTACCCTACGTTCGCCGGGCGGTACCTGATATACACAGCAGCCGACCACCGTCTCGGTCGGACCATATTCGTTGACCAACATCGTATCGGGAGCATGATCCTGCCAAAACGTGATGCTCCTGGTCAACAGGTTCTCACCGCCGATGATGAACGCTTGCGTCCGACCCGCTGCTTCCTCCGGCGACAACTGTTGGCTGAGTAGCTCTAGGTGTACCGGTGTGATCTTGACCAGACTGTAGTCGGTCTTGTTTCGCAGCGTCGTGCTCAACAGATCGACGCCAGGGTCTTTGGGCAAAACCTGCACCCGACGCCCCGCTAGCAAGGGCGCAAACAGGCTCGTGATGGTCAGATCGAAGGAAATTGAGGAGTGCAGAGGAGCACCCTGCCCTGTTATCAGAGGATAAGCCCGCTGGCACCAGATCAGATAGTTCACCAGCCCCCGGTGGAGAATCAATGTCCCCTTGGGTTTGCCTGTCGAACCAGAGGTGTAGATTACGTAGGCCAGATTCTCCGGTGTCGCCCCGCTGTCTGGGTTCTCATCGGGTTTCTGGGCGATGATCTGCCAGTCGGTGTCCAGGCAGACAGTTACCATCTCTAAAGTCGGCAACTGTTCCACCAATTGCTGTTGAGTCAACAATACCGGCGCCTGCGTATCCTCCAGCAGGGTATCAACTTAAGCCGCGACAGCACCGATAGCTAAAGGATCGAGAGCGATGCGCTGTCGGGATTTGCGCGGGAGAGGCAAAGCCCCCATTCGATTGAGCAACCAATCAAACAAATCCGGAAATTGCGCCTCGTAAAGT
>JAAEPW010000723.1 GCA_024232355.1 Chloroflexota bacterium | reverse complement strand
TCGGATCATCCCATTCAATGATCTCGATGGTGGATTCCTCAGGCTCAGGCGCATGAGCAGGTGTAGGCTCAGCGGAAACGGGCTCGATGGACACAGGTTGAACAGACGCGGGTCCCTGTTCTGACGGCGGCAAGGAAAAGTTCATGGGCAAATGCTTCGCGATGTAATACGAATAAGGTGGCATGCCCAGCTCTTCAAACAGAGCGTTAGTGATGATGTCCAGGAAATGTTTAAGAAAAACGGACTCGTTGTACCATAACACCATTTCCAATGGAGAACAGTGATTGGGACGCAGAGGCGATTTGGAGCAGGGTGGCGACGTCGGCGGACGAAATCGCGGAGCCTGGGCTCGAAGAGCGGGACGCTCAGCATAGGTGGCAAATCTGCGTCCAGGTATAAATTCGGGTGGTGGCAGAGGAATCGGCGGTGGCGGGAAAACAGGCAGACGTAGGCATGCATTAATCTGCGGCGTACTGAATGTCACAGTCCAAACAGCGTCATCCTCGGTGTTGTCTGGCGAAAACTCGTCAAGCTCCTCAGCTTCGGCTGATCGGGTGACGTTGGCGGCCTCAGCCAATGTGGCGGCATTGGCGGCGGCTCGAATGGCAACAGCCAGTTCAGCGTCGGCTTCTCCAGTGAGAATGGCAATGCGCCTCCGATGGACAATGTTAATCCGGCGCATACGCTCCCTAAGCATTTCGGGCGCAGTCAGATCC
>JAAEPW010000722.1 GCA_024232355.1 Chloroflexota bacterium | reverse complement strand
TAAGCAGCCGGAGGTGCGCTGCCTGGATGGGCCCCTGGATACGGAGAGAAGCATGACGATGAAAACTGAGAAGAGGTAGAGCCTCGCCTGCCTTGGCTGTGTGTCCACGGACACGCATGGCTATTACGGCTCAAGTATCGAGTCGAATCTCAAGCCGCATAGACCTGAGTGGCCCTTCGCTTGATACTTATCACCCGCCGCTGCCAGGAAAATGACCTGCGCAGATCAATGTTCAACATGACGACGTGGTTCTGTGATGCCTATGCGTCCTGGTAAAAGGGCGGCATCGAGAACGCCAACGGTTGACTGCGCCGTTGGGTGCCCCGCAACCTGCTCATCGAGGGAATCGATGTCCTGGTTGCGGGACGTCGTCTTCACCGCCAATCTCACTCCACGCATCGGGATAAGGAACCCTATTCAGACCCCGCGTGAGATGGTCCACATGGCCGTTTGTGAGCAGACAGCGAGGTGCCCACGGGGGGCACGAGCGAGGGGTTCCGGTCAGCTTGACCAAGATCCAAG
>JAAEPW010000721.1 GCA_024232355.1 Chloroflexota bacterium | reverse complement strand
GGAGACGGCAAAGCCCTGAGATACTTTTACGACGGCGATGGGCTGCGCGTGATGCAGTCGGTGAATGACAACGAGACTGTTTACGCGTGGGACGTGGCGGCCGGTCTGCCGCAGGTGTTGAGCAGCGGCGGCACGCGCTACCTCCCTGGCGTGGGGCAGTGGGATGGCGAGGACTGGAGCTATGCCCTGCCCGACGGCCTGGGTTCCACGCGCCAACTGGTCGATGCTGACGGCCGTATCGTGCAGCGCTACGACTATAGTCCGTTCGGCAAGGTGGTGGCGGTCGAGGGAGAGCGGCCCAGCGCGATCCAGTACACGGGCGAGCATTGGGATGGGGACGTGGGGTTGTTGTACTTGCGGGCGCGGTGCTATGATCCATCCACGGGTCGCTTTCTTAGCAAGGACCCATTTCCTGGGTATACGGGGTTTCCTCAAACGCAGCATCCATACGTCTACGTCGGCAATAACCCGATCAACCTGACCGACCCAAGCGGCAAATTCTTCACGCCGGAGACTGCCTGGGACTTGTTGATGATTGCGCTTGACGTCAAGTTCTTGATGGATGACTTGAGCTATTACTATGGCAACCACTGTGTCGATCCATGGGAAAAGGGACTCGTCCTTGCCACTGACGTGATGGCACTGGGTCTGGATATCGTTTGCCTCGCGGTGCCAATCCTCCCTGGAGGATGGGGGACTGGGATAAAGCTGGCAAGTGGTGGCGTTGCCGCAATGGCTCGTACTGCTGCTCACGTTCCTCGGGCCGTGCGGGTTGGGCAGGCGGTGATCAAGGGCACTCAAGCAGCAACGCGACTAGTCCGTATGAGTGGAATGGGTGGAGGGAGTGACAGTATTCAACATGTCTATCCAGGAAAGAGACATGCCCCCAACTGGCCATCGGATTTCGTTCGTGACAATGCCAGACGTGTAAAAATCAAGAATACAAGTCTGTTACAGAAATTGAGAGAGATTGAGCCTGGTAGGTGGATGAAAGTATACGAGAATGGCTATAGTGGAGGGCGCAAAGTGTCAATTCATTACTTCCAATCACCAAGTGGTACAATCTTTGATCTGAAGGTCAAACCAGGGTGGTCCACTAGATGAATCACTTGTCTCAGTGTCTCAATCTAATCTCCTACAATTCAGTTGCTAACAGTTAGTTTGAATCTCTATATGTGAAAGGATTATTAGTATGCTTTTGGAAGGAAAAACAGTACAATTGCAAGTCACTGAGGAAAATCTTGCTGCTTTCCTATCCTGTCTTGGAATAGGAACTTTGTTTGCGATCCGGGCTGGAGTATTATCCACAGACGCCGGTATTTGGTCACTGGGTGTCCCCAGAGTATGGGAGCCTTTTATTGGCAGTTCAAAAGTATCGCAGGAAATAATAAAAGTGCTTCAAAGCTGCGACGAACTGTCAGCAATTCAAAAGCTGCAACCAGACAAGTTGAACGCTGAAATCACACAATTAATAGATCGACTCCAAGCAGAACTTGGGCAAGTTCAAGACCCAGTGTGGCAAATGGAATGGCTAGGGCTAGATACTGATTCATAGTGCGAGAACCTGGCCTACGAGCAGAGTTATAGCAACCCGGTCGTGCTGGGCCAGGTGATGGCAGTTTTTGAGCGAGGACCCGTTTCCGGGCTTTGCCGCGCTGCCCCAGACGCAGCATCCTTACATTTATGTCAGGAATAATCCCATCAATCTGACCGATCCCAGTGGCGAGATTGCCGAGACCCCGTGGGATCTACTGATGCTTGGCTTCGATCTGGCTCTTTTCGCCTGGGATATCTATTATTACACAACACTCAATCCCTGTGCTGACCCCTTGGAAGCGATCAGTGTTCTCGGTCTCGACGTGGCTGCACTGACGTTGGATGGGATTTGTCTACTGGTCCCATTCCTCCCTGGTGGATGGGGTGCCGGACTCAGGCTGACAGGCGGCGGAGCAGCCGTGATGGCTCGTACTGCTGCCCACGTGCCTCAGGCTGCGCGCGTTGGGCAAATAGTGCTTAAAGGCACTCAAGTTGCAACACAAATAGCTCGTTTTGCAAAGAGAACGCCACACGGAGAACGACGACACGCGCAGGGTGACAGACCAACAAGTCAGGCGTTACAAGATATGCAAAATCCCAGAGAAGTATACATTAATAATGAAACAGGAAACCAAGTATATGTTGGTCGGAAGGGAAGAACACACTTTTTCACGCCTGATGGTCAACATCATACTAGTTTCTACTCTACAAAATCATATAGAGCGCGCAAGGTCAGTAATGGTCAATGGACACGGTTACCCAGGCCATAAAACATACGGAGCTACGGTTATGAGATTCTTAAATATGAGAGAAATCGCAAGTGTTAAATTGTTTGAGGTTGAAGTCTCCGAGTCTGAGTTAGATATCTATGAAAAATGCACGAGATACGTCTATGAGAATCTGACCGCTAGCGAGATTGAGGACGTCTTTGGTGCGTACAATGATGAACTGTTAGGAATGTGTGACAGTGTATCAATTTTGCTGAGAAATCATACGGATTTGAGGTCACAAACTGAATAGAAATATCGTGCAAAATCTGCACATTTTGTTTATGTCGGGATGGTGATGAACAGTCATCGCAACTCGGATAGAGATCCTACCAAACTGATTTTCTGCGTTCAGAAGTAGTTTTTATCATCATTTTGGGCCTCAGAGACGGTTTTCCGCGCTGATTGGTGCCTGTTGCGCGCAACTTTAGTTGTCTACTACCCGCCCGACATAAACAAAAATCTGCACATTTACAATTACAATCAGATATAATCTTTGACCCAATGGGATCGGGTCTTCAGGATAGAGACTCTGAGCAGTGGCGGCACGCGCTACGTCCCCGGCGTGGGGCAGTGGGACGGCAAGGAATGGAGCTATGTCCTGCCCGACGGCCTGGGTTCCACGCGCCAACTTGTCGATGCTGACGGACGTATTGTGCAACGCTATGACTACGGCCCGTTCGGCAAGGTGGTGGCGGTCGAGGGAGAGCGACCCAGCGCGCTCCAGTACACGGGCGAGCATTGGGATGGGGACGTGGGGTTGTTGTACTTGCGGGCGCGGTGCTATGATCCATCCACGG
>JAAEPW010000720.1 GCA_024232355.1 Chloroflexota bacterium | reverse complement strand
GTTGTCGGTAGTGGTGAAAACTTGGCCGGTAGCGGTAAAGAACCCAGTTCCATCGTTGAACCACACGCCATCAGGCTGCATATAGTTGGCCACAAAGGCATCCAGATCGCCGTCGTCGTCCAGGTCGCCCAATTCTACGTCAAAGCTATCCACGGCGCCGAGACTTTGGCCGGTATCGCTGAAAATGCCCTGGGCGACGTTGAGCCAGACGGTGTTTGCCGGCGTCGAACCATAGTTCGTGACAAAGGCATCCAGGTCGCCATCATTGTCCAGGTCGCCCAGCGCCACGTTGGTACTTTTGCCACTGCCCAAGAACTGCATCATATCGGTAAAGGTGCCATCGCCATCGTTAACCCACAGCTTGTTGTCGGAACCATCGTTGGCGACAAAGGCATCCAGATCGCCGTCGCCATCCACGTCGCCCAGTGCAACGCCAGAGCTATTGGCAGACCCCAGAGTCTGGCTGACCGGGAACATCCCGCCGCCAGTGTTTTCCCAGAGATGGTTGGAACCGTTCCTGACAACAAAGGCATCCAGGTCGCCATCGCCGTCCACATCGCCCAGTGCCACGTTCTGGTGATTTGTGTCACCAATGCTCTGGTCGCTATCAGCAAAGACGCCATGGGTTCCCAGTTGATCTCCACCTTGATTGATCCACACTCGGTTGGCGTCCCAGTTATTAAGAACAAAAGCGTCCAGGTCACCGTCGGCGTCGAGATCACCCAACGCCACCTCCCGACTGGACCCGGCAAGCCCCAGGAGTTGTCCACTATCGACAAAAGTCCCAACACCGCCCCCGACGCCCGCGCGGAATTGCCAGACGTAGGGCGCAAGCGGGAGACCCTCGTAATCCAGCACATCGCTAGTCACGCTGGTCTCGACTAACTCGCCGGGGAAAAAGTTCTGATCGGAGTCAAAGATGATACTGCCAAAATCAATCGTCCCGCTGATGCGTCCCTGAAAGCCGCCATGAGTGACAAAAGTCTGAGTGGTGACAGTGGACTGGCTCACTTGCTTGCTCGCGGTGACGGTCAGGCTGGTATCGAGAGCCGCCGCGTGGCTGTTGGGTGCCGGGTCAACTGCGAGTACGTTGCTCCGGTTCAACCACACCTCGCTGGCCTGTCCGCTGATATTGGCGATAAAGGCGTCCAGCGCGCCGTCGCCGTTCAGATCGCCCAGTGCCACGCCGTTGCTCCACGCGCCGTCGTTGATAGTTTGGGCTTGGGTAAATTTCCCCTTCCCATCGTTGTGCCAAACTTGGTTAGAAAAGGTATCATGTACAAAAAAGATATCCAAATCCCCATCGCCATCCACATCGCCCAGAGCCACGCCATAGCCCTCATCTTCCATCACTGCCAACATCTGCCCGCTATCGGTAAAGACTCCTGTTCCATCGTTCAACCACAATACGTTCCAAGAAGAACCCCCAGCATTCACAACCACGGCATCGAGGTCACCATCACCGTCCACGTCGCCCAACGCCACGTCCTGGCTATCTTGTGCCCCCAACATCTGCCCGCTATCAACAAAGTCTCCTGTTCCATCGTTTAACCATACCTTGTTGGATCTCGTAGAATCGTTGGCGAGAAAAACATCCAGGTCACCGTCGCCGTCCAGGTCGCCCAGCGCCACGCCCCTGCTCAAAGACGATCCCACATCAGAGCTAGTCGAAAAAGTACCGCGAGTTCCCCCTTGCAGACCGCCATCGTTGAACCAGACCGAGCTAGGTGCATCCCCCTCATTGATATTGGCGGTAAAGGCATCCAGGTCACCGTCGCCGTCAAGGTCGCCGAGGGCCACGTCGTAGCTGGCGTGACCGGACAAACTTTGGCCGGTGTTGGAAAATGTGCCGCCATCGTTGAACCAGACCTGATCCGGGACAGTGTTTGTACCGTTGCCTCGCGCCACGTAGGCATCCAGATCCCCGTCATTGTCCAAGTCTCCCAGGGCCACGCCATGGCCGTAGCTAACAACCAGGGTTTGGCTGAGGGTGAATTTAGCGGTGTTGCTGTCATTGTAAAATACAAAATCGTTTGCCACAGCATCAAGGTCACCATCGCCGTCCACGTCGCCCAATGCTACGTCGTAGCTATCGGACCCTCCGCCCAAACTTTGCCCGCTGTCAACAAAACGACCGCCGCCATGCTCGACAAGCGCCCGAAAGCGCCAGACGTGAGGAGCAACCGACAACCCAGTACCATCCAACACGCCGGTGGTGACGCTGGTTTCGACCAACTCGCCAGGATAAAAATCCCGGATGGGGACAAAATCAACATTGTCGTCATTGACATTCAAAGTTCCCGTCATATAGCCCCAGAAACCGCTGTGGACGGCAAAGATCTGCGTGGTGATAGAGGTATCGCTGAGCGCAGCGCTAAAGGTGACGCTCACACTGCTATCCAGGGACGCATTGTCTGACGGCGCAGTTTCGATAACGGCAGTCTGATTCAACCACACCTGGTCCTGCGTCCCACTGTTGGCGACAAAGGCATCCAGGTCACCGTCGCCATCCACATCCCCCAATGCCACGCCATAACTGTTGGAATCTCCCAACCCCGACGCAGCGACAAACCCACCGGCGCCATTGTTCAGATAGACAATGTTGGCACGATTGCTGGCGCCTTGGTTGGCGACTAAGGCATCCAGGTCGCCATCCGCGTCGACGTCTCCGAGCGTCACTGCATAACTATTGGCAAAACCCAGACTTTGCATACTATTGCTAAAGACGCCGGGGGTCCCGCCCTGCACGCCGCCGTTGTTGATCCACACCGTGTTGCCTTGATTGGTAAAGTTGACAACAAAGGCGTCCAGGTCACCGTCGCTGTCCAGATCGCCTAGCGCCACACCGGCACTGTCACTGACGGGAGCAAGGGTCTGCAAGCTATCGGTAAAGATGCCGGGCGTTCCCCCCTGGATACCACCGGTGTTCAACCATACTTGATTGGCGTCCCCATCGTTAGCCACAAACACATCCAGGTCGCCGTCGCCATCCACGTCACCCAGCGCCACGCCCCGCGTGGTAAACGCCCCCATCGTCTGCCCACTGTCGGTAAAAATGCCGGTTGCTCCGCCCTGCAAGCCGCCGCTGTTCCACAATATCTGGTTGGCCGAAACATTGCCGCTGGCGATAAATGCGTCTAGGTCGCCGTCGCCGTCCAGGTCTCCCAACGCGACGTCTTCAGCCCATACATAGTTCAAAAGTTCTGATTCAGAGAATGTGCCGCTGCCGTCGTTGGTCCATACAACTTTGTCATTCAAACTGGTGGTGACAAAGGCATCCAGGTCTCCATCGCCGTCCACGTCACCCAAATCCACCGCCGTGCCGGAAGTGTGGGTTGTAGTAAGACTTTGCGTTTCGGAAAAATTCCCACTACCGTCGTTCATCAAAATGCGGTCATAAGCGCTGTCGATGACGACAAAGGCATCCAGATATCCATCACCATTCAGGTCTCCCAGAGACACATCGTAGCTGTTGAGAGAGCTTGGCGCTTGCCAAGCATCGATAAAGTGAGCACTGCCGCCCCCCACACCAGCCCAGAACTGCCAGACGGTGGCCGAGATGGCGTTCTCATCGATGAGGTTGAGCGTGCCGGTGGTGACGCTGGCGTCCATTCGCTCGCCGGGAAAGTAGGCGCGGGCCGGGTCAAAGGTCACCGTGCGAGAGAGATTGCTCAAAAAGTAGGTACCCGTGAAGAGCGCGCTTTGACTGCCGTACACGGCAAAGGTCCGGCTGGTAACAGATGTCACACTGATGGCCTCATCAAAGGTGATCGAAACGTTGGCATCAAAAGGGATATTCCGCGAGTTGAGGACAGGCGCAGTGCCGGTGGGAACCGGAGCAAATGCAGGCCGCGCCGGATGGTTGGCCCTGACAGATGGTATATTTGCAGCATCCAACACTAATAACAAGGCCAGGGTCATACCCAGGCTCAATACCAAAACGAGAGATAAAGACCATACCCGATTAAAAATTGCCTTGTTCATCATACGCCTCCTTAAATTCTATCAACATCCCTGATTTCGTCGGATTGAAACAACTCGCAATATTGGTGAATCACCATTCTCATAGACCGGATTCTTATAATTTCGACAATGGTTAGAAACATTGCTTTTTACCTCGACACTTTTACACCTAACGAAGAGTAAAGTGTCAATCTAACTCAAACTATCCCCTAATTTCTCTTGCAATGATTGAGCCGCTTTTAAATCCAGCGCAGCGCCCAATCGCTGGAAAACCTCAATGCAATAATCTAGCATCGTTTGTTCCGCCTCGGGATTTTCTTGAACTGCATAGACCCGAGCCAGAGACAATTTACTGCGCGCCTCCTCGTATTCGTCCCCTACTTTATGTAGCAAAGAGACGCTCTCCTCCAAGTAATCCTGCGCCTGCTCGAGTTGGTCGCGCGTGGCGGCCGCCTCACCAAGCACTCGCAAAGCTTTACCTTCTTCGCCGCGCATCTCTAATTCGCGCGCCAGGTCCAAGGCCCGGCCTCCTTTTTCTTCAGCCTCAGACAACTCGCCAGCAAGCAACGCGGCATGGGCAATATGACAATGCAACTCGGGTAAAAAATCGCGGGCCTGAGCCTGCTCAAAATAATCCAGAGCGGTATCCAGATGATGACGGGCTTTGGCGATTTCACGACGCCGAATAAAAGTCGCCCCCAGGTTGTTATGCAATGCGCCTAACACATAAGACGAGCCTCCAATCTGCTCCAATACGCGCAAAGCTTCTCGATAAGACGTCAGCGCACCATCCAAATCGCCTCGTTTGAGTAGAATTTCCCCCAGATTGTTGTCCACGAATGCTCGGTTATAAATATCACCAATCTGGTCAAATATCTTGCGAGCTAGACGGCCATGCCGCTCTCCATCCCGCAATTGACCGGTGTACAAACAAGCATAAGCAATCAAATTATGTGTCGTGGCCTCTCCGTGGATATGATCCGCCTGCCGATACAAATCAAGTGACTGTCGAAAGTGTTCAATGGCTTGAGTACTGTTACCACGCAAGCGAGTGATATGCCCTAACAGGTTGTAAGCCCTAGCTAGCGCCGTCACCTCTTGCAATTTTTGAGCCAACTGCATAGCACTCTGACACTGGGTCATCGCATCATCGTAATTACCTTGGCGAGTATTGATCATACCCGCAATAAGCGACAATTCAGCGACCTCAGCAGTCTCCCGTCCCTCCAGAGCATCCAGCCCTCGTTGGATCCACTCTAGAGCAGGTGAGTACTCGCCGCGCAACTCGTATGCACGAGCTATCAAGCGGCAGGCTCGGGCTTGCCCGTCTTGGTTACCACGCTCGGTTGCCAGAGAGAGAGCCTGATCGAGGTGTTCTTGTGCGTGCTCATACTGACCAGTGGTAGTCAGTAGTTCGCCCATAGCAATGTGAATTGCCCGTTGCTGCTCAACAGTCTCTTCCAGAGGCAGACCAGTCGCGCTCTCTAGCGCATGGTGAAAGTGATCAACCGCCTCTTGGTTAGCAAATTGTCCTACCGCATGCTCACCAGCCAGTTTGGCATAGCGAAACTCTTGCCGGATGTTACCCGCCTTGCCCCAATGATACGCCAGGTCTGCATAATGAAATCCCAAATCAGCAGCATAGACCTGCTCTACGGCCTCCGCAGCTAGTGCGTGTAGTTCCTGCAAATGTGTTTGCAACTGCATGATGTAGGCTGCATCACGCATCAGTGTGTGCCGAAAGATGTAGCGCAGTTCGCTCAAAGACGACCAGATCATCTCTTCTTCTGCCTGTTTGATTCTACGAGCCAACTGTGTATCACCCCAAAGCATGAGCGATAATATCTGCACCTCGAACTCGTTCCCCAACACGGCAGCCGTCTGTACTGCGGCCTTGATCCGCGCTGCCAAGCGATCTAGCCGCGCGATCAGCACCGCACTGATGCTTACGGGGACTTCCTCTGCACCCTCACCCACCACTCTCCACACACCACCTAGGTGCTGTTCATCCGCCTCGAGTTGAATCATCCCCCGCTCGCGCATATCCATCGCCAGCTGTTCTACAAAGAGCGGGTTACCGTTCGTCTTTTCTGCCAAAAATGCTGCCAAATCATCGGCGATCGCACCCTCTAGCGTCTGCTCTGCCAGTGCCCGGATACCCAAAGGTGGCAATACATTCAGATCGATAATCTGGCGCGGTACACTCGAGTCCATTTCCACGCTAAAGCGGCTGCCATCGTCTCCATACCGGCCAGTGATCAACACCGCGAACGGATATGCACCAACGTTCCGCACCAGCACTTGGAGCAATTCGTACGAATCCGCGTCTAGCCATTGTGCGTCTTCGATGTGCAAGACCACTGGCTGTCGCCTGCTCTCGGCCATAATCAGTGTCTTGAACGCCGCCAGCGTGTTCTCAAAACGTAGTTTGGGCTCCAACTGCTCGTACAGTGCTCCTTCCCAGTGCAAGCCTACCAGGGCCCCTAAGAACGAACGAGTACGTTCCAGTTCCTGTACAACCTCTGCTAAATCGGGTTTTCCCTTCAAATCAGAGATCAGCGTATTCAGGATTTCGTTAAATCGCTCTTTGTTTTCTTCTGGCGAACTGTCAGCATACTGCTCAAAGTAGCCACGCTGGAAATGTTTGAACGGATAAAGTGACTGGCGCAAAATCTGTTCAGCCGGGCAGGTGAACCAAGAGACCCCGCGCTCCGTCCCCTCTTCCTCCCAAGGTGAAGGAAGTAAAAAGTGCTGGCGCAATTCGTATATCAGGCGGCTCTTGCCCACACCTGCTTCACCGTACACATACGCTACACCTGCAAACCCGGCTCCGTCCTCAAAGATGGGTTGGAGAAATTGTACCAACTGTGCCATCTCGGTCTCACGGCCGATCAAGAGACCTGTGTGAGCGGTCACCCCGGCCTCGGTTTGAGTTTCACTCATCCCCACCAGGCGTGCTACCGATATTGATTCGCTCTTACCTTTTACACGGATCGAAGACAGTGGGTCCCAGACAAAAATATCGGCGACGGTCTCCCGGACGCGCTGGCTGACCAGCACCTCGCCTGGCGCGGCGTTCTGCATCAACCGCGCTGCCAGGTTCACCTCGTCACTCAAGACTCCATAAGTACGGCGCGTCGTTCCACCATATGTTCCTGCCCGCACGGTTCCCTGGCTGATCCCGATCTGTACCGGTTGGATAAAGTGCAGGTCCACCGGAGGGGAACGCAAATCTAGTGCTGCCATTGCCGCCCGCCGTGCGTCATCCTCGTGGGCGATGGGCGCACCAAAGGCAGCGTAGAGATAACTGCCCTTGTCACCAATGATGAGTTGCAAAAGCGATCCCTCGTACTGCGTCAGCACTCCTTGAACCCAGCGAATGTAATCATCTAGTTTCGTTCCTGCTACCTCGTCGCCTTCATAGTCGATACCCTCAAAGCGCAAGAATAGAGTTACGCCATGCTTAAATTCCAGGAATTCGCCCAATCCATCACGCAACCATCCATAGACCACCGGCAATAACCAAGAACGCACCTGTATCTCTGGCAATGCCTGGGGAGATAAAAGGGGCCAAGGTGTCGGCTCCACGGGAGTCGTCAGTTCATCCACAACGGCAAAACGCGCGCCCGTCTCCGCCTCAGTACGCCACTCGACCAAATGTCCCCGCTCACCCAGATGCACGACGGTCTGAGCATCTACCACCACCTCTCCCCGGTTCGCCAGGTGTTCGGCATCTGCCATACGCGAAAGCGTCTCTCCGGCCAGCGCGTCAACGAGTTGAATGCTGGGGTCGCCGACGAGGAAACGACGGGCTGGACCGCTCGCCACCGCAGCCTTCATCGCCAACGCAACCGTTTCTCCAGAAGCCAGTTCCACCACCGAAAATTGTTCCATCGCCTTTTGCATCGCTAGAGCACAGGCTGTAGCACGCAGTGGAGCGCCATCGTCGGCAAACCAGCATGTGATCGCGTCCCCGGCAAAACCGATCACACTACCACCGTACTGATCCACCTCAGCGATCAATGCATCATAGACCCGGTTCAACTGGTGTGTTAGTTCTTCCGCCCCGAGCCGAGGACCAAGGGTCCGTGCCAGCGCCTCTGTCAACGGCGTAAAGCCCGATATGTCGGCAAACAACGCTGCCCCGCTTGTCCGGTCGGGCAGCGACTCTCCCCGTGCCAGGGCCTGACGCCGGTCCATCGGGATATAGACACTAGGTGTGTAATTTGTGGCTGTGTTCCTCTCCAGACCTATCAATATACGGCTCCAATTTCCAGATGATTTGCTAAAGATTGGGGATTAACTATGGCTTTCTAGTCTCGCATTAAAAGTTATCAAATCCTTAGCATTATGATGATTGTAGTCTGTTTTACAGAGTTCGTCAAATGAGAACAGTCACAAGATCACACGCTCCCAAAGACACCCCACACCACTCGCAAGAGACCTACAATTTGATTTTAATAAACTGGCTCTGGAATTTCGCATGATCTGGGTGTCGGACTCTTCAACTTGTTGGAGGCGACACGCAAAGAACCCGAACAAGTTCAAGATTCCACTATATCCACCATGCAAACTTGCAGAGACCCTGATTTTCACAATGATAGATATTTGATCTGGTTTTGCCAGCGTCGCTTTCCAACTCGTTGCACCATCGGGTTTTCGAAGCGGAAACCCGGGTAGTGACCCTGCCCGATGCGGATAATTCAGCCACACCCCAGACAACGACCAAACGGCATCCAACACAGAAAAACCGAGTCCCAGACCCAAAACTGGGCGCGTGAAAGGCACAGACGCCGCGTTTCGCGCTGCGCCGATGCCCCCACCCTTTCGTTTTCTCCCCGGTGGCGCACTCCTCCCTAAGCCGCTGCCACCTACTGGTGCAACTTTTGGGGTAAATATCCCTCGCCCATCGTCCAGACGTGGTCGGTAAGACCAGGCCGCCGCCTGTCTGGGTACAGACACGTGGCAGGTGTCCGGGGCATCCATTTCTTGGGTGAACCATTGCCTTTGGTCGGTATTGGTTTCGGCAATGCTTCTCGGAGGGACAGGTGAGGTAGGCAAAAGTTGTAGTAGCCCATTACAAGTCGCAACCGACGAAGCAACCCTTCCTTCGTCTTGGCCAGCCCTTCTTCTCTTCGTCCCAATCCGGGCACGTGTGATCGCAAGGTACGGTTCAGGCGCTCGATGAAGGCGGTGTTGATTTTGTGTCCCACTTTCGCCAAGGCCGACGCGACTGCCTCTTTTGTCCCATACACCACCCTCGTTGTCACCGCCACGATTTTCCGTCGTCTCCGTTTTTTCTCTACCTGTGCATACTGCAACCGCTCATCCGGCATCCAGCGCCGCAGTGTACGTCCGCTCTTTTCACTCACCTTCTCTACCCAGTAACCAAAATGGGTGAGCAACGCCTTCCCGTATGACGCCAATTGATCGGTCAGAAACATCGGTACGACTCCTGGCGTCAGCACGCTGACTACACCGTACACCAGTAGCTGGGCCACACCTGCACTTGTAGTGCAGGTACAAGTGTCTCCAGACCCCAATCTCCCACTTCAACCGCCAACCACAGCTTGCTGAACGAGTCCATTGCCGTCCACACCCAGCATGATAGCATCACCAAGTTTTCGCAAATTGAGACTAAATTGCAGGGGCAAAAAGGACACTGAGGCAGAGAATAGGCAAAGGCACACTCGCTGGGGGCGAGGTTTTCCAGTATCTGGGATAATCTGAGGTCTATCTGACTCTGGCTATTGTTTCCAGAGACACTGATCCCTTCCCCGGTCGGGGCCATCTCAAGCCACGGCATGTTTGGCCTTTTCTCGCTGCAAGATCAAGTAGAACAGAGTTTCTGCCTGGGCTTGTGAGGCGAAGCAGCCGATCTCGTCAGTGCGACTGCGGAACTCGCGGAAGAATCGTTCCAGCAGGTTGGTTGTGCAGATCATCTGTTTGTGGGGAAACGGTACCCGCAGGTAGTTCAAGGTCAGGTTAAAGTGCTTCAGAAAGCATCGCACGGCCTTTGGCTCCACGGGTGCCCACTTGCGTCGGAAATCAGTCACGCGTTGTCGGATGGTCTCCGTGTCCCTGCCGCTGTAAATGTGCGCGGCGTCGCGCAAGATAGCACAGGCCCGAGCTTTCTTGGCTTGCTTACGTGCCTCACGGCGGGACAGATCTGGGTTCAATACTAGGTTTTTGTAGGTCAGGTTGTCGCCCAGGTTTTTGAGTTTGTGGAATATGCAGCGCTGGTGTTTGACGGATTTCGGGAAGACAGATCGGATAGCAGTGTGGAGACCAGGATGACCATCGCTGACTATCAGTTGAAGTAGGCTTTTGTCCAGGCCTTTGCTCAGCAAGTTGCGGAACAACTTTTTCCAACTGACGTCGGATTGTTTCAATCCGCAGTTTCCTTTTCGACCATCTCAAAGTCAATTACCTGGTAACTTCCATCAGGCCAGACACCCAATGCTGCCAAAATAACTCGGTCTTCCCGGCACTTGACTTGCCGTCGTTGTCCGCGCTGGTTGGTACTGTGCATGCTAGAAGGAAGCAACACTTTGATATTGACACCATCGATGACCATAGCTGATGGTGTATCATCCAAGAGAGTGTGTCGAAAACTCTCCATCTCTTTCTGAGCCACATCGGTCAAATGTTGAACCGCTTTGAGACTGAGTACTTGACCAAAGCCCAGGTACAAGATTTCCTGCAGATCATATTGAGACAGACCCAAGCGGTAGAGGTGTAGTTGCAGGTCCAGCCAGGGACCAAAGTTGCGTTCGTATCTTTCGAGGACTTGCCAGCGACGTTTCTTATTCCCCTTCCGCAACTTGGGTATGCGGATATCAATCTCGCCCCATAGAGTACGGAGAGAACGGCTCCAACTACCCGAACGATGCTGGTGAGCAGGTTTCGCTGTTCCAGTCCGTTCGTACCGCCTGAACCCCAAGTGCTCATTGATCTCTTGGACAAGAGCTTCCTCGATCGTTCGTACGAGCACTTGTTGAATCTGCCTGCCGATCTGCTCTATCAGTGCCTGACTGACAGAGTGCTGGAAGCATTCTACTCGGATCCGTTCAAACTTGGCTGTCAGTGCTTCTCGGTCTGTGGCGTACACCTCACTGGGCGGAGAAAAGCCCTCAATCTCTGTCAGGATCGGCTCCAAGTCAATGGTCACCTCGACTTGGTGGCTCTCGGGCGGGACGGTCTTGACTTTAGAGATCTTTGGACTGAGTAGACTGGATAGTACACGTCGACCATCATTGACCACTACGGGCAAGACGATCACCAGGTACAACCAAACCCATCCAGGGACCGTTAGATGGGACACCAGGGGTCTGAGTAGCCACAGGCTCACACTCAGCACCGCCAAGACTCTGCCCCAGCGCTTTACGCACTGAACGTGCGACCACCACCGAGGATAGGAAGCGACCTGGCGAGTCACGCACCAGCTAGCAGAACCGATCTTTTATTCTTCGTTCCACCAACTGGCCAGCAGCCATCCACCAGTCTGAGGCAGGAAACTGCCTGCGATGAGGAAAACGCGAAATGTGATCCAAAGGACGGTACGCCAGTTCATCAGTAAGTAGAGCATCGTGGTAACCTCCTGGCGTCAAGGTTACCACGGTTTCCACATTTGTTAAGACTCCTCTGATGCGCCCTTCTATTTTGCGAATATTTCGTGACACTATCACTATACCGGCGCAGGCCAATCCATCTATACACAGCCGCGTGACCCGTAGAGGCGCGGTTCGCCAAATCGTCCGCGGTTCGCCGAATTGTCTGCAGTTCGCCGAATGCATCGCCCCAGTTCCGCGCCAAACACCCATCCTCCTCCACACCTCTACTCCTCCGCCCCTCCTCACCTTCCACTTTGCAAAATTTGCCCATCTCACAAAAACAAATATACTTACCCAAGAGTCAAGGTGAAAAACCCCATCGTAAATGTGTTTACGCATAAACACAAGGGCTTCCGAACACTTAACCTGGGTTTTTTCATAAGGAAAAGCCTGATCGAGCGTTATTACAAACAAACACCCGGATTTGACCTTTCGTCCCTGGTGGACCAAGGGAGCTTTCCTGGCTTTTCCCGTAAAAAGCAAAGTTTCTGGACCTTGCCCAAAACTTTAAGGAAAAAAATGGAACTAGAAAAATCCCAAGCAGCAACCCTGCTCCGCCAAATCGCCCAAGCACTAGAAAGCGACGCCCCTGCCTCCATCCAACTGGACGATCTCACCATCCCCCTATCCCCCCAAGTAGAAATCATCCTCGAATACGAACACGAGGACGGCGAGACAGAACTCGAACTAGAATTCAAATGGTCAGACCCAGAGAAAAAACAACGTCCCGGAAAATTCAAACTCTACCAGTCCGCCAGCGACCAGTTCTATTTCCGCCTCAAAGCCCCCAATGGCGAGATCATCCTCTCTAGCGAAGGCTACGCCACCAAACAAGGCGCCGCCAACGGCATCGAGTCCGTCCAGAAAAACGCCCAACCAGAAAACATCGAGCACCGCACATCCCAAGCCGGGCAGCCCTACTTTGTCCTCAAAGCCGCAAATAATGAAATCATCGGCACCAGCCAAATGTACAAAAGACAGTCCAGCGCCAACAAAGCTTACTATCATATTGTCAAGTCCTTTCTTCTAAGGATAGTAAATAAGCAAGTGAGCATAGCTCGTGAAAAATCGCTTTTCCGAGTCGATAGACCAACTATGTACTGCAAACGAAATATTGAGCAAGTAATCGAAGCCAAGTGCAATTTGCCAGCGTGTTCTGGACAACAGGCCAGACGGGTGCCGTTATCCCTATCCTGGTATTCGAGCGTACCGTTCGGCTGGTTCACAGCGCAGCCTGGAGCAGGGACTCACCTTACGTTATCCAGGGATTCAGCACCACGGGCCGGGGGCGGTCCAAGCTTTCGGACGAGGGTTTGGTTATCCTCAAGGAGCCCATCGGCCGACCCCCGGTCCGCCTGGCGTGCTGCATGTGGCAGCGATTCAGTTGTCAAGATTGCGTGTGCAGAGTTGAGTCCGCGACGCGAAAGGGATGGTCGTAATTTACATCGTAACACCTCGGTTAAGGATCAAGGTATCAGCGCGTTCATCACGCAACGTAGCCCACAAGATACCCATAGTGCGACGCGCAGTAGCCACGCGGGCAACGCCTGCGGGTTTAGAAGCCTTGAGTTTGTGGTAATACTGGTGCAAAACGGGTTGATGCACGATCAAAGTGGTCACCGCATTCATCAAGGCTCGACGCAGATGGACATCGCCGACTTTGACCACACCTTTGCCCTTGCCTTTGCGCTGGCGAGTACCCGAATCATTGCGTCCACTGACCAGACCGCTACGACGGAAGACCTGGGCAGCATAGTCATAGCAGGCAGGATCGCCGATAGACGCTGCCAGACTGGCAACCTGAACAACACTGAGTCCTTTGAGCTTGATCCAGATATGATAAGGTGTTTCGGTCAGCAAGGTGCGCAAACGATCTTCCAATTGAATAATGTGAAAGACGACCTCTTCCAACAAAGCCAAGTCATGGGCCAAGAGTTCACAGCGAATGGTCACCAATTCAGCATCGGGGAGCAGCACTTTCTTGGCATAGGCAATGATTTTGGCAGCTCTGATGCGTCCCAGCTTGTAGTTATAGGCGTGGAAAGCGTTCACCAAGTCTTGTGGAAACATATCAGCCAGGGCGCGCGGATCGGGACATACGCGGATCAGGTGCTGGAGAGTCTTGCATCTCCAGAAATCAGTAGTGAACACGGGCATATACTGCTTCTTGGCCTCGTCTCCGATGATCACCAGACCAGGGAAGATGCGGTCCAGATGACCAATGATCTGGTTCTGCGACATCGTACGCATCTTGACCTTGCTCAACCGCACACGGTCCAGTTGCTGCAGTTCCAAATAGATGCCGCTGGCTGGTTTGAACGGTGTGCCCTCTCCGCGTCCCAACAGGTCACCGATGGCCGTCGTGTCAATTTCATCGCTTCTCTCATGATGCATCATCTGTTGATTCCGGTTCTCTTTGACGGAATAGCTATTGACCAATATCACCGGCTGCGGACGTTTCAGCAAGTGGCGAGCCAGATTCTCAAAATAGTGACTGGTCAGTTCCATACCCGTCAAAACTACTTTGGCCTCTATGCGAACTATGGCTTTATCTATGGCTCGACACAGTTGCTCAAATTCGGTCTGAAAAATGTCGATCTCAAACGTGCGAGTTACGATCTCTCCCAGTGCATTGTGGATCATCACCACGTGAAAGTGCTTGTGGATGTCCAAGGAGACGCACAGAATCTCTTCCAATGGAATTCCACGAATCTTGTTGGCAAATGCTTGTCCTCGCTTACCTCTCAAGTGAGTACGCTTTTTCCAGCTCATAACTGTTCCCTCCTAAATTTGAGTGTCCCCGTTGGAGAGACCGGAACGGAATCTAAACTCTGTGCGTCTCCTGTCTTTGTTAACAGACTCCGGCCTTTCCGTGTCCTGGGGCAGAAATACTTTACTCGTATTGGTGGTCATATCAACCACCTACATAATCCATAATACCAGGAGGCCAAGTGACATCAGACATCAAAACTGTTTACATTCGCTTCTTTGCCAGCGTTAATACCCATACCATCGAAACTCTAACCAAGCTGATACAAGATCAATTACAGAAAAAAGTGGAGCGGTTTGTGTTATTGCTGTCATCCCCTGGTGGCAGTGTGTTTGCGGGTCTTTCTGGGTACAACTTTCTCAAGGGGATTCCGGCCCAAGTGGTAACACACAATTATGGAAGTGTGGCCTCTATTGCGGCCGTCCTGTATTGCGCCGGCTCACAACGTCTCTGCGTACCCCACGCGCGCTTTCTTCTTCACGGTATAGGTTTTGACGTTAGCACCTCCACCAGATTCAACGAAAAGATACTAGATGAGCGTCTCAAGAGCCTCAGGGTAGACCGGGAGAATATAGCTAGTGTGATAGCAGACAATACAGGCAAATCTTTAGCCAATGTTGAAAGAGATATGCTTGAAGGAACCGTGTTAAACTCGCAGCAGGCCCTAGCGTATGGCCTCGTCCACGAGATCAAGACCGAGCTATTCGAAAAAGGAGCCAAGGTATTCGAGATTACGGGCAAGGATTAACGCAACACACTCGTTGTTTCCAAACAACGCCCAGTCCGGCGTTGGGAAAACTAGACAACCCTGGTTCACTCACAACTATATCAGGAGGATATAAATGAACGAGACCATAAAAGTGATCCAAAACCGCAGATCAACCAGAACATACCAAGACAAGCCAATTGACCGAGACACCGTGGGTTCAATCATCCAATCGGCGATGCGCGCACCCACTGCCGGGAACTCGATGCTTTACTCGATCATCGAGGTCACAGACCAAACGACCAAGGACAAACTCGTCAAGTCTTGCGACAACCAACCCTTTATCGCCAAGGCCCCCCTGGTTCTGCTCTTTCTCGCCGATTACCAACGATGGTTCGACGTGTTTACCGCATCAGACGTAGCATCCTATTGCCAAGCCGAGGAAAAAGAATTTCGCTTTCCCAGTGAAGGGGATCTGCTCTTGGCGTGTTGCGACGCCCTGATCGCCGCTCAAACTGCCGTCATTGCCGCCGAATCTCTGGGAGTTGGTTCCTGCTATATCGGCGATATTATGGAGAACTATGAATTTCACCGAGAGCTATTCGACCTACCGCAATACACCTTTCCCATCACACTCGTTTGCTTTGGTTATCCCAAAACCTCCCTATCTGCAAAAGAGCTGACGCCCAGATTCCCTCAAGAGTATATACACTTTGAGGATACGTACAAAAGATTCGATAAACCGGCGCTGGACAAAATGCTCAAACCAAGAACTCCCCCAAGCTACTTGCACAACGCGACCAACGTGGGCCAACATTATTACGCCAGAAAATTTTCGGCAGACTTTTCTATTGAAATGGCACGATCTGTAAGAGAAGCGATTCGAACTTGGATAGCACACGATAAATAACAGAGGTGAAACCATGACACGGAAAAAACAAACACGAGGAAAATGCGTCTTTTGTGAGCGCGAAATGACAAAGGGTGGTCTATCAAAACATTTGAAAACCTGTCCACAACGCATGGACGCTATTCACAAAATCAATTCAGAGTCTGGCAAAGAACAAGCCATCTACCATCTACAAGCACAGGATGCTTGGCATGGAGATTTTTGGCTGCACCTGGAAATGAGAGATTCGGCCACATTAGAGGACCTGGACCACTACTTGCGTTGGATCTGGTTAGAATGCTGTGGGCACATGAGTCGATTCTCTACCGGGGGTTGGGGGAGTGGCGAGATATCAAAGCAGAGACGAATAGAACAAATATTCATGCCCGATCTTGAACTGACCCATATCTATGATTTTGGGACCGAATCAGAGACACGGATCAAAATGATTGGAGCTAGAAAAGGAAAACCGCTCACACCTCATCCGATTTTTCTGATGGCGCGCAACGACCAACCAGAGGCGCAATGTGTCGAGTGCGATAAACCAGCCTCGCGGTTATGCATCGAGTGCATATACGAAATGGACGAGCCGGGAACTTTGTGTGAAACGCATGCCGAGGACCATCCACACTACAATTATGGCGAGCCAATGGTTTTGGTAAATTCGCCTAGAACCGGGATGTGCGGGTATGATGGGCCGGCAGAGCCGCCATACTGAGAATTCCTGATGGATGACAAACTTTCCCGCAGGCGCTTTCTTCACGTCGCAGGGGGGAGCGCATTAGGCGCGGTTGCGGCGGGTTGCACACCACGCGCCGGCTCGCAAGATGACGACACAAAACTCCCATTGTATGTGGATGATGGTGCTGGGCAAGGTTGGCCTGTATTGCGTGGCCCCTACTTGCAGCGCAATGCACAAATCGCCGCATTCCTCCTGCCCGCCGATATCCGACCGTTGCAGCAAATGTGCGACCGTTATCTAAACAATCCCACCGGCGGGCAACTGAATTACGCGCCCCTGATGCCCTACGTGGTAATGCTGATCGCCGACATGAAAATCTCATCGCTGGACGAACGCGACCGAGAACTAGGGTGGATGTGCGAAACAGAGCTGAGTTTTTGGGTACCAATTGCCGCTCGCGCGCAGGCCGGAGGACTCGAAATTCCCGATTACACGGGGTGGTTCCTGCCGTACCTCTATGTCGATAACCCTGCCGCCATCGCCACAGGCCGTCAAGTGTACGGTTTCCCAAAAATGCTGGCCCAGTTCGACAAACCCTTTGACGTGCAGAACCCAGAGTTCGCCGTTGATGTCTGGGGCTTTGCACGATCTGGACCAGAGGCAGAGGGCAGAATACAACGCTTGGCCGAATTGCGTCGCAGGGACAAAAGTACAGCTACTGGCTCAGCCATCACCTGGGGGAACTGGGACGCAGCACGTGCCGAGATCATTCATCTCTTTAGCAAGTTGGATTCTCCAGTTGATAGAGCCGCGTTGGAACGATTGATCCCCCCGGACCGTATGGAAATATCTACCGTGTTCCTCAAACAATTTCGCGATGTCGCAGACACGCGCCGGGCGTGCTATCAAGCCATCGTCGAGGCACCTATGCACGTACAACATTTTCACAGCGGTGAATTATTGAACAACACATACTATTTGACCCTCCATACACTGCAAAACCACCCGTTGGCGCAGACGTTAGGGTTGCACGCGGACGAAAGCGGCATTGTCCAACCCCTGGTCGGCTTGCAGATCCATGTCGATTTCACATTGGATCATGGTGTCGAGGTATGGCGGGCCAGAACATGAAACTCTTGATCCGCAACGGTGACCATTCAAACTTGATGGCTAGTGCCGTAAATGGATTGCTACTCGGCACGCTTAGTGGTGCAGCGTATGGTGCGAGCGTCGGGTTGATTTATGGAGCACGGCATGGCCCATGGGTTGGGGCGCTGAGCGGGTCTGTCGTAGCGGCGATCAATAGCGCGTTAATAGGAATGGCTGTCGGGACAGTTTACAACTGGATCGCATCCCTATGGCCCGAAAATCCTAGCAGCCAGCACAAACGCACGATCATAGGCGCGCTGGTCGGCGCAGGAGTCGGGATCGGGGTCGGTGCACTACTCCTGGCGCGGGGAGGCATACTACTTGGCGCGCTTCAAGGTGTGATCTTTGGAGCAGGTATGGGCACGTGGATTGGAGGAATATTCGGACACACTAACGGCGCTTCACTGTGGATAGGACGCAAACGTACACGACGTATGCACGCTATCTCCCTATACACGATGAACGGGCCATTGGTGGGTCTGATAATTGGTGCCGTCCTGTCTCAAGGCACACTGTTCGGCGCGTTTGTGGGAATGTGGGTCGGCCTGTTCACGGGGTTGTTGGCAGGTGTGACCATCGACCTGCTGATGGGATTACGATCATGACCATCCAACCCAATCACACCACCACCCCCAAAGAAACCCCGTACCGGGTTCTAGTGGCCGTAAACGATGAACACAATTTGCATCCCCTGCTACGTCTGGCCTGCGCTATAGCCCGCGCCCAGGGCGGCCAAGTGTGCCTGCTCACCGTGACACGTAGCGGAACGCCACCCTCTTGGCTCAAACTACCTCTCCCTGAAAACATTTGTCACAATGTCCCTGTCGACATTGTGGTTCGATCTGGCAAAAACATTGAAACCGTCATCCTACAACAGATCCGGCAATTCGAAGCCGATACACTGATCCTGGGCTGGAGCGGTCAACTAGACCGAGGACGCTACCTGTTGAGCCGGACCCTCGACCCCGTGATCCAGGGCGCGCCCTGTGACGTGATCGTCCTGCGCGGCGAACACCTAGACAACGTGCGGCGCATCCTCATTCCTATGGCAGGCGGCCCCAACGCGCCGCACGGCCTTGATATCGCCCGGGCTCTCGCGCCCGAGGCCACGCTCACCGTGCTCTACGTCGCAGCGGAGCAGCTCGGCCCAACCGAAGAGCTGGTCGGACGGGGCCGTCTCGACACCCTGGTAGAAAACTTGGGCGATCCGGAGCACGTCCAAATCCGCATCGTCCAGGCCACAAGCCCCGTGGAGGGCATCCTGAACGAGGTCGCGCAGGGATACGATCTACTGATCCTGGGAGCAGGTCGAGAGAATTTGGTGGACCGGTTCCTATTCGGCGACGTTTCCCGGACGATCATGGCCAATTCCCTCATCCCCACGATAATAGTGCGCCGTCGCCTCACGTCTGTGCGCACGCTGGTGCATCGTATGTGGCTGCGCGTCTTTGGGTTGATGCCCAACCTCACCCTGCAGGAACAAGCCAAGGTCTATCGAATCGTGCAGCGTGGCTCACGACCCAGCACCGACTTTTTCGTATTGATCACATTAGCCTCAGCACTTGCGTCATTCGGGCTGCTGCTCGACAGTCCCGCCGTCATCATTGGAGCGATGTTGGTCGCGCCACTGATGTCCGCCATCCTGGGGATGGGGTTGAGCATCGTCAAGGGAGATCTACGTTTTTTGTGGCGCGCATTGAGCACGACCCTACGGGGCATATTGTTGGCCGTCCTGACCGGATTCGTGGTTGGGCTGGTGATGCCAGGAGCCTCGATCACTGATGAAATTCTAAACCACGCCAGCCCCACCCTGCTCGACCTGGGAGTCGCACTGGCAGCCGGTGCAGCAGCCGCATACGCCATCAGCCGCCCAGACGTTTCCGCCGCGTTGGCCGGGGTAGCCGTCGCCGCCGCGCTGACCCCGCCGCTGGCCACAGTGGGCGTCGGGCTGGCGCTGCAACGGTGGTGGATTTCTGGAGGAGCGTTGCTGCTTTTCCTGGCAAATATGGTCTCGATCGTGGCCATCGGCGGCATCACGTTCTTCCTGTTGGGGTTCCGCCCCGAGCCAGGACACCCCAGTCGGGCAATGATCCTGCGGCGGGGCATCCAAAGCGCCACCGTTCTTCTCCTATTGGTGACCATTCCCCTGGGTATACTGACCAACCAATCGCTGCGGGAACTACGTCTTCAGCAAGAGATCGAGTCGGCCTTGCATGCAGAATTGGTGCAAATGGCCGGGGCCGAGTTAGTGTACTGGGAAACCACGAGCGAGAGCACTAATGGCACCCTGTATCTCGACGTTACCGTTCGAGTACCGCGCACAATGGCCCACCAAGACGCGCGCACCCTCCAAGAAGGCGTAGCCCAACACCTGAACCGTCCGGTGGCACTTTCGTTGAGTATCGTGCCGACCACACGGCTGCAAGCCTACGTCCCACCCACCCCCACCCCAACCGGAATTCCCACAGCCACGCCCACACCTACTCCAACCGAAACACCAACACCGACCCCCACTCCCACTCCCACGCTCACACCGACCTCTACCCCCACCCCCACTCCCACTCCAACCATCACCCCCACTCCCACTCCCACCCCCTGGGCACTCATGGTGGCAGGAGTCGATAGAACAGGACTGCGGGTACGGTACTCGCCAAACGGCCTTGTGGTAGGTCGTCTGCAAGAGGGCACAGCAGTCGTCGTAACAGACGGTCCCATAACATTGAATGAAAAGATATGGTACCGGATATTCTCAGCCACAGATCAATTGGAAGGCTGGGTAATGGCCGATTACCTCACAACCCCAACGAGATTGAAAATCGAACAAGTAAATTGATTAGGGATTTGTTGCAGACACGTGAGGATGTGCTAAAATGTGCTTTGCATCCTCGGTGCAAATCACATCTTAAAAGAAAGGAACAATAATGCCGCAAGACAAATCATCCGACAAAGCACACGGGCTAGTTCGCGAACTGGGCCTAAAGGAAGGAATCGCCATCGGGTTGGGCACAATGATCGGCGCGGGCATTTTCGTGCTCGCGTCCATCGCCGCCGAACGGGCTGGCCCGGCCTCTGCCATATCGTACGTGTTCGCGGGTACGCTCTGCCTTCTCATCGCACTGGTCGTCTCGGAGCTGGCGACCGGGATGCCCCGAGCCGGTGGCAGTTATACGTTTATCACCCAGGCGTTAGGCCCCTTGGCCGGAGCCATCGTGGGGCCAGGCAACTGGTTGGGTCTGACGTTTGCCACGGGCTTTTATCTACTCGCCTGTGGCGAATATCTGCACCTGATCATTCCTCTCCCACCCTGGGTCGGCTCTTTGTTAGCCGGGCTTTTGTTCACGGGCCTAAACTATCGTGGAGCCAAAGTCACTGGCAGCATCCAAAACGTGGTGGTCGTGGTCCTGCTCATCATCTTGATCCTGTTCATCGGCGTCGGTATGCCCAGCGTAGAGACCGAGCTATACCAACCTTTTGCCCCTCAAGGTTGGAGCGCGGTGGTCGGCATCATTGGTCTCATCATTGTCTCTTTTACCGGCTTTGAGAAAATCTCCACCGTGGCCGAAGAGATCAAGCATCCCGAACGCAACCTACCATTGGCAATTGTCGGATCAGTGATCATTGCCACTGCCATCTATGCCTTGATCCTGTTCGTGATGACGGGCGTCTTTTCCTACTCTGAGATCGGCCAACTGGAGGCCCCCCTGGTAGAGGTCGCCGGGAAAATCGCCGGACCGGCCGGCACAGCAATGATGTTGGCTGCCGCCCTGTTGGCTACACTATCTTCGGCCAATGCGGCTATCTTGGCCTCGTCGCGCATCAGCTATGGTATGGGACGAGATCGCGTGCTGCCGGGCTGGTTCAGCTACATCCACCCCGAGCACAACACGCCCGCGCGCGCCATCCTAGTCACCGGAACCATAGCGACACTTTTATCACTTACCGGTCAGGCTGAGACATTGGCAGAGATCTCTAGCGCGCTCTTTATGGTCTCGTACGCATTACTTTGTCTTTCGGTGGTGGTGATGCGCAGTTCTCGCCCGCGTTGGTACAAGCCTTCCTTCCGCGCCCCACTCTATCCCGTGTTGCCGGTGGTGGCGGGCTTGCTTTGCCTCTCTGTTATCGTTACCATGGCCCCCGAATCGCGCACGGCCGGGTTAGGACTGATAACCGCCAGCCTGGTGTGGTACGTTGTCTGGGTGCGGCGCCAATCCACAGTTGCCGGGGAAATTGGCCCACTCTGGGAACGAGAGAGACCCCTCGAAAGCGTGATCGAGGCTGCCGAGGCAGTGAAACGGACCGATGGGCACGAAATTCTCATACCCCTCTTGCCTGCTGCCAAGACAGAACCTCTCCTGGACCTGGCAGACGCCCTGTCGCAGGCTGATGATCGCCGCGTCGTCGTCGCGCTAGAAGTAGTCGTCGCGCCCGACCAGACGCCACTAGAGTCGGTCGAGGCACACCTGGCCGAAGAGGGCATTATCACTCAAGGCGATTCGCCGCTGGCCCAAGTCATCCAACAGGGCGCGGCGATGGGTATACCCGTGCGGCCCCTACGCCGGGCCGCCCACGCCATAGCGACAGGTGTCTTGGCCGTTACCGCAACACGTCCAACGGTGGGATTGATTCTTCTGAGCTGGCGTGGACCGCTCTCAGCCGGTCGCATCTATGGCAGTCCCAGCAAGACCGTATTGCAAGAGGCTCAGCGTGACGTTGCAGTCCTTCGCGAGCGGCGACTCAAAGATATACGCCGGGTGCTCGTGCCAGCAGGAGGCGGTCCTCACGCCCGCCTCGGACTGCGGCTGGCCGCCGAGATCGCGCGCGGCGACGATGCCGAACTGACTATTCTCCGCATCGCCCGCCCAGCCGACGATCTAGACATGGAAGCCGAGATGCGCGGGCTGCGCAATCTGGCGGACGAAGTGCTCGACGGCCCAGACGCCCGGGTACAAACGCGGATTCTGGTGCGCGAAGCGGTTGTCGACGGCATCATCGAAGAAGCACAAAATGGCGAGTACGATCTACTGGTCATTGGCGCTTCCAACGAATGGGCAGTCAAAAGCCTGCTCGTCGGCGCTATCCCCGACGCCATCGCCGACCGGGCCCCATGCTCGGTCCTGATGGTACGTCGCTACGAGCCGAGCAGTATCTCTACGATCCGCCGGGTCGTCCGCAGTGTTAGGGGATGGTAAAAAATGAAAAAGAAACAACTGGTTCGCACCCTGCTAGGAGAAATTCCGGAGGAAATAACCTTTAGCCTAAAGCGCAACGATGCTATCGTCGAGGGCATTATGGCCGAGGTCACACAGAGAGCAGATAAAGCAGACTATGATCTGATCACCATTGGAGCTTTGGAAGAATGGTTCCTCAGGAACCTGCTTTTTCGGTTCTATCCCCGACCAAGTAGCAGAGGGAACAGATTGCTCAGTGCTCATGGTCCGCAAGTACGAACCAGCGCCCGTCTCCCGGCTGCGAAGGCTGATCAAGAAACATGACTCAAAAAAGTGACACCGAACCCATTCTATCTGTAACAAAATTGTAACTTATAAATGGTACATTTTATGCTAAAATCAGCAGTGTAATCACAGAATAGAGGGAGAACGTGCGATGCAATACAACGATCAACAAATCCACGCCGTCGAAGAAGGACATCCCAATCGCCAAGTAGCACTGTTGATCCACGGCTGGTCAAGCTCATGGTACGCCATGTCACCCTTGATCGGCTTGTTGAGCCAACGCTTTCGGGCTGTTGCCATCGATCTACCCGGTTACGGCGCATCCCCTCCCCTACCCGAACGAGTGACTATCCCCGCCTATACAGATATTTTGGCCGATTTCATCGAGCGAGTAACCGACGGGCCGGTCGTGCTCGTGGGGCACTCGATGGGAGGTATGACCAGCTTGACGATGGCCTTGCGTTACCCAGAGTTGGTTGACCGCATGGTCTTGATTGACCCGACCATCAGCGGCCGTTTGTCGCAGAGCGTCAATCTCCTCGTCTCACCGATCACAATGATGGAACGCTTTGGCCTGGGCAGCCTGCTCGTATCCTCATTCGAACGGGCCATCGTGGGCCTCACCGACCGCATTATGCGCCCGGTGTCCTACGCCGAGCGCAGCGGGATCGACAAAGAAGAACACGTACGCCTGCAAGCTGATGTCCGCCGACCGGGCCAGGGCAAAGTGCGCGCCGAGTGTTTCTTTGCCATGCGCGAAAACGACCTACGGGGCAAGCTGGGCAAAATCGAGGTACCATCCCTCGTAATGTGGGGAGCCGAGGATAACACAGTCCCCTTGCGAGACGCAGGTGTAATAGCCGACGAATGGCCCACCGCTGACCTGCGTATCATCCCCAAGGCCGGTCACTGGCCTCATTTCGAGACGCCCGACACCGTCCGTCGCCAGATCGCTTCATTTCTTGGGCTGCCCCTGTTTAGCGATTCGCTTCACAGGCCCGTAGACGAAGAGGAATTTGTGCTGATCAAAGAAGTAGCCCAGTTCCTGGCTCATTCGAACATTGGCAATGATCTCAATGTGGCACAACGCACCCGCCTGGCGGCCCAATTTCGCCAGCGTATCTATTCATCGGGCAGCAACGTCGCCAGTACAGATGACGTCGGCAACGAACTGTACATCGTGCAAGTAGGCACCGTAGAAGTCTGGGTAGAACAAGATCAACCTGGATATGAAGGGATGAGCGCTCGCCGCGTGGCAACCTACCGGCCCGGCCAGATGCTGGGCGAACAAGCTATGCTGGATCAAGGAAAGCGTAGTGCTGATCTGATCGCCGGGCCAGAGGGGGCTACAGTACTAGCGTTAACCCGGGAACGCCTACTAGCCCTATGTGAGGATGATGCCGTGCTGGCTACCCGATTGCTGTGGAACATTGCCGTGTCGATGAACCAACGGATGCGCTTCATCCAGTGGCAACTTCAGAGGGCATCCCAACGAGCATCGCAGGAATAAAACTCGCTAGCTATTGTCGAGTCTCATAAAGTCGTACCGGTTTGGGCTTGAAATCTGTCAAACATCGTCTCGTCGATGCAAAAAAACCATCTTGGAGCGACCAGAATGTCCTTCGCTGCCAACTTTTCAAGTATGAGCACGTTTTCACCC
>JAAEPW010000719.1 GCA_024232355.1 Chloroflexota bacterium | reverse complement strand
CTGGTTTTGAGCCCAAAATTGGCAGTTTTGTTTCGGAAAAATGTATCCATCGCTCCGCATGCTGTGAACAGCTTGGAGCAAAAGTGTCCAGCGAACCGAGCTGAAAAACTGTCCAAAAAGGGTGGTTTTTGAACACTACCAGCTTTTTTGCCCTCACCGGTGAGTCAGCTGGCGGGGATGTTGACGGGAGGCGCGTGAGGTGGACGAGAGAAAAGATTACGTGAGCAGACGGGAACGTTTGATGGTGTTTGTGGGAGTGGCGGGGGTGGCCTTTGCTATCACATTGGCGGTGATGATCGGCAATCGGTTGAGCGACGAGGCACTGGCAGTACTGACCGGGGCAGTGTGTGGGGTAGGGGCGGCAATTCCGACGAGTTTGCTGATCGTGGCGGTGACTCGACGGCGAGATGTGGGGCGAGGGACGCCGCAGCCGACGGTGCAGCCGCAGAACGCGTATCCGCCGGTGGTGGTGATTGCGCCTCCCGGCGGGCAGCGGTGGATGGAGGGTGGGGGGATGCCTACGTTTGAGGTGCCGACACAGCGACGTTTCACAGTGGTGGGAGGTGAGCAAGGGCAGGGAAATGGGATTGAGTGGGGAGAGAGATGATTAGGGCGAATGTACTGAATTCGTTCAAGGTTCTCGTCTCCTCTGACCTGTATCCACCAGCGACTTGTCCTGCAACGCAACCCCCTTTCTTGTCACCATAGGCAGGTAATTCTGCGGGGACAGACTGGCATAAAAACTCTCAATGATGTCTGCCAACTCTGCACGCGCCGTTTCCCAATCATCGGGGTTGGTGGACCAACTGATGTCAGTGAGGACCCAGCTTGGGTCATCTGGATCTTGCACACCGTATTCCCACAATACCTTTGGGATGATTTCGCTCACAATCTCGGCGGTGCGCGTGGGGCTGATAGCCTCGGCCAACGTGAGATAGTCTACATCTTGGGTGCCGCGCCGCCAGTGCTTTAGGCGCAGCGATGCGAATGGACCCATCACACCGTAGCTGTCTTTAGGATATCGTGTGTCGGTGCCGGGGTAAAGCAACACACCGTCGCCGTTGAGATAGTTCCAGCCCGTTTCGCCCAGCACGCTGTCGACTTGGTCAAAATTGCCATACGTCTGTGCCTGTTGAAAGACATTGGTTTGGCCGGTGTTACCTTGATAATTGTTATAGTATGCGGCATCCCAATAAAACCAGCGGTCAATCTTTTTCTTGTACTGGGCCCAAGCGAGGGTTCGCAAGGCAACTCCGTCATCCTCGATGGCAAAGGAACCGGTGGCAGGCCGGGTGCCGTTGTACAAATAAAAGCGCTTGTCGGGGTTTGCCTGGTAGCTGTCGACAGCACTTTGCCATTCGTTGGTGATGCCTACCGCCATCCAAGATGTGGGGATGTCGAGCGCGGGTGTGTTCGTTGCTGCTGTAGGTAGGGGAATCGTCGCCAGAGACATCAAGCGTTGACCGGAGCCGGGGTTGCTATTGATCCAACTGGCCCATTGCTCAATCTGGGGATAGTCATCGGACTCGTCGGTGAGGTAGAGGAAATAATTGGTGGGAGTAGCAAATGCTTGACCGTCGAACCAATTGACCCAGGCATCCGTGTTGCTCCACATCTGTGCCTGTGTGCCACCTTGCCATGGCCAGGTGCCATACGTGCCGATAGAGTAGACGTTGTTGCCTGTCCCAATGCCGATGCCGTCATATCCTCTAAAGGAGGTAAAGAGCGTGCCGTTCAGACGATCTGTCCAAACTTTATCCATTTGCTCAATTTCCTCAACATACCCGTCTATGAGCGAAATCTTGTGGCGGTGGGTGAGTTGAAAGTGGCGGTCGGCCAGTTCGATGGACTGGGTGTAGGTGGATGTGCCGGGTTCGGGATATTCCTCGCCGAGGTAACGGTCGTTGATGCACTCGCTACACAAGAACAGCATCGTTCTAGCGTTTGGTAGGTCGGGCAGTGCAAAGTTGTATACGCGTAGATTGATGGGTATCTGCCAAATGAGTGTACTGTCTTCGGTGATAACGATCGTGCCGGTATAGATCCCAGCGGGCACCGTTTTTGGGATATAGATATCGCCCCAGATTGACTGGTTGGTGCCAGATGCAATGGAAAAAGGTGAATAGAGTTCGAGGGGCACAGCGATGTCTGGATAGAGTTTATTGTGACACGCTCGGTCCTCCCAGATGCCGGTACCCTCTCCACTTTCTTCATCGTAGGGGCGGCGGCATCGGTTTGGGATGTGCCGTTCGTCATAGTCATAGCCAAGAAAGAACAGGTCGGTGCTGATTCCTTTGATTTCCAAATATCGCACGTAAAACAACTCGATGTTGCGACCTACATAGTTGAACACGCCATCACCGCTCGCCGGGATGGTGGTGATGCTGGTGCCGCCAGGCCCGGTCAATGACGTCAGACTCGCGCGAACGTTGGCGGCGTCAGACATGGGAGCTTCGAGCACCAAGTTAAAGGCTACCACTTCGTTGCGAGCACCAAACAGGGAAATCGTTGTGCCATCCCACACAGAGTTATACACTGCGCCCGGATCGTCAGTGGCGCGCAGTTCATCGCGTGTGACTTTGTCGCCACCGTCGTTGGCCCATACCTGTGTGATATTGCCGGGAGCAATGGGAAAAAGTTGACCAACTGCTAAAGGGTCGGTTGGTTTTGGTATCATAGTAGGGGCCAAGGTGTCAGAAGACTGCGGTGTCCTCGGAGGCTTTAGCGGTGTGGTTGTTTGGCTGCCTGCACAATCAACGAACAAGGACAAAAGAACGAACGTTGTCAAGATACAAGCCAAGTTTTTCATTCTGCCATCCTTTCATCGAGAATTGGAGTTTGGACAAAGTTAAGCGTTAGCTGTGCATTAACAAAATCGCAACGAGGCAACATAATGGCGAAATGATAACAGAAAAAGTTGATCGAGAAAATGTTCGTCAGTTTCGCGCCGATGTATACGGAACTTTCCAAAAGCGTG
>JAAEPW010000718.1 GCA_024232355.1 Chloroflexota bacterium | reverse complement strand
TTGCTGGTCGAGACACCGCCTGCGTAGTCGTCCGCCACAATATAACTGGCGTACAGGCAGGTGCTGTTCAGTTTGCGGGCCAAAAAGCCGGTACCGGTCCAATCGGCATCGGACAGGTCGCCGTATTCGGGCATATATACACTGTAGCTGTCGTTGATGTAGGCGGTGATGTGGTCTTTTTCGGCCTGGCTGTAGCTGTTCAGATTGGACTGAACACTGCTCCATTCGCCGCTGGATTCGGCGATGTAGATCTTGTCATAACTGCCGTGGTCATTGGCCATTTCCAGCAGGCGGTTGGTGGACACGGCATCGCAGTCCTGTAGTTGTCCGATTACCACCTGTTCGTAACCACTACTGTGGCCGGTGATGGTCAGGAACATGTCCTCGGGATTGTCAGAATCCTCGGTATCGGTAATGGACAGAACCCCGGAGACCAGTTTCATGAACGGGCCGGTATACTCACCGGCCACTCCGATGCTATGGTGGTGGGCCACCACATAATCACTGTGTTCCAGAGAGGCGGCCATTTGACGCATCTGGCTGGTTTGGGCCAGCCAGGTCAATCCCACCAGGGCATAGGATTCACCCATCACGCCTTCGGACTGGTCCGTGGCATCGTCGAAGCGTTCCTGTTCCAGTAATTTATGGTGTTTCTCCAGGATCTTTTTGTTGGTATCGCCGAAGCCGGTGAAGATATTGTAGAAGCCGCCGGAGGTAAGCTTGACCGTAACAGCGGCATCGAAGTCGCTGTCGTCATAGGGGTGATCTACGGTAAGGGTCAGGTCATAGGCCGTACCGGAACTGGTAGTCGTGCCGGTGTCCTCAACCGTGCCGTCCAGGAGTAGTTGGGGCTGGTTGGAGCCGTTATACTGCACAGTCAAACGACGCCCATAGATGTCCGAAGAGAAGAAGGTCTGATCAATACCCGGATGCTGCACACGCAGGGTGGTACGATAGAGTTCGGGTACACTGTCGATACCAAAGTCGTCGTCACGTGACTCGACCGTATAGGGTAACGAACTGGGAGGCATGGCGCTTTCGTCGACCGGGGCAATGGTATACCCGGAGATGATGTCGCGAATATTGCTATGCGGCTTGTTCGTTTCGATATAATCAACCAGGTTTTCCGTGAAGTCCTGCAAATCCGATTGGATACTGCTAGTATCAAAGCCATTGACCCAATAGTTGCCTGAGTCACAGTCGACGGTGGCATCGTTGACAAAGTCACTGCTATCATAATCCATGGCCCCGGTGAGTTGATACTCGTAGAGACCGTACTGGTAGTCATAGTCCTTAAAACTCGGGTCGAATTCGTAGGTATTTCCGTTTATCGTTACCGAAACCCAACAGTGAATCATGTTGACGGCCGTGACTGTCCCGCTAGAGTCACTGACGTCGGCATAGATACCGCCGCGTGCCAGGATCTGGTTCACGGCATCCTCGTCACCGTCCAGCTTGAAGTAGTCTTCGGCCTGGGCGGCCGTCAGTTCGATTTCACCCACAACGTATTTGATGTTGGTGATGGTGTCCGACCCATGATCCTGGGCCTCTTCGAGCAAACGGATCATGAGCGTAGCCTGATCGAAGCTGTTACCGCTACGATCCATCCAGGTCATAAAGGCACCCTTTTT
>JAAEPW010000717.1 GCA_024232355.1 Chloroflexota bacterium | reverse complement strand
ATGCTCGACCCGGCGTAGCAACGCCTGCCGGATACCCTGGTAACGATTTAAAAGACACCATTCACACTTGGCCAGAAACAAACACATTGCACCCAAAACAAGCCCTCGCATTGGCCCAAGAAATGGGCTGCCTCTGATGAAATACATCCGCATGCACTTTGCGCCTTTATCCAGAACGCAGTGCAAGATTGGACGCTACGCAACAAGCTGCCACTAGTCTCCTAGAGATTCCCAACCTCTTTTCATCCCACAAAACGTCTCAAGGAACGCTTTGGGAACGCTCAATATGATATAATCACTCCACAATACCCAATATGAAACGGAAAAGATTGTATTAAAATGCAGAACAATGGTGCAGCAGAGTAACCCGACAAAGATCAAATGAGCCAAACCCAAGGCTACAGGATAGCCTGGGGAAGGATAAGTCCAGGGGGACATCCATTTGGCACTCAACGAGAGGATGACAAAATGACAAGACCTGTAATTTCGACAGCTATTCGACGGCTCGGCATCGGGTTGATCGTGTGGTTGCTGGCAGCCTGCGGCGAGCAAACGCCCCCCACCCCCGCACCAACCGCGACGCCATTTCCGGTCTTTACCCGCAAATCCAACATTATGCCGACGCACGAACCCTTGCCCACATACATCCCGCCCGCGCCAACACCCATTGATTGGAATGAGGTCCTGCTTGAATCTATGCCGGCGCCCGGCGTCAACTGCGCGCCGACAAAACCCAACGGATGGCTCAAGTACACGGTGCAGACCGGGGATACCTTGTATGCCCTGGCAAAACGCTCCGATGTTAGCGTTGAGGACCTGATGCGAACCAATTGCCTGACAGAGACCACCCTGATTGCGGGTCAGACCACGCTTTTCATTCCTGGCCCATGAACGCGCACAACTCAGAGCCGAACGTACACATTCACTCTGCGACTGTGAGCTGAAGCGTTGGATATAGCATCACTGAGAATCAAAAGGCTCTAGCGACGCCAACATCATCACCGCCTCGTCCAACGTCAAGCCCCACACCTGCAACTCTATCGTTTGGGGCCAGGGCCGGCCATCAGGCCCAATGTCTGGCTGTGGCTCGACCAAGTACAGGCTAAACTTGCGCCCGTCAATAGGGTCAGTCACCAACCAGCCCTGCTTGTCGCCCACCTCCACCAACCGAGCCGCCCGACCCAGGGTGCGTGCT
>JAAEPW010000716.1 GCA_024232355.1 Chloroflexota bacterium | reverse complement strand
TCGCACTGGCCAGCCCGCCGCCCGTGTGGCTGAGGTCGGTCAATCGCCCGGTCGCGTCGTAGCTGAACTCGGTTCGGGCGACGTACTCGGTCTTCAGCAGGTCGGCGTAGCGGCGGATCTGGTCTCGTTGGGGTCGTTGGGGTCAGCTCTTGACACTTGACAGAACTGTCAAGTGTCAAGCGTCGACCCCCATGCGACCCCCATGCCCCCCATGCGCTCGCACCGATCGTCTGAAACGATCGGTGCGACGTCGGATACTGCGCTGATCGCCGGCAGCGGTCAGATCGGGACTGTCCGCGCCTTCTTCTCCAAAATTCTCAACAATTCGGCAAGACCTCGTTCTCACCCCCAAAATCTCTACAGCCATAATTCGGCAAAAAGTGCGATGGCAATTCGGTCGGTAACATCTTACGCTCGATCAGGGCCACCGGCCCCGGATGCTTGGAAACTTGCATGTCCGGTTTGGAGTTGGGGGGCGCCCCCACGCCACGCGGGTGCCCAATCACCCGCGGCCACCCAGCCCAGGCTCCCCAGGCTCAGGCTCCCAGCCGTTTACGAGGGATTCCTCATGTGCCCCAGCACATCGTCTCTGCAGTGCCTCGGAAACAGAACGATCAACTCGTGTTCTTCGTCAGGCTTCCAGTCAGCCGCACACTCTCGCAACACGTCAACATACTCAGTCGTGTCAGCGGCGGAAAGCTGTGGCGACTCCTCATGCACAATTATCACACGTCGTTGTTCAACCCAAGAGAGGTCACGCAAGCACTCTGAGAGTGCATTCCAGTTCTGCCCAACGTATCCTGGCAGTTCAAGTTGGTCGTAGTAGGCGGCAAACAGCACAGAAAAGTCGCTGATTGAAGCGGGAATCCGTACCACGAGATCATCGGCGCGAACTATGTCCGATTCATTGCCGAACACGAAGATGTTGTTGTCGCTCATCATCAAGCTCTCTACGGAGTGAGTGGAACGAAAGTAGTGTAGTGGTCGGGCGTGTAGTGCATGTCGCCTCCCTGACCGACTACGATCCTCTGCGGACCTGGGCCTCTTACGCCGGGCGTTGGATGCACATATTCGCGATAATATCCTGCTGGCTTTGAAGGCAGCTCAGGAGTTGTCTTTCCTGGCAATGGATGATTCCGAAAAACGGCCCCATCGTTTCTATGCGGGAACGAGCCACCAGACTTGATGCGGTCTATTGTCGGGCCAATATCAACCGTTCCCGTCAGTGTTCGACCTGTGCGCTGGTCAACAACGGTTGCGTTGCCAATCATTCGTGTTGGACCCGGTTTGCACTCGCCACGAGTGTGAGCTCTGACTACGCCCTGCGACCCCCATTGTCTCCCATCATATCCCACACCCACACATCCGCCACCCAGCGTGGCAAGGGCCTCGCCGAATCCACCCGGAATGCCCCACGCATAGTGCAGACCTTTTGACTCCCATGCATCCAGGACGTAGGCAGCGCGAGCGTCTTGGTCATTGAAAAAGGTG
>JAAEPW010000715.1 GCA_024232355.1 Chloroflexota bacterium | reverse complement strand
GTGGGCGATTTGTGTCTACTCGAAGCCCCACCAACCTGCTCTCACCGCTCTGGAACCTCACCACCGGCTCTTCCTTCGCTTATTTCGCCGCGCTGGCGCTCCTCCGGCCGGTCCCGGGGTCGTTTTTTGGTGGAGTTTGGTCCGTCAGGCCGACGTTTGAGATCTAATGCACTGAATTCAGGCAAGTTGACATCATCCACACTCCTATGTTCGCATGGCACTCATTAGATCCATTCCACCTTCATAACTACCTGGGAATCCGCAACTTATTAAACAAATTGCTAACACCCCCCGAGTTTGCAGATTAACTAACCGCCACTTTTCGTAACTCGTTGTCGATAAAGATCTTGCTAAACGCCTGGCACGTTTTAGGGCGGGTCGGAGTTGGACGTGCTCCGGGTCGGCCCCGGCCAAGGTCGACGCGGAGCCCGATGACCGTGCAGCGCTCGGTTGCAGAAGGAGTTTGCCCGCGACGCGCTCGACGAAGCGCCCGTGGCCGATTTGTGTCTACTCGAAGCCCCACCAACCTGCTCTCACCGCTCTGGAACCTCACCACCGGCTCTTCCTTCGCGTATTTCGCCGCGCTGACGCTCCTCCGGCCGGTCCCGGAGTCATTTCTTGGTGGCCAATGGTCGCGTCAGGTCGTCTTGTGAGAACTAATGCACTGAATTCAGGCAACTTGACTTCATCTACACTACCCTGTCCGCATAGCACTCATCAGGTTCATTTCACCCCCATAACTCCCTGGGAATTCGCAACTTACTAACCTAACTGTATACCCCCAACCAACTGGCCGAAGAATTAACCGCCCCTTTTTGTAACTCGTTATCGATAAAGAACTTGCTAAACGCAAGAACTTGCTAAACGCCTGGCACATTTTAGGCACGTTTTAGGGGCAGCTCATTTTTGGGGCACCTTTTAGGCAGGGCACCTTTTAGGCAGGCTAGGCACGACCAAGAACGCGCTGGGAGCGCAACTTGCTAAGCGTCTGGCACATTTTGGCAGCACATTTTGGGCACATTTTGGGGGCAGAGCCCGAAGAGGGGCACCTCAAGAGGGCTCTCAGCCCCGGAGACGCGATTTTCAGGTCAACCGACGCCAAAGCCCGTCCGCGGACGCACGTAAGGAGGCCGAAAACCGAGGACGATGTCCTCCCTGGGAATGCCGGCCTCCGCCAACTCCAGGGCAACACCGGGTGACGTTCCGTC
>JAAEPW010000714.1 GCA_024232355.1 Chloroflexota bacterium | reverse complement strand
GTCATGGAGGTTTTGGGCCAATTCACGTTCTGGCTCTCTGATGGACAGCGATGGAGTGTGCGGTCAATGAAACGCTACTATGAGCCACAGATGAGGGCCACGGATGTCGAGAGTGAGCTGCCGCCACAACCAGCACTGCCTGCGCCGCCACAGCTGCCAGTCCAAGGTCCAACGCCGGTCCGAGTCGCCGCTGAGCCTGTGCCGCCGCATCGCACTTGAAGGGCTACTGCTGCCATCCCGCCTCGCCGTCTCATTGACGAAATGGACTGACAGGTCATTTTAAGTGAGGGGGAAATGTCGTGTTCATAGTGTAGCATTAGGCCGGTAAGGCATTGTTTGAGTAAGCACCTTTAGTGTACAATAGGCAAATTTCTTGTGTGTCGTCTCTGATATTCTTCCTCTGTTTCTTATTTAATAAATCCTTCCTACCACTCGCTGACGCGTCAACTGGCGATGCCGTGCGTATTCGATTCACGCACAGAAGATTTCTTTTGCAATGGCCCTGGATCCGATCTGGGATCATGACGGAGATGTCAGCGCCGCGTTCCAGCTGCCCTGCACCGCGCTCACGCCCTGTCTGCAACAGCCGCCGTTGTGTGAAAGCAGAAGGATGTGCCGAGCCGAAAGGACCGCCAAGAGGGAACGCGAAGCCGCGGGGACACCGACATTCGCCACGACGAAGCGCGCGACCGAAGGGACGCCACACGCCGCCGTTCAGGACTGCTGTCTCGATCGAACCGGCCCGGCTCACGTGCGCTGTGCCTCCCCTTCGCGCTGCCAGATGTTTGGCGAAGATGTCAGCGACCGCCAGACAGAGAGGACCGCTACCGCCGCTTGCGAAAACGCCAAAAGGGAAGAAGACGTTGCCATGCCAACACTAGTGGTCGGTCGTTTTTACACTGTTACT
>JAAEPW010000713.1 GCA_024232355.1 Chloroflexota bacterium | reverse complement strand
GGTGTGGATAATGTGTGGGCAGATTGCCTCTCGAGGGGCTGGCTGGAGAAATTTTATGCTAGTTGTCCTCATGCTGCACCTCTGCCTACCGATATCAGTTACTTTGCGCTTGATTTTAGTGATGAGGCGGATCTGCGATCTCGATGCCCGCATCGCGACTTGGCCACGCTCATCACTCGCAAGTTCAATGAGAAGAGCCTATGCAGCCGGATTACGTCATTATGTACGACTGATGGAGCAGCTCGGGACAGCGCCATGGCCACAGGACCGTCGCCTGTTGGGGCAGAATTTGGCCAGGCTTACGGTTCATTTGGCAGCCGAGCGATCTCTTCAGGCGTCAACAATCCACTCGTACCTGGCTGGGATTCGGCTGGAGCTACTGGACAGAGGACTGGACCCGAAGCTGGCTACATCAGATCAACTATGAACCTTGTTGGCTGCAATCGAATGGGATGGGGGCAAGCCCCAGCGCCGCAAGCGGCCGATTACTACAACATTGCTATGCCAGTTTGTCACTCTGTTGCCCGTAGCCCCAGCCAAAGTGCGAATGGCATGGGGGCCGATTGTGGTCGGCG
>JAAEPW010000712.1 GCA_024232355.1 Chloroflexota bacterium | reverse complement strand
TTTCATCGTCATGCTTCACTCCGTATCAAGGGGTACATCCAGGCAGGGAATGTCCCGCTGCTTATTGAAACTCGCCTGAGCGGCGCTGCCTTGGTTTGATAATATGGTTGCGTCCTTGGATCTGGTCAAGCTGACAGGACCCCCTCGCTCGTGCCCCCCGTGGGTACCTCGCTGTCTGCTCACAAACGGCCATGTGGACCATCTCACGCGGGGTCTGAATAGGGTTCCTTATCCCGCCCCCCCCGCGGGTATCACGCCGCTCTTACCGGTAGCACCCTCTATTAATACCGTATCCTAGAGAGATGGCGTTCAGGGGCGAGAGGAGCCGCCACCAAGGGCCGTTTAGTCTTTTTTCAACCCCCACCACAGCCAAGAACGACCCGGCCTAGCAGCCGTCAGAAGCCGTTGTGCGGCTTGTGCCTGTTCTCGCCACTCGTCACAGTCTTTTTCAGTCTTTTCGAGCTGTTCCTTGGCGAAGGCTAGCATTTCTTCCAGATCCGCAATGCGGGTGGCAGCGACTTCATCACCCTTGGCCATTGAGGCAACCTTGGCCGCCCGTTTTGTCTCGGCAAAGGCCCGTTCGAGTTCAGAAGGGTCAATCCGAAACTCACCTTCATCCGTCTTGAAGGCGGCTGACAGTTTGCCCGCCTTCACGGCTCGCCAGATGGTCGATTTAGACACGTCCACCGCCTTAGCCGCTTCGCTGAGGCTTAGGAGCGTTTCACTAGGTGGTGTTGAGGGGGGGGCAGAGGAACGCCCTTTAGGCGTTGTAGAGCGGTTCCTAGGCCGTTTCGAGGCTCTCGGAGAGTGTGCCCCTCTCTCGGTATATTCAGAAGGTTCAGGCTCGCCCATAGGCCCCGCTGGTGGAGGCGTTTTAAGGCCGCCAAGAGCCTGTTTTCTGGCCTTCCGGGGGTCTGCTGGGGGCTTTGTGGGAGTTTTGGCCACCATACGGCCCTTATATGGGCGCTCAGAGGCGTTTCAAATCACTTTCTGAAATCGTTGCACAAGAAACGGCTCGCAGCGGTGCGCAATGTTTCTACTGACATTCATCTCGGGGAGAAACACGCGCCTTTAGCATCTCTGAACCTGCTTTTTGCTACTAATATTAAGGTGTATGCCCGCGGCTTTATCGTTCCATATCAACGGAGTGAAGCATGACGATGAAAACTGAGA
>JAAEPW010000711.1 GCA_024232355.1 Chloroflexota bacterium | reverse complement strand
GTCTAAAGCCACACAAGGGATAATCGGAATCTTGGCCGGAAGTCCGGGAACCGGCAAGACGTATTGCACGGCTCAGATGATCGGCGAGATTATCAAATCAGTGGGCGACGACAGAATAGCAGCTTGTGCCCCCACCGGCAAGGCAGCAGTCCGGCTGACCGAATCACTCGCTAAGGAAGGCATCGACTTACAAGCAACCACAATCCACCGGATGTTGAAAGTCGAAGTTGCTCCCGGTGGTGCCTGGAGCTTCACCCACAACAGCGGCAATCTACTACCATACCGATACATTTTCGTCGACGAATCTTCGATGCTTGACACCGATCTAATGGCCTCCCTGTTATCGGCCCGGGCCGTTGGGTGTCACGTTCTATTTGTCGGCGATCCGAATCAGTTATCCCCTGTTGGGCACGGGGCACCACTGCGAGATATGATTGCCGCTGGGTTACCGTGTGGGATGCTGACTGAGATTCAGCGGAATAGCGGCCGGATTGTGAAAGTGTGTGCTGAGATTCGGGATACGCATACGTTTACACCGTCGGCAACGCTGGATATAAAGGGTGGCGAAAACTTGGTTGTGCTGGAGCGGTCCAACGCCAATGCCCAGCGAACTGCGTTGCGAAACATACTTATGCAACTTGCCGCCGGTCGCGAGTACGATCCCGTCTGGGATTGCCAAGTCCTCTGTGCGGTCAATAAGAAATCCCCACTGGCCCGCCGGACATTGAACGCCGAACTTCAAGGGCTCCTAAACCCCAACGGAAAGCAAATCACCGGCAACCGATTCAGGATTAACGACAAGATCATCTGCCTGAAAAACTCTTGGCTGCCGGCCGCCGATGATAATGACCCACTGGCCAACGAAGACGGGAAGATATATGTGGCCAACGGCGAGATGGGGCGGGTGTTGGACATTACGCCGGCGTTGACCGTGGCCGAGCTAGAGAGTCCGAAGCGAATAATTAAAATCCCCAAAGGCCAGAGCAACGATGATGATAGTGACGACGCCACTGACACCGGCTGCAATTGGGACCTCGGCTACGCCGTCTCGACCCACAAAAGCCAGGGAAGCCAGTGGAAGATCGTTATCCCGATGATTGATAGTTCACCGGCGGCCCGGCGGGTTTGCACGCGAGAGTGGATTTATACTGCATTCTCACGGGCGGAAGACGCTTGTATTGCTATCGGCCAGAAAGCGGTGGCTAGGGAGTTTTGTAAGAGATCGGGATTGGGAGTTCGGAAGACTTTTTTGCAGGAAGATATTGAGTTATGGAAAGGAAGCCATGCCCCTAAAAATACCCCCAAACAAAATCAACTTCTCCCAGCGGGAACTTGATACCTTGAAAGAAGCCCGGGAAATATGCTCCTGGCTGGCTGTAAACATGCCCGCCGGTATGTTCGCCGCACCGGCCCGCGTATGTGAAGTGGGGTTAGCTGATATTGTTCTTTACATTGAAACTAGAGCCAAGCCGTTGATCGGGTATTCAGAGGGGGAGCAGAATTGATGACCACTGACAAAAGCAAAAACACCAACGAAAGCGACAAAATCCGAGTCTGCCCGTTCACGGTCCTGATCGATCAGCAAGAGAAGGCTCCCTATCCATTCTCAAACGTCCCCGCACAATATGTCGAAAACGAAAACGCCACTCTAATCGTGAAAACCAAACGATTACACCTGAAAACCGGCGACTATTCGATCGAAGACTATCACGATGATCTATCGATCGAGCGGAAGTCCTTAGAAGATTTTTACATGACACTTGGCAACAACACAAAACGCGAGCGGTTCCGCCGAGAAGTTTTGCGACTAAGCGAAATGAAAAACGGCGTTGTACTTATCGAAGCCACCTGGCCCATGATCTGCAATCCTTCCGCACACCGAAACAACTGGCAAAGCCGTCTCAACCCCCGCTCTGTTTACGGAACCATCCTTAGCTGGCAACGGAAATACGAGCGGGTGAATTGGGTGCTTGCCGGTAGTCGGCGAATGGGTGAGACATTGACGTTTCACATGCTGGAGAGGTTTTGGGAGTGGCAAAGGAAAAGGGAAAAGGCCGCTAATACCAAATAAGTTCCCAGTGCATTTTTACGCCGATGGGAGTTGCCGGAAGTTTCCAAGACAGAAAGCAGAGGTGAGTGATGTTTATTCCAATGCCCTTTTGTGTTGCTATTGTAGTGGTGGCTATGGTGGGTGTGCTTGTCATTGTCGCGGGCGTATACGCAATCCGGTATGTTATAACCATTGCGGAAAACTGGAGAACCATACACCACGTCGCCAAAGCGGAGGCGAAAGAGCGGTTGCGAGAAGAAGAATCCGCACGCCATCGAGTGATTCACCTGCTGATTACCGTCCATCAAGCACGACACCCGAACTGGAAGATCGAGTACAGCATTCGCACTGGTCTGTGGCAGGGCCTTGCCGACGGCCTATTGCGAATGCTCCCCAAAGACGCGGACATTCTAACCGTGCTGGACGGAGCGTTTCCGCATGAAGAACGCATCGAGTTGACCGAACCGAAAGGGACCGAGACATGAGCGACCAACCACAACCACTTACCGACGAAGAGATTGCTAGCATACGCAATAACATCAAGTACGTTACTGGCCCTTGGCCTCTCAGTGCGTTAAAGCTGTTTGACCGCCTGCTTGCCGAGCGTGCGGAGATGGTGGAGAAGATCAAACAACAAAAGGAATGGATAGACACGCTGAACGCAGACCGTGAGGCATTGTTATCATTGCTGAAAAAGGAATGTGGACTCGAGTATCTTCCCAAGGCCGTTGCGGAAATCATGGCACGCAAAGCCGCCGAGGCGGGGAAGAATAGCGGCCACAAGTTAGGAAAAAGCACTCTCCCACCGCCTGTTCAATGTAACCACGGGATGGAGAATATAGCAGAAAGGGATAGCGATGGATAGCGAACGAATCACGGAGATTGCCAAGTTGACGCGACTGGAGGCGGAGGCAACGCCGGGACCGTGGAAGGAAGGACATGGCATAGTGTGGGGGCCATGCGCCTGGGTGCTGTGTAGTATCGACACAAAAGACATACCATGCCCAGTGGGTGGAGAGGATAAAGATATAAACCTCGCAGTTGCCGCCCGCAACGCCCTCCCCCGCCTGCTGGCTGAGCGTGCGGAGATGGTGGAGGAGAACAAGCGGTTGCGAACCGTTGTGGACGAGTTAGCCAAGAACGCTGACGGAGAGTATAGGTCGCCAGGGTTGGAAGCATGGATTAGCAAAACACTAGCCGCCGAGGCGGGGAGGGGGAGTGATGGACGATAAACGAATCACGGAGTTAGTAGATGAGATTCGTGGATGCCACGACTTGCCTGCGAGTTCGTATCGTGCGTACCTAGAAGAGATGCTTGACGAAATCGAGCGGCTACAAGAAACCCTCGACACGCTAATGAATAAGCGTGGCAGTCGTATTCGCACGCACTGGGATGATTGTTGGAAGTATCACGGTGAATGTGCGATTGCGATGGTTGAGCGGCTGCAAGCCGAGAACGCAGACCTGAAAGCCAAGCTGACAGCTATAGACACGGTTGACGCGGAGGAAAAAGGAGGGTAGGCATTCCTGCCTGCCGGATGGAAGGGGAAAAATGGTTTACGTCGATGAACAACGGCCTTGCATGGGGTGGGGACCGGGGCGTCAGTATCGTTCCGCGTGCCATCTAATGGCCGACAGCGACGCGGAACTAGAGGCGTTTCGCAAAGTGCTGGGTTTACGAGCAAACTGGCGACGTGGCGACCATTACGATTTGACGCCAAACAAGCGACGGGACGCAGTTCGTCTCGGAGCAATTGAAACGACAGTTCAGGAGTTGGTGAAACTGCGACAACGAAAGCGACTCGCGCAAAGCCGCCGAGGCGGCGGGAGGGGATGATGAGGTGCAATGACTGCATCACGAACGGAGACAGTCGAGTTTATGATGAACAGTTTGACGACCCCGATAATTGCAGCCACTGGAGGGACCCCTTGGCGTGTGTCGTGTGTGGCCGATTGCTTGTTAAGTCGGCACGGCAGAAAGCAAGAGAGAGAGTGTCTGTGAGAGCGATGGGCAATAAACAAGAAAGGCGATAACAATGGACGCTGAACGAATCGCGGAGTTGCGAGAGTGGGCAAACCAAGGCTATATAGACGCATCCCACGTTATCGAGTGCCTCGACGCCATCGAGCAACTGCAAGCCACCCTCGACCGCCCGCTTGACGACGACTCGAATGTACTGCTGGCACGTTGCGACGATAGGGAACCATTATCGCTGGCCGAGCAAAAGGAGCTATTCGCGTGGTTTGAAGAACGGGGCGTGACTGTAAGTGAACTGGAAGAACAAATCGAACAACTACAAGCCGAGAACGCGGACCTGAAAGCCAAGCTGACAGCCATGACTCGCGGGAGCGAGGGAGGAAAGTGACATGAGATTCTGGACAATCCGACTAAGCTATCGCATACCGCCCGTCGAATACGGCACGCGATACCGCAATACTGAAAGGAGGCCGTCTATGCGAGTCCGCAATGAGTCGTTGAGCGATATTTAAGCACCTGATCGACGCCGATGTACCCGAAGGCAAGCGGGTATGCCCTGGAGCCTCTTGGTCTAACCAACCCAGTAGAGTAGATTGGCTCCTCATGCCCGGTGGGTGAAGCCGGGCGACTTTAACACACGAAAGGGAAACCATGAGTAAAGACCAAAGCGACCGATACAGGGAACCGAACATGCTACTGATAGACGTGTTGGCGGTTGAGTTAATCCGCACCGGACAATTCCCCGGGAAGCCAGGAAGCACATACAACGACACTCCAAGTCACGCATATCATGTAGCCAGAGGCATGATGGACGCCCGGCGACAAATACTCGACCCGGATTGCGAGGCACCTACGGCAGACTTGGAAGATGAAGCCGGAGAACTGATTGACCGGGGGAGTGAGCCGGAACTGCCGAAACGCTCATACTATCCGCTTGGTTCGGAGTTCACTGATAGTGAAACCAGCACACTGCTTAAAGTCGTTGTTCCGAAATGCATCTGTAATGGATGCTTTTATGAAGGTAAGGGGCGCCCCTGTAAAACATACAACCGACCAGTATGTGGATCAGCAGCACGTAATGGCGGCCAAGGCGTAATCTTCGTACCAGTAGAACCCGAGGTCAAAGATGCACCCGCCGCTGTCGAAGCCTTCCCAACAGAACCCCAGCAACCAGCAATCGGCCAGCGATTCTATGTGAAGGATGGGACACTGTTGGAGACTGTCAAGGATGATAAGGCTCGATGCAATGGGTGTTACTACGCGACACGATGGGTTGATGGACGATGCCCATGGCAGAGCATGTGTTCACCCGACTTCAGGGACGACAAAACATCCGTATACTTCCTGCCCGTGGATACCACGCCAACGTCAGAATGAAGCCGGACAACTCCAACACGAAAAGGAAAACCATGAAGAAATACGAAACCAAGGAAATGAAAATCGTAAAGCGTCGGGAGTGTGTCGAGCTTAAATGCGACTTATGCGAGCGGACAGCCGAGTATCCCGATGTCGAAAATTTTGACTGGTGCAATGTCGGGGCGGGGAGTGGAACGCTTGCGTGGAATTGTCTTGTCGGCGGGGATTATGATTCGGACGAACTGGACCTTTGCTATGATTGTGCCGCCGCTTTAGGGGAGTACATAGAGAACCCCAGCAAGCGACAGCAGCTACTTACGTTGATAGGGCGGGAACGGAAGTGTGACTAGCGAACAGCAAACAACCACCAAAGGACTGACATGGCTAAACAAGGATGGCCAGAAGCCATACAGAAAATACTCGATGCTCTCGACATCCTCGCCGAATACCGCAATGTCAACGTCGACATAACCGGCAGCGAACCAGACGCCAAAGGCTGGGTGACGTGCCGGGCCTTTTGGCAGAAAGATAAGAATCCATCTGCCGGCGTGAATATCGGCGAACACCCTACCAAAGGTCGGTATCACGAGTTCTCGGACAAAGGCCGGAATCTCTCATTCTTCGACTTTATGGCCATGGCCCGGCCGGAGCTTGGCGACCGCATGGAGGCCGTCCGATACTTCGCCAAGCAAGCCGGCATCAAACTCCCCGACGCTCCGAAGAATGACCCGAACGATCAGGTCGCTCCCCAAAAATGGAATGACGATCTTGCCAAAACCTATTGCGATACCCATAAGAAGGGAATAACGCCGGAATCAATACTAATGGCCGGTGCCACGATGGGCGGCGTGCCGAAGGGAAAGGCAAATCACAAAGTCTTCAGCTTCCCGGTCTACGGCCCCCATTTCCTCGACGCTGATCCAGTCGGCCAGGCACTCTTGCCACGCAACGGAAAGACGCTTCCGGTGTTCCAAGGCAAAGACAAACCGCCGATCTGGAAGAAGTCCAAAACGACTTTTGGATCGACCGCCGGATGGATCGGAAAATGGGCTCTCCAGCACATTAAAGAGGCCGAAATTGTCTGGAAAGTAGAGGGTGTCACGGATTTACTAACCTTGCAGTCGATCATACCTAAAAAGCTAGAAAAGACGCACCTAGTCATCAGCAATTCTGGCGGGGCAATGGAGACGCCCAGGGCGGAAATGATAGCTCTGTTCGCTGGACTGGCAGAGGCATTTGTGGTTGGCGACCTAGACAAATCCGGACAGACTGGTGTTAGGCGGTTCGGCGAATCTATAGCTACCGTAGCTAAAGAAACCAGGCTAGTGAAGCTACCGGGAGAGATCACCGAAAAACACGGATTCGACCTCCGCGACTGGATTCTAGCCGGCGGAACCTACGAAGAATTGCTAAAATTAGCCCGGGCGGGGGAGTTGATTGAGGCGGCAAAACCTACCCAAAACGTGACAAGTCACGTGACAAGTCACGCTGCAAGCGACGCCACTCCCGCCCAACAACCCACCTACACCGACGAAATCGTTTGCGGCATGATCAAGCTCGACGTCCTCGGCGAATGGGAAAACGGCCAGATCGAAGTCTACAGTGAGTTCAACCGCAAAAACTCCAGAATCAGGGACATCAACCGCGTATCCTACGCTGATCTGCTCCAAATCGCGGGCAAGCCAGCTCGGCAAAACATCCACCAAGGCCGCGAAGAAGTGCCCGGCATGGCCAGTCTCACCGGAGTACGTGAAGCCGTGGCCTACCTGGCGGGCGGGAAGCGGCTCCATGACCGCTCTATGCTCGGTCCGGGCGTGTGGGCAGGTCGAAAGCCCAACAATGATGAAGACGGCTCTATCGTGCTCACAGGCAGCCAGGAAGGAGCCATTTACGACGGCGACACGCTCGAACTAATCAAACACCCGCGAATCGGCGGGCTTTTGCTCCATTTCGCCGGTGGTAAGCCGTGGTACGACTTCGAGACGCTGAAACGCTACCTCGAACTAGCCAAGGACAGGACGTGGGCCAGTGCCGTTGGAAAGCAAGGGACCGACCTATTTTCCCAGTGGCGGTGGAAGCACAAAATGGCCCCTTCGGTAATCACTGGTGCCATTCTAGCTACTTTCGTCCAGGTTATCTGGGGTTGGCGGCCACAAATGGCCATTATCGGAGCCTCGAAAAGCGGAAAATCTGTTTTGTTTGCTACCCTCAAGGAAATCTTCGGGGGCCTTTCGTCGGCTTCTAGCCAGTCGTCGGCCGCCGGCATCCGCCAAGACATCGGCAACTCATCCCGCGTGATCCTCTGCGACGAGTTCGATTCGACCAAGGAAAAGCAGAAAATCCTCGACATGCTCCGGGCTTCCAGCCGTGGCGATTCTAGCCTGCGTGGAACAGCCCACCAGGCCAGCGTAGAGTACCGGCTACAGCACATCGGCTGGCTAGCGGGTATCAACGTCCTACTCGAACGCGCCCCTGACCGCAACCGATTCATCGTCCAGGAGCTACTACCAGCACGGCCAGGCGACGAGGGAAATCTAGTCCCGCCGCAGGCCCCCGAGCTACGCGACCTAGGCCAAAAGCTACTCGCAACGGCCATTCACTATGGTTTCGGGGCTAGAAAGCTAGCCCTGGAGCTACGTGGGAAGCACCACAAAGCCGAGAATGGGCGTAAGATTGACGACCGGATCGTCGACAGCTACGCTTGCCCATCGTCCATCCTGAGCGCTCTAATGCACCACGACATGAACATGGCCAACACTGTACTGGCTGAAATTGTCAAGACCACCGACGGCGAAGAAGTTGGCGACGGGGAGGAAAATAAGGATGAAATCGAACTGTTACGGTCAATCCTCAACGCCACCACAAGCACCCGCAAGGGGGCTCGATCGGTGGCCCAGCTAATCGACGACATCCAGACTGGTGCCGACGATACCGGTGAATCCGAACAGTGTCTTGCCAGAAGCGGGGTAAAGATCGACCGCTTTACAGACAAGGAAAAACCAGGCCGAGAAGAAGCTGACTGTTTATTTCTGGCTCCGAGAGTGGTCGCCGATCAATTACTCAAAGACACCCTATGGCGTGACCAGGGAATCAAGCAAGTTCTTCTCCGTGTCCGAACTGCCATCCAATCTCGGCGGCGAGTTGGTGGAACCACAAGCAAAGGAGTCGCAATCGACTTCGACTATATTCACTCCCAAATCATGTCAGATGATGAACCAACCCCCCAATCTACAAAGGAATGGTAGTTTAGGTGTGTACCATGAAGAACACAAAACGAGATAGGTACACAGCAAGGGACACGGGGGGTGCCAGGTTCAAAAATAGCCCCCAGAGGCTCCTTTTCTCTCTCTCTCTCTATATTTTAAGTAGTAGTAGTAGTAGTAGTATGAGTGTCTACTGTGTACCTGTGTACCCCGTGTCCGCATTAGCACACTACGTCACGCGAGGCAGCGTCAGTCACTCTGCCTCTGTCAGTCACCCTGCCTCTGCTTACCGGTGTGTGTGTGCGCGTCAAAACAGCGGACACAGGTACACACCACACTTAACCACTTACCACCAAAGGACTTAACCCGTGCCTACCACCCAGACACGGGGGACACGGCTCAAAATAAGAAAGAAAAACAGAATGGGTAATTCGCAAGCAAAAACCAGCGGTGTGTTCGACCTGTTCGAGCCCAGTAGTCCGAAGCCAACACCGGCCCCAGGGAAACCTCCGCCCACACCGGCCAGCGGACTGATCGGGAACTTCGAGCATCCCTGTCCAATCTGTGGTGGGGGTATGAGCGGCGTGGCTCGTAGCGGCAATCTGGTTTGCATGGTGTGTAATCCAGAAAGTTGGGATCGCTACAAACTCAAGATTGTCTTGATTGCCGATCCAGCGGCCCCCGAAGGCCAATACCGAATAGACTCCCTCGCAAATACTTTGCGAGTTTGTGCCGAGGCCAGGGGGGAGTTATGGGTAGCGAAGAAGGGCTAGGGAATGTGGGACCATCTTTTGCGGTGGATAATGTTCGCAATTTGCTTGCGGCTAACGGGATATTCACTGGCCAATGCTGCTTGGGTTATGCCACCCGCCGCATGCCGCCGCCTGATTTCGTAAACATCCGCCTCGGTGAGCTTAGCAGTAGAGTGGGCTTCTCCCGGAGGAGAGCCAACACCAATGTGAGACGTACCATGCCGCACGGCATCAGCATAATTGTTTTTGTGAGTGTCCCAGCGAAGATTAACAAGACGGTTATCGGTTTGGCATCCGTTCCAATGACACGCTTCTTCGCCTTCTGGACGTGGACTAACAAAGGTCATGAGTACCAATGCGTGGACTCTTTGTATGTGCCTTTTTCCGTCTCTGCACAAGCCGACGATGTGGTAACCTCTGTTGTTCAGCACTGGCTTCAACAAACGACATTTACCAAACTTGTAGCTCCATACCCCACCATTAGTGTCAACGCGATAATCAGGAAAGTTTGGAACTGGTGCGGAACACAGATTTTCAATAGAATTGCTTTTAGACACGGTAGCCTCCTTATCAGGTTCATCGTGTTAGGAAGCCAGCCGAGATACAATCGGTTGGCTTCCGTTTTATACACTATCTAGCGTTTTACGTCAACTCTACCTTTTTTAGATTGGAGAACCTGTAATGATTAAAAAAGCTACAGCAACGGAAGCCCAAGCGG